>NZ_JARACH010000131.1:3261-4997 GCF_029087445.1 Amycolatopsis sp. La24
AGNCCGTGTGTGGAGCGTGGGACCTGATTCCGTAGTAGTCAAGCGATGGGGTGACGCAGGAAGGTAGCTCCGCCAGGCGATGGTTGTCCTGGTGTAAGCGTGTAGGCCGTCATGTAGGCAAATCCGCATGGCAATGGGCTGAGACGTGATGCGTAGCCGTTTGAGGCGAAGTGGGTGATCCTATGCTGTCGAGAAAAGCCTCTAGTGAGTGCATGCACGGCCCGTACCCCAAACCAACACAGGTGGTCAGGTAGAGAATACCAAGGCGATCGGGTGAACTGTGGTTAAGGAACTCGGCAAAATGCCCCCGTAACTTCGGGAGAAGGGGGGCCAAGCATCTTGAAGTCCCTTGCGGACGGAGGGGTGGTTGGCCGCAGAGACCAGCGGAAAGCGACTGTTTACTAAAAACACAGGTCCATGCGAAGTCGCAAGACGATGTATATGGACTGACGCCTGCCCGGTGCTGGAACGTTAAGAGGACCGGTTAACTCCTTTCGGGGGGTGAAGCTGAGAATTTAAGCGCCAGTAAACGGCGGTGGTAACTATAACCATCCTAAGGTAGCGAAATTCCTTGTCGGGTAAGTTCCGACCTGCACGAATGGCGTAACGACTTTCCGGCTGTCTCGACCACAGGCCCGGCGAAATTGCATTACGAGTAAAGATGCTCGTTACGCGCGGCAGGACGGAAAGACCCCGGGACCTTTACTATAGTTTGGTATTGGTTTTCGGTTCGGCTTGTGTAGGATAGGTGGGAGACTGTGAAGCGCTCACGCTAGTGGGTGTGGAGTCGTTGTTGAAATACCACTCTGGTCGGATTGGGAATCTGAACCTCGGACCATGATCTGGTTCAGGGACAGTGCCTGATGGGTAGTTTAACTGGGGCGGTTGCCTCCTAAAGGGTAACGGAGGCGCCCAAAGGTTCCCTCAGCCTGGTTGGCAATCAGGTGTCGAGTGCAAGTGCACAAGGGAGCTTGACTGTGAGACAGACATGTCGAGCAGGGACGAAAGTCGGGACTAGTGATCCGGCACCTCCTGGTGGAAGGGGTGTCGCTCAACGGATAAAAGGTACCCCGGGGATAACAGGCTGATCTTGCCCAAGAGTCCATATCGACGGCATGGTTTGGCACCTCGATGTCGGCTCGTCGCATCCTGGGGCCGGAGTAGGTCCCAAGGGTTGGGCTGTTCGCCCATTAAAGCGGCACGCGAGCTGGGTTTAGAACGTCGTGAGACAGTTCGGTCCCTATCCGCCGCGCGCGCAGGATACTTGAGGAAGGCTGTCCCTAGTACGAGAGGACCGGGACGGACGGACCTCTGGTGTGCCAGTTGTCACGCCAGTGGCATGGCTGGTTGGCTATGTTCGGAAGGGATAACCGCTGAAGGCATCTAAGCGGGAAGCCTGTTCCAAGATGAGGTATCCCACCCCATGTGGGTTAAGGCCCCCAAGAGACGATTGGGTTGATAGGCCAGAAATGGAAGCACAGTAATGTGTTGTCGAGTTGACTGGTACTAATAGGCCGAGGACTTGCCCACAAAGATCGCTCGCATCCACTCTACGGTTCTGAAACACCACACCGGTCACCCCTCGAGGGGTGGGTGTGTGTTGTTTCGGAGTGTTTCGGTGGTTTTAGCGTCAGGGAAACGCCCGGTCCCATTCCGAACCCGGAAGCTAAGCCTGACTGCGCCGATGGTACTGCAACCGAAGGGTTGTGGGAGAGTAGGACACCGCCGAACTTAAC
>NZ_JARACH010000132.1:0-4425 GCF_029087445.1 Amycolatopsis sp. La24
AGCCGCCCAAGTCCCCCCGAAAACGCGGCAGGGCCCCGACCTCACCCGAGGTCGGGGCCCTGCCGCGAAGCAACGAATACCGGGGCTGTTACTTCTTCTTGGCCGCCGAGGTGCGCTTCGCCGGGGCCTTCTTGGCCGCGGCCGTGGTCTTCTTCGCTGCCGCGGTGGTCTTGGCGGCAGGCTTGGCGGCGGCCTTCGCCCGCGTGGTGGTGGCCTTCGGGGCCGCCTTGGCGCGGGTGGTGGTGGACTTCGCGGCCGTGGCGCGCGTCGTCGTCTTGGCCGCGGTGGCCTTGGCGGGAGCCTTGGCCGCGGTGGCGCGGGTGCGCGTGGCGGCGGGCTTCGCCGCCGTGGCACGGGTGCTGCGCGTGGCGGTCGTCGAGGCGGCGCGGGTGGTGGTCGCCTTCGCGGTGCTGGCCGTGGCCCGCTTCGCCGCCGTGGCCTTCGGCAGCTTCTTCGAACCGGAAATCACGTCCTTGAACGTGGTGCCCGCGCGGAACGCCGGAACGTTCGTCTTCTTCACTCGCACGGCTTCGCCGGTGCGCGGGTTGCGCGCGGTGCGGGCGGCACGAGCGCGCTTCTCGAACACCCCGAAGCCGGTGATGTTCACCTTTTCGCCCTTGTTGACCGTCCGGATGATGATGTCGACGAGACCGTCGACGGCCTCCGAAGCAACCTTTTTGTCGCCCAGACGCTCCGACAGCGCCTCGATCAGCTGGGCCTTGTTGGCCATTCCAGTCCCTCCAAGAAGAACTCTTCGTCCACGGCCAGGTCGGCCGGCTAACGCACACGGTATTACCAAGACAGCACAAATTCCAAACGGCACGCGAAATTTTCCCTTGCGGCGGGAACGGTTCCGCCCTCCCGAAGGACCCGTTTCCGGGTCCGGGAGGCTCCGTTTGGCGTGGGCGAAGAGGGGGCCCGCCGGGGGCGGATTCCCTTTCCGAGCAGGGAATCCGGCCCCGGCGGCGCAGGTCAGGAGGTCGCGGCGGGAAGCGTCGCGGGCTTCCAGGAGGGCCGCTTCGACTCGAACTCGTCGATGTCCCCCGCGTGGCGCAGAGTCAGCGCGATGTCGTCGAGTCCTTCGAGCAGCCGCCAGCGGACGTAGTCGTCGATCTGGAAGGGCGCGGTGAAGTCCTTGGCCCGCACGGTCTTGGCTTCGAGGTCCACCGACACCTCGGTGCCGGGCTCGTTCTCCAGCAGCTTCCAGAGCAGTTCGACATCCGACTGCTCGCACTGCGCGGCGACGAGGCCGCCCTTGCCGGAGTTGCCGCGGAAGATGTCGGCGAACCGGGACGAGATGACGACCCGGAAGCCGTAGTCCATCAACGCCCACACGGCGTGCTCGCGCGACGAACCGGTGCCGAAGTCCGGCCCGGCGACCAGCACCGACCCGTTCTTGAACGGTTCCTGGTTGAGGATGAAGTCCTCCTGGCCGCGCCAGGCGGCGAACAGCCCGTCCTCGAATCCGGTGCGGGTCACGCGCTTGAGGTAGACGGCCGGGATGATCTGGTCAGTGTCCACGTTGGACCTGCGCAGCGGGACCCCGATCCCGGTGTGCTGGGTGAACGGTTCCATGGTGGGAGCTCCTCTCGGGGAAGTCAGGCGGGCAGGTCGGCGGGCGAGGACAGCGTCCCGCGCACGGCGGTGGCGGCGGCCACGAGCGGCGAGACGAGGTGCGTGCGGCCGCCCTTGCCCTGCCGTCCCTCGAAGTTGCGGTTGGAGGTGGACGCGCTCCGCTCGCCGGGGGCGAGCTGGTCCGGGTTCATCCCGAGACACATGGAGCAGCCCGCCTGCCGCCATTCGGCTCCCGCCTCGGCGAAGATCTTGTCCAGGCCTTCCTCTTCGGCGGTCTTGCGCACCCGCATCGAACCGGGCACCACGAGCATCCGGACCGAATCGGCCACCTTGCGCCCGCGCAGCACCTCGGCCGCGGCGCGCAGGTCCTCGATCCGGCCGTTGGTGCAGGACCCGAGGAAAACGGTGTCCACCGCGATCTCGCGCAGCGGCGTGCCCGGCTTCAGATCCATATAGGACAGCGCCTTCTCGGCGGCGAAGCGCGCGTTCTCGTCCGGGATCGCGGCCGGGTCGGGCACCGAATCGCCCAGCGGCAGGCCCTGTCCCGGGTTGGTGCCCCAGGTCACGAACGGCGTCAGCTGGTCCGCGTCGAGGTGGACCTCGGCGTCGAATTCCGCGCCCTCGTCGGTGCGCAGCTCGCGCCAGGCGGCGACGGCGGCGTCCCACGCCTCGCCCTTCGGCGCGTGCGGACGGCCCTTGAGGTAGGCGAAGGTCGTCTCGTCCGGCGCGATCATGCCGGCGCGCGCGCCCGCCTCGATCGACATGTTGCAGATGGTCATCCGGGCTTCCATCGACAGGTCTTCGATGGCCTTGCCGCGGTACTCGAGGACGTAGCCCTGCCCGCCGCCGGTGCCGATTTTGGCGATCACCGCGAGGATCACGTCCTTCGCGGTGACGCCCGGCTGCAGCGTGCCGTCGACGTTGATCGCCATCGTCTTGAACGGCCGCAGCGGCAGCGTCTGGGTGGCGAGCACGTGCTCGACCTCGGAAGTGCCGATGCCGAAGGCCATCGCGCCGAACGCGCCGTGCGTCGAGGTGTGACTGTCGCCGCACACCACGGTGGTGCCCGGCTGGGTCAGCCCGAGCTGCGGTCCGATCACGTGCACGATGCCCTGTTCGGCGTCGCCCATGGGGTGCAGCCGGACGCCGAACTCCTTGCAGTTGCGGCGAAGCGTGTCGACCTGGGTGCGGGACACCGGGTCGGCGATCGGGAGGTCGATGTCGACGGTGGGGACGTTGTGGTCCTCGGTGGCGATGGTGAGGTCGGGGCGGCGCACCTGCCGCCCGGCCAGCCGCAGTCCGTCGAACGCCTGCGGGCTGGTCACTTCGTGCACCAGGTGGAGGTCGATGTAGAGCAGATCCGGTTCGGCGCCTTCGCCTCGGCGCACGAGGTGGCTGTCCCACACCTTCTCCGCCAGCGTACGAGCCTTGCCGGTGGGGGTGGTCATCTCCGGCTCCTTCCACGGGATCGGCCGGGAGCACGGAACCCGGACAGAGCCGGTGAGGAGGGGCGAGCCGCGGCTGGCCGCGGGCCCGGGTTTCGTTTTTCCCAGATTCTGGACTTCCCACACTGCGGGAAGATAGTATCGCGTCGTGGGACAGCATAGCGGTATCGGAGTACTGGACAAAGCCGTGGCCGTGCTGCAGGCCGTCGCCGAGGACCCGTGCGGGCTGGCGGAACTGTGCACGCGCACCGGGCTTCCGCGCGCGACCGCGCACCGGCTCGCGGTCGGGCTCGAGGTGCATCGCCTGTTGCGGCGCGGCCCGGACGGGCGCTGGCGGCCGGGCACCGCGCTCGCCGAACTCGCGGGCGGCTCGACCGACCCGTTGCTCGACGCGGCGAGTTCGGTGCTGCCGAAGCTCCGGGACATCACCGGCGAAAGCGTTCAGCTTTACCGGCGCGACGGCGTGCAGCGCGTGTGCGTTTCGACCGCGGAACCGCCGAGCGGTTTGCGCGACACAGTTCCGATCGGCTCGCGCCTGCCGATGACGGCGGGCTCGGGCGCGAAGGTCCTTGCCGCGTGGTCGGATCCGCACACGCAACGGGCGATCCTCGCCGACGCGGTTTACGGCGAACGCACTCTGCTCGAAGTCCGCCGCCGCGGCTGGGCGCAAAGCGTCGCCGAACGCGAACCCGGCGTCGCGAGCGTTTCCGCCCCGGTGCGCGATTCCTCCGGAACCGTCGTCGCCGCGGTATCGGTCTCCGGCCCGATCGAACGCATAGGGCGCAAGCCCGGCGCCCGGTGGGCGGCCGATCTCCTCGCCGCCGCCGACGCGCTCCAGGAACGCCTCTAACGCCCGCCTCCCACCACGCGCCAACCCCAGGCCGCCTTCCGCCACCCCGGCGGGAGGCGGCCTTTTCGTATCGACAGCCCTGACGCGGGTTACCGCGAACACACCCCGCCCGACGGCCAGACCCCAAGCGCCGCCGCCGAAGCACCCGGGGAACGACTCCGCCGCTCAGCCCCTTCTCCGGCAGCCCTCCCCTAACGCGAAGCCGCTCCCCTCGCCCTACGCCACGAACCCAAAGCCCCAACCGCCTCTCCGCCACACCCGGCGGGAGGCGGCCTTTTCACATCGACGCCTGTCAGACCCGAATCCAAAGCCCGCCCACCCCAGCCGCCGCTCCACCGCACCGGAAGGAGGCAGCCTTTTCCCATCGACAACCCTGACGCGGGTTACCGCGAACACACCCCACCCGACAGCCAGACCCAAAGCACCGCCGCCGAAGCACCCGGGGAACGACTCCGCCGCTCAACCCTTCCCCGACACCCCCCTAACGCGAAGCCGCACCCCTCACCCCACGCGACGAACCCAAAGCCCCAACCACCTCTCCGCCACCCCGCCAAG
>NZ_JARACH010000133.1:0-4056 GCF_029087445.1 Amycolatopsis sp. La24
CTGTCGGAAATCCTGACGTCATGTCAGAGAGTCCACACCATCGAGTGAGAGCGCGCTGGCCAGCGCCCCAGCGTCGACAAAGAACAGCCAGCACCGACGAACACCGGGAAGTTCCGGTAACAGACCCGGCCGAGTTGGCGCAGTACGCGGACCACGAATCTAGCACGGACGACGGCGGCGCGTTCGTCGATCTCGGCGTCGACGACACCGAACTGGCTCTCGATGCGGACGCTGACGGCCACGTCGACCTCGACAGCGCTGCCTGATCCGCACTGCCGTTGCGGGTCGCTCAAGGGCATGGCGGGGCGGCTGTCGCAGTGGCAGGCCGATTTCGACGCCGAACGGCACGCAAGCGGTGCCGTCATCTGCGACTCGTGCCCCTGCAACCCGTCCGCGCCTACCCCGACGCACGAAGGCCAAACGAACGCCGGACGACACGCGGCCTGAATCCGCACCTTTGCGACTTTTCCTTGCGAAAGAGGGGCTTTCTGATGTCATCCGCTCAATCCGTTGTCGCTTCGGCGAGGACGCTTGCGTCGCCGTTGCAGGACTACCTGCGCGATCCCGGTGCTGCAGTGCGCGCTCTCGTCGCGGCACTGCGGGAATTCGCGCTGTCCTGGGGGCCGCTCGTCGGGCCGGCCGTGGCGCTGGCGGTGGCCGCCATTGTGGTCGGGCGACGGTGGTGGGCGCGCCGGTGCCATGACCGGATGGTGGCCGACGCCCGGGTGGTCACCGTGCTCGCTCCGCCCACGGTCGATCCGGACGGCGCGGCGGCCTTGTACTCGAACCTGGTCGGGCTGTTGCGGTCCGGCTGGAAACGGCGGATGCACGGCCAGCCGCACATCGTGTGGGAGTACGTGTTCTCCCAGACCGGGGTCGCCCTGCGGCTGTGGCTGCCGGGCGTGGTACCGCCTGGCATGGCCGAACGCGCCATCGAGGCTGCCTGGCCCGGCGCGCACACCCGGACCGCGCCGGCCAAGCCGCCGATCCCCTTGGCCAATCCGCCGGGCAAAGCGGTCGAGGCCGTGGGCGGCGAACTGCGCCTGGCCCGCAGCGAGGCATTGCCCATCCGGTCGGACTTCCCCACCGACCCCGTCCGGGCCTTGCTGGGCGCACCGGCAGGCATGGCCACCCACGAACGGGCCGTGGTGCAGATCCTCGCGCGCCCGGTCACCGGCGCGCGTGTCCGCACAGCCCGCCGAGCTGCCCGCCGGGTCCGCACGGGCAGCTCGGCCCGGCTGGCCGGTCGCCTCCTGGACCTGATCACCCCGCACACCGGATCGCGCAAGCCCGCCACGACCGCGAAGCGGCCGGTCGTCGATCACCAGACCTCGCTGGAAACCTCGGCGCAGGACCGGGTCATCGTGGCCAAGCAGCGCAGCTCCCAGTACGAGACCCGCATCCGGTACGCCGTGGCCACCCTGGTCGACGAGCACGCGACCAGTACTGAGCGGGTTCCGGTGCGGGAACACCTGCGCGGACGCGGGCATGCCATCGCCAGCGCGTTCGCGGCCTACAGCGAACACAACTACTACCGTCGCGTCCGGCTCGCGCGTCCGGTCCAGTCCGTGGCCGAACGGCGCCTCGCCTCCGGCGATCTGCTCTCGATCGCTGAGCTGGCCGCGCTCGCTCACGTCCCGACCGACGAGGCCGTGCCCGGTTTGCAGCGCGCCGGAGCGAAGGCGGTGCCGCCGCCACCGGGGATCGCCACCGAGGGCGCCGGAGTGAAACCGATCGGAATCACCGACTCCGGCCACTCCCGACCGGTGGGGCTGCGCGTCGCCGACGCGCGCCATCACCTGCACATCCTCGGTGCGACCGGGTCAGGCAAGTCCGAGCTGATGGCGCGGATGATCCTCGACGACGCCGAAGCCGGCCGCGGCCTGGTCGTGATCGATCCCAAGGGAGATCTGGTCGCGGACACCTTGATGCGGCTGCCCTCGCGGCTCGGGGAGAAGGTGGTGCTCTTCGACGCCGACAGCCGTTCCCTCCCGCCCGTGCTCAATCCGCTCGAAGGCGACGACACCGCGCGCACCGTGGACAACCTGGTGTCGATCTTCTCCCACGTCTACGCCTCCAGCTGGGGGCCGCGCACCGAGGACATCCTGCGCTCCGGGCTGCTGACCCTGCGCGAGCTGCCCGGCACACCCACGCTGACCGACCTGCCGAAACTGCTCACGGTGCCCGCCTTCCGGCAGCGAGCGCTCGAACAGATCTCCGACGACGTCCTGACCGGGTTCTGGCACTGGTACGACGATCTGTCCGACGCCAGCCGGGCGCAGGTCGTCGCGCCCCTGATGAACAAGCTCCGCGGCCTGCTGCTGCGCCCGTTCGTGCGAGCATCCCTCGCCGGCGGCCAGTCCACAGTAGACATGGACGCGGTCCTCGACGGCGGGATCTGCCTGGTGCGCCTGGGCAAAGACGCGCTCGGGATGGACACCGCGCGACTGATCGGCTCGATCGTCGTCGCCCGCACGTGGCAGGCCGCCACCCGGCGCGCCCGGATACCGCAACGCGACCGCCACGACGCGTCGCTCTATATCGACGAGTGCCACAACTTCCTCAACCTGGCGTACCCGATGGAGGACATGCTCGCCGAAGCCCGCGGCTACCGGATGTCGATGACGCTTGCGCACCAGTACCTGCGGCAGCTGCCGCGCGAACTGGAAGAAGGCATCAGCACCAACGCCCGCTCGAAGATCATTTTCTCGGCGTCGCCCGAAGACGCCCGGCACCTGGCCCGGCACACCGCGCCCCGGCTCTCCGAACACGACCTCGCCAACCTCGGCCGGTTCCACATCGCCGCGCGACTGGTGCTCGACAGCGAGGAAGCTCCCCCGTTCACCGCAGTCACCCAGAAGCTCCCGCCCGCGATTCCCGGCCGGGCCAAAGAAATCCGGCGGCTCGCGCTCGTGAACACCAAGCCTCGAAACACGCCCGATCCGGCCGAAAACGCCCAGCCGGTGGCGTTCGACCCGCGCCGCGCGGCCTGACCCGCTCAGCTATTTCCGTTTGCCCGCAGGGCGTTCCCGCGTCCCGCACGTCTGGAGGTGCACTCACGATGGTCAGCAATCCCACCCCGCAGCGACAATTGCGGGCACATCGGCCCGAACGAACTGCGGCGCGGGTGCTCAACACGGCCGAGCATCACGCGTGGCTGGCCCGGCATCTCACCGACCGGGACCGGTGGCTGTGCCGAATGCTGTTCGAACACCACGTCCTCACCAGCACCCAGATCATCGACGTCGCCTTCACCGGTCGCCGCAGCGCGAACCTGCGCCTGCGCAACCTCTATCAATGGGGCGTGCTGCACCGGTTCCAGCCCCACCGCGACCGCGGCTCGCACCCGATGCACTACGTCCTCGACACCGCCGGAGCGGTCGCGCTGGCCCGCGAGGACGGCATCGACCCCAAGGAACTGGGCTACAGCCGTGAACGCGAGATCGGACGCGCGTTCTCGCTGCAACTGGCGCACACCGTGGGCTGCAACGGGCTGTTCACCACCCTGATCCGCCGAGCCCGTCAACCCGGCACCGCTGGTGTGCTCGCGGCGTGGTGGTCGGCCGCCCGGTGCGGCCGGCACTGGGGCGACATCGTCACCCCGGACGGCTACGGCCGCTGGCGCGAGGCCGGCAGGGAGGTCGAGTGGTTCATCGAGTTCGACTTCGGCACCGAGCAACTGTCCCGCCTGGCAGGCAAGCTCGCCCGCTACGAGCGACTGGCCGAGGTCACGGGCATCACCACACCCGTGCTGGTGTGGCTGCCCAGCGCCAGGCGCGAAGTCAATGCACGCAGCGCGATGGCCGAGGCGCTGCGGGGTCTCGACCGGCCTGCACGCGTACCCGTGGCGACCAGCAGCGGCGAGGCCGCGGCTGACCCGCTCGACATGGCCGCGCCGCGCTGGCGACGGCTCGACGAGTCCGGCACCGCCGGTCGAGTGGCGCTGGCGGGCCTGCCCGCCCTCTGGCCGGGCCTGCGCGCCTCGGCTCCCGGCGGCGGGCAGCGTCCGGCGGCCGCGACGCCCGTCGCCACGCGTGCGGGGGTGGGCCCGCCCTC
>NZ_JARACH010000134.1:0-3925 GCF_029087445.1 Amycolatopsis sp. La24
GCGGTTATCTGACTGCTCGGGTTGAGTGTCCACGATGTACACGATTGGGTTGGCGTGCCTCCCTTGCGTCCGTTGTGGACGGATTACCTTGCTCCGTCTATGACGGGATCAGCGTTGAGGGTGCAGCGGGTCGTGATGCCTTCGGGCACGGAGTCGGCGACTGTTGTGGCCGACGGCCTGGTGCTGGATCCGGTGGATCGGTTCCTGGCGCATCTGACCGCGATCGACCGCTCCCCGAACACCGTGCGCGCCTATGCCCATGATCTGCGGGACTATTTCGAGTTCCTGCACTGCCGTGGCCTGCACTGGGATCGGGTCGCGCTGGAGGATCTGGGCCGGTTCGTGACGTGGCTGAGGTTGCCGGTCGGGGCCCGCGATGGACGGGTGGCGATGCTGCCCTGGGTGGAGGCGAATCTCGCTGCCGCGACGGTGAATCGCAAGCTGTCGGCTTTGGCGTCGTTCTATGAGTTTCATCAGCGGCACGGTGTCGAGCTCGGTGAGTTGCTGACGCGGTGGCGGCCGGGCCGCCGCGGCGGGTCGTGGCAGCCGTTCCTGGCGCACCTGGGCGCACGGCCGGAGCGGCACCGCGCGATCTCGCTGCGAGCAGAGCGGCGGCCGCCACGGGAGCTGAGCCAGGCGGAGATGACGGCGCTGATCGGTTCTTGCGACCGGTTGCGGGACAAGTTCCTGCTGAACCTGTTGAAGGGCACGGGATTGCGGATCGGTGAGGCGCTGGGGTTGCGGCACGAAGATCTCGACGCCCGCCGTCGGCTGGTCGCGGTTCGGCCCCGGAGGAACGTGAACCGAGCGCGGGCAAAGACGTGGTCACGGGAAGTTCCCGCCGATGCTGACCTGTTCCGCCTCTACAGCGATTACCTGCACGAGGAATACGGGACGCTGGACTGTGACTACGTGTTCGTCAATCTCTGGGGCTCGCCGGTCGGCGCGCCGATGAGCTACGCCACCGTCGACCGACTGGTGCGCCGCCTGCGAGCCCGCACCGGGATCGCGTTCTCGCCGCATCTGTTCCGCCACAGCTACGCCACCGGGTTGCTGCGCCGCGGGGTCGCCGCCGAGATCGTCCAGCACTTGCTCGGGCACGCCAGCATCAGCACCACCGTCGACACCTACTCCCATCTGGGTGTCGAGGACGCTCGTCGCGCCCTGGCCGCGGCCGGGTTCCTCGACGCGCCAGCGACAACGGAGCCGACCGCATGAGGCAGCTGCACCCGATCCCGCACGGCGACAACGACTCCGGCACCGATCTGGCGGCCCGGCTGCGGCCGCAGTTCGCGCAACCGGTGATCCTGGTCGACCCCGACGACCCGGTGATCGGAGGGCCGCAGTGCCTGGTCCCGGTCTGCGACCGGCTCGCGGTGATCTTCGGCAAGTGCTCGGCCCACCATCAGCGCTGGATCGAGGCCGGCCGCCCCGACGACGTCGAGACCTGGGCGAAGTCGGCGCCCGCGAACCGGCGCTGGCTGCACCAGCCCCGGAAATGCGCGATCACGACCTGCCACCGCAGCCGCCGCGAGCACGGTCTCTGCCACTCCCACGCCAGTCGGTGGCAGAAACAGGGCCGCGCCGGGCTGACACAGTGGATCGCCGACGGCGGTGGCGGTCCGCCGCTGCCGGCCGGGGACGGCTGCCGGTTCCCCGACTGCTGCCTGGAGGCCGAGGGCGAGGCTGGATTATGTGACCATCACCGGAATCGGTGGATCCGCGCCGACCGGCCGCCGATCGAGTCCTGGCTCCTCGGTTGCGCGACGTTCGGGCAGGACCGGTTCGACCTGCGCGCCCTGCCGCTGAAGATGCGGCTGGAGATCGCCTACGCGATCCAATGCCGGGTCGACGAACGCCGCACGATCACCCGGCCGCACTCGATCCGGCGGCTGCTGCGAGCCCTGCCCGGCGGCGGCGTCCCCTCGCTGCTGGACCGCAGCCCCGATTCCTGGATGGCCTATCTCGGGTTCTCCAGCGAGCGCGGCTACATCGAGCGACGGTTCCTGCTGGACGCGATCGGCTATCTGCGTGATCTCGTCGACGGCGTTGGCTGGGACGCGGAGTTCCCGCGCGATGTGTGGCTGCTGCGCCGGCTCGGGTTCCCCGGCCGCGACACCCGGTTCCGGTTCACCGGGATCGAACCGATCTGGTTGCGGCAGTTGACGAAACGGTGGGCCCGCTGGCGATTATCCACCGGGATCGCCGTCGCGACCGTCGGCGCCGACATCCGCGCGATCACCCTGTTCGCGCAGTCGTTCCCGGCCCTGCAGCGCGGACCCGAAGCACTGACCCGGGAGCTGGTCGAGGTCCATCTGGCGCACCTGATCGAACGGTTTCCGAATCCGAAGAGCCGGACCGGTCAGCTCAGCAGCCTCGCCGGTCTGCTGCGCGCGGCCCGCCAACACGGCTGGGAATCCCGGCTGTCTGCTCAGGTTGACCTGTTTCCCGAGGACTACCCGCGCCTGGTCAAGGGGCCACCACGGGCGTTGTCGGAAGCGGTGATGGCCCAGCTTGAACACCCCTGCGTCCTCGCCCGCTTCGCCGACTCCCGCGGCCGGTTGTTGGCGCGGATCCTGATGAGCACTGGGCTGCGCGTCGGTGACGGCGCCCGGCTGCGGCTGGACTGCGTCGTCCGCGACGGCCAGGGCGCGCCTTACCTGCGCTACACCAACCACAAGATGCGCCGGGACGCGTTCGTCCCGATCGACACCGACCTGGCCGAGGCGATCGCCGTCCAGCAGCAGGCGGTGCTCGACGAGTTCGATGACCCGGCGGTCCTGCTGCCGCGGCCCACCCGCAACCCTGACGGCAAGGTGGCGTTCAGCACTGCAACCTTCCGGGGAGAACTGCGAGAGTGGTTGCGCGTCAGCGATGTCCGGGACGAACTCGGCCGCGCCGTCCATGTCGCGCCGCATCAATGGCGCCACACGTTTGGCACTCGCCTGATCAACAACGAGGTCCCGCAGGAGACCGTCCGTCGTTTGCTCGACCACGACTCGCACGCCATGACTTCGCACTATGCGCGGCTGTCGGACACGACCATCCGGGAGCAGTGGGAACGCGCTCGCAAAGTCAACATCGCCGGTGAGGCCTTGGCCACCGACACCGGTCCGCTGGCCGACGCTGTCTGGATGAAGAACAACCTCTCCAGGGCGAAGATGGCGCTGCCCAACGGCTACTGCTCCTTGCCGCTGCAGCAGAAGTGCGAGTTCGCCAATGCCTGTTTGACCTGCCCAGTTTTCGTCACGACGCCGGAGTTCCTGCCCCAGCATCGTCACCAGCTCGAGCAGACCCAAGACTTGATCGCCCAGGCCGACCGCAACGGACACCAGCGCCTTGCCGAGATGAATCGCACCGTCGAGAAGAACCTCCTGGCCATTATCGACGGCCTGACCACATCGGATGGCTGCTGCGGCGGCGGAAAGTCCTGCGCCTGCAACGGAAAAAGCGGCTCGAATGCTTGCTGACAACCCCAGACACCTCGCCGAACACGCCCGTCAGCGCCACGATCAGACCCTGCACCGCGCCCAACAGGCGCTCGCCGAGCTGGCCGACGCCGGAGAACAGGTGACCGTTGCGCAACTTGCCAACCGGGCCGGCGTCTCGCGGTCATGGATCTACACCCAACCCGCATTGCGCGACCGGATCCGGCAGCTACAGCAGCATCGCGCCAGCGCTGGCTTCGTCCGCGACACCGCCACCCGGGCCACCGACGACTCACTGCGTCAACGTCTGGCCCTGGCGCACGAGCGAATCAACCAGCTCCGCACCGAGAACCAGCAACTCCGTGACGCCCTTGCCCACGCCCACGGCCAACTCCGCGCAGCCCGCCTCAGCACCGGTGATCGATAGTCAAAGACACCTGTCCACGACGCGAAACGCCAGGTCAAAGGCGGTATTTGAAGATCGAAGTCGAGATAAC
>NZ_JARACH010000135.1:0-3621 GCF_029087445.1 Amycolatopsis sp. La24
ACCGACCGGAGAACCCACAGTGGACACGCTGGTGCGACGCCAGCCACACCAACGCGCCCACCCAACAAACACCACCCGCACACCCACCACCAAGATCAGCAAAACCTCAACTCGGTGGATCCAGGTCTGGGTCCGTGAAGGAGCCCCTCACAGACCTCAAGTATCAGTCAAGTTGCCATCAATCGGGCATTTCGGCGCTCCTGGTGTCCCTTGTGGACGGTCATCGAGCGGAAGCCTCCCCGCGCAGCACGCATCGCTCGTGGTCGAGCCATCACGCCTGGTCACACGTGGTTCGTAGCCGATTTGTGATGGTGGTCACGGGCCATACCGAGGGTTTGTCCCCGGCGCGCGCGAATCCCAAGCACAGCAGTCGATCCCGAAGAGTTTTCCGGTTCGACCGCCGCCCGGGCAGGTCAACGGAAGATAACGGTTTTATGGAGATCCGTGCGTTCCAGGCGAGGATCTGCGTGTGCTCGCCCCCGCCGACCAGGTTCGTTTCGCTTTCGAGCCGCTGTACAGCCTCTACAGCGGCTCGGCGGTCGCAGTCGAAGCGGTCGGGCATCCGGGCGCCGGCTGGGTCCCGGACCTCCTCGACGCGGCGGGCGACCAGGCCCAGCTGATCGACGCCGACCTCGACCTCGCCGCCCGCGCGGCCGCGGTGGTCCCGCCGAACGCGGCCGGGGTGTCGCTGCACCTCAACCTGAGCGCCAGCGCCGCCGGCGCGCCCGCCGAGCGGTTCATCCCGCTGCTCCAGACCCTCGAACGCACCGGCCGCCGACCCGCCGACGTCGTCTTGGAAGTCACCGCCCCGCTCGCCCTCCCGAATCCGGGCACCCTGCTGCGAGGCCTGCACCGGCTGCGCGACCTGGGCTTCCGGCTGGCCTTCGACCGGCTCGGCGCGGCGGGCCTGCCGATGAACCTGCTCGCCGAAGCGCCGATCGAGATGATCAAACTGGACCGCGCGACGCTGCGCCGGCTCCCGGCGAACGCGGCGACGGTCGCGCTCGTCGAGGCCCTGGTGCAGTTCGCCGCGCAAACCGACCTGCGGCTCGTCGCGACGGGAATCGAGAACGACGCGGAACTCGACCTCGCCCGGCGCTCGGGAATCCGGCTGGTGCAAGGGAATCTGTTCGCCACCGCCGCCCCCGAACGCGTACTGCCCGCCGCCGAACGCGGCGATCAGCCGGGTGCCGCGACCGTCTCGCCCGCCGCCGGACTGCGGATCCCCGAATTCCTCCGCCAGGCCAAAACCCTGCCGGACGACGCGACGTGCGACGACGTCCACGCGATCCTGTCCGCCGAACACGCGCCGAAGGCCATCGTCGGGCTCGACCAGCAAGCGCGTCCACAGTGGACGATCGACCGGATGCGCTTCCTGCTCGCGGTGACTGGCCGGTACGGGCACGCGCTGTACTCCGGGAAACCCGCCGCGAAACTGGCCGGGCCGCCGCGGCTGGTCCGGATCGACACCGGCACCCGCGAACTGCTGGAGCTCATCGCCGACGGCGGGGCCGAGAACAGCGGCGACGACCTCGTCGTGACCGACGCGTCCGGCCGGTACCAAGGCGTGGTGCGGCCGAACGAGGTGATGCGCCGGATGGCCGCGGTGAAGGTCGAGGCCGCGGTCGCGCTCAACCCGCTCACCCGGCTGCCCGGCAGCGACGCGATCGCCCAGGACGTCGCCCGCCGGGCCGGAGCCGGACGGCCGTTCGTCGTGGCCTGGCTGGACATCGACCACTTCAAACGGCTCAACGACACCGCCGGGTTCGCCGCGGGCGACGACCTCATCCGCGCCATCGGCCGGGCGCTGACCGACCACGCCCGGCGGCTCGGCGACGTCACCGTCGGCCACGTCGGCGGCGACGATTTCCTTGTCGTGTGCGGCATCGAGGACATCACGGCCCTCGCCGACGCCGTCCTCGGCCACGACTGGTCCGCCGACGGGGTGCCGGTCACGCTCTCCCTCGCGAGCCTCGTCCAGACCGGCTCCTCGACGGGTACGTACCGCGAAAGCGCGCGGCTGCTGGCACCGTTGAAGAAGCAGGCCAAGGGAATCCTCGGCTCGAGCTGGGTCAACAGCTGGCCCGGCGCCGGACGGGCGCAGATCCTCCGCGGCAGCAAGGAAACGAACGGCCTGCCGCCGGAACTGTTGCCCCAGCGGTAGTCACTCGTCCGGCAGTTCGTCCTTGGCCAGCAACGAATGCACCCGCCCGAAGCGCGAACGCAGCGCCGGGTCGAGCTGGTCGACCAGCACCGCGCAGCCGACCAGTTCCGCGCCGGCCTCGCGCACCAGGTCGCGCACCGCCGACGCCTGGCTGCCCGTCTCGATCCAGTCGTCCACCAGCACCAGCCGATCGCCCGGCGACAGCGCCGACCGCTGCATCCGCAGGACATGCCGGAAGCCCCGGTAGTCCGGGTCCGTTTCGCGGGTCAGCTTCTCGCCGGGAAACAGCCCGGCTGCCTTCCGGACCGCGGCGAACCCGACGCCCAGTTCCAGCGCGACGGCCCCGCCGAGCAGGAAGCCGCGCGATTCGATCCCGCACACCGCGGTCACCCCCGCGTCCCGGAACGGCTCGGCCAGCGCCTTGACCACCTCGGCGAACGCCGCGCCGTCCCGGAAAACCGGCCAGAGGTCGGCATGTCCGTCGACCCAGCGGAAGCGGTCCAGCAGAAGCGCAAGTGTCATGCGGTGATCCTGGCCGGTCGCCGGGCAGTCGGGCGAGCCGATTTCCCCGTCACCTGGCGAGCCGGGCGCGGGCCTCCTCGGTCTGCGGCGCGAACAGGTTGACGAGGTTGCCGTCCGGGTCGCGGAACAGCAGCGAACGGTTGCCCCACGGCATCGTCGTCGGCTCCTGCACGACCTCGGCGAGCAGCGGCCGCAGCCGCGCGAACTCCCGGTCGACGTCCTCGACCTGGAACTCCAGGATGACGGTCCGGTTCTCCTCCGGCACCGCCGCACCCGCGCTGAACAGCGCCATCGTCTCGGCGGCTCCGATCGCCAGCGTCGCCGTCGCGCCGACGAACTCGGCGAACTGCTTCGCCGGACGGCTTGCCACGAGACCGGTCACCTGCTCGTAGAAGGACGTCAAACGGTCGACGTCACCGGTGATGATGCGGACAGAAGTCAACTGCACGGCCACATTCCTTTCTGGTTGCTCAGTGGCCACGCTAGAAGCAATAGTGGACAGGATCCGCCCGGTATTGCGAGAATTCTCCGCATGACCCGGCCGATCGCCCGTGTGCTGGCGCTGCTGGAAATCCTCCAGGGCGGCGGCACCCGGACCGTCGCCGAACTCGCCGGGCGGCTGGACGTGGACGAACGCACCGTCCGCCGGTACGTCGAGCACCTGCTCGACCTGGACATCCCGGTCCGCTCCGTGCGCGGCCGCTACGGCGGGTACCGGCTCGCGCCCGGTTACCGGATGCCGCCGCTGATGCTCACCGACGAGGAGGCGCTCGCGGTGCTGCTCGGACTGGTCGCGGGACGGCGCGCCGGGCTGGTCACCACGTCGGTCGCGGCAGCGGAAAGCGCGGTCGCGAAGGTCCGCCGGGTGCTGCCCGAGGCTCTCGGCCGCCGGCTCGACGCCTTGCTGGAGGTCGCCGACTTCACCACGCCCGCCC
>NZ_JARACH010000136.1:0-3553 GCF_029087445.1 Amycolatopsis sp. La24
GATACCGACCCACCAAGCCCCCGTCAGAGCCGTCAGAGCCACCCTCAACCAGGGGCCACCGAGCAAACCCAGCCCCCACCCGCCCCAACTCGGCGACAATCGCCCCAGTGTCCTCAGTCCGCAGCAGCACATGCCCAGGCTGGTCATCAGGCCAGACGGTCAACAACGTCATCGCCGCCCCCTCTCCTTGAAGAGGAGCAACCGACGAGACCCCCGAATGTTCCCCCGCCACCGGAAGAAAGTGGCGACCTTCACTCACCGACCGCTGACCGGCACACTCACCCCTGCCGCTCGCCCCGGATCGTCCGCCGCAACCGAGGCACCCGCTCAGCCAGCGTCCGCTCCCCGCCACGCTGCGTAGGCTCGTAGTAATCCCGCCCCACCAGCTCGTCCGGCGGATACTGCTGAGCCAGCACCCCCTCCGGCACGTTGTGCGGATACCGGTACCCCTGAGCGTTGCCGAGTTGCTTCGCCCCCGCGTAGTGCCCGTCCCGCAGATGCGGCGGCACCGTCCCGATAGCCCCCGACCGAACGTCGCTCAACGCCGTATCAATGGCTGTGACCACCGCGTTCGACTTAGGCGCCGTAGCCAGATGGATCGTCGCCTGCGCCAACGCGAGCCGCCCCTCCGGCATCCCGATGAACTGCACCGCGTGCGCCGCCGCGACCGCCGCCTGCAACGCCGTCGGATCCGCCAGCCCGACATCCTCGCTCGCGTGCACCACCAACCGCCGCGCGAGGAACCGGGGATCCTCCCCCGCCTCGATCATCCGCGCCAGGTAGTGCAACGCCGCGTCGACATCCGACCCGCGGATCGACTTGATGAACGCACTGATCACGTCGTAGTGCTGATCACCGTCGCGGTCGTACCGCACCGCCGCCTTGTCCACAGTGGACTCGACAACGGCAAGGTCGATCGTCTTGTTCTCGGTAGCGGACGCGGCATCCGCGGCTGCCTCCAGCGCCGTGAGCGCACGGCGCGCGTCACCGCCGGCCAGCCGCACGAGGTGCGCCCGCGCATCATCCGTCAACGTGAGCTCGCCGCCAAGCCCGCGCTCGTCGGTCAGCGCTCGCTCCAGCACCGCGACGATGTCGTCGTCGGTGAGCGGCCGCAACTGCAGCACCAAGGACCGCGACAACAGCGGCGACACCACCGAGAACGACGGGTTCTCCGTGGTCGCCGCCACCAGCAGCACCGTGCGGTCCTCGACCGCGCCGAGCAGCGCGTCCTGCTGGGTCTTGGAGAACCGGTGCACCTCGTCGATGAACAGGACGGTGTTCTCGGTGTTGTACTGCCTGCGCCGCCGCGCCTCCTCGATGACGCCGCGCACCTCCTTGACGCCCGCCGACAGCGCGGACATCGCGACGAACCGGCGTCCGGTGGCGATCGACACCAGGTTCGCCAGCGTGGTCTTGCCGGTGCCGGGCGGGCCGTAGAGCAGCACGGACGCCGGAGCGGCCCCCTCGACCAGCCGGCGCAGCGGGGCCCCTTCGCGCAGCAGGTGCTGCTGCCCGACCACCTCGTCGAGCGTGCGCGGCCGCATCCGGACCGCGAGCGGCGACGTCGCCGGGTCGGCCTGCGGTTCGGCCTGGTTCGCTCCGGAGGGTTCCGGCGGCGGCCCCACGTCGGGGTTCACCGTGAAGAGTTCGTCCTGTGCCACGCCGACGACGGTATCCGACCACCCCGACAATCCCGCTCGCCCGGCCCCGCAGCGCCGCCGGAGGGGCAGACTGGGGCGATGGTCTCCTCGGTCGCGGTGCTGTCCGATATCCACGGCGTGCTGCCCGCGCTCGACGCGGTCCTCGCCGAACCCGACGTCCACGCCGCCGACCTGGTGGTCCTGTGCGGCGATCTCGCGGCCGGACCGCTGCCCCGGCAGACGCTCGACCGGCTGCTTTCGCTCCGCGACCGCGCGGTGTGGGTCCGCGGCAACGCCGATCGCGAACTCGTCACGCTCGCGGGCGGCGGCCCCACCAAGATCCCGGACCCGATCGGCCCGTGGGCGGCGACGCAGCTGCGGCCGGATCAGGTGGCGCTGCTCGACGGGTTGCCGTTGACGGTGACGCTCGAAATCGACGGGCTCGGCGAAGTGCTGTTCTGCCACGCCACTCCGCGCGACGACGAAGAGGTCGCGCTCGTGGACAGCCCGTTGTCGCGCTGGGCGGAGGTCTTGGACGGCGTCACGGCGGAGACGGTGGTCTGCGGGCATACCCACATGCCGTTCCTGCGATTGGCCGACCGCTGCCGGATCGTGAACCCCGGCAGCGTCGGAATGCCTTATGGCACAACGGGTGCACACTGGGCGCGGCTCGGTCCTGGCGTCGAGTTGCGGCGCACTGCTTACGATGCGGAGGCCGTGTGCCGGGAGTTGGCGGAGACGTCGGAGTATCCCGGAATCGAGGGCTGGAGCGACTATTTCGTACGGAATCCGGCGTCGGATGCGGAGGCGTTGCGGGTATTCAGCCCACGCGCTCGCGGAACGAGCGCCACATGATGACCGCGGCGTAGGGCAGGAACTCCCGGCCTCGCCGCCAGAGCCACGGCACGCCTTTGGCCACGAGCCAGCCGAAGTGCGCAGCTGCGCTTGGCTCGACTCCGCCGGAGCAGATGAGGCTCACTGGTTGCGGCACCTCGAAACCGGCTGCTGCGGCTAGGTTTGCGAAACCTTCGGCGAGCATGCGGTGGCCGAGTTCGGAAGGGTGCAGGCGGTCGACGCTCCAGACGGTGAGGTCGTAGGCGCCGGGGAGAGTGTCCAGGTTCAGGCAGGCGATGCCTTCTGTTTCCACTACTCGGTCGATTGCCTCGTTCAGTTCCGTTATGCGGGCGCTGAGGGCTCGCTTCAGGGACGGCGGGAGGCGGAAGACCTTGCTGTGGTCGTGGAAACGCACTGGGAGGACGGTGGTTCCGATCGCGGTCAGTTCGCGGACGATCGCGGTGAGGTCCGCTGCGATGTTGTCCGCGTTGAAGTCCGGGCGGAGGGTGTCGTTCATGCCTACTACGACCAGGGCGATGTCTGGGCGATGGGCGATGGTTTGCGGGAGTTGGTCGGTGCGCACGCAGGACGTGCGGGCACCGGTGAACGACGGGTTCAGGTAGCCGTCTTCGGTGATGCCCAGGGCTTCCGCGACCAAGGGGCCCACGCCTCGCCAGCCGCCTCGGTTGGGGAGGGGGTCGCCTAGTCCTACGGCGGTGGAGTCGCCTAGGACTGCTAGGCGGGTTGCTCGTCGGGGCTGGGTCTTGGGGCTGGGGGCTGGGGTTGGTTTTGCGGGTGGGGTGACTCCGACGCTGATCACGGTCACGACCAAGACCATCCGGTATTGAGGCTCACCGCTGGTGATGGGGAGGTAACGCGGTATGGACGGAGGTGGGAACTTCCGGTACTCGGGGGCTGGTTTTGGTCTGTGCGGCGGCTCGTCGCCTGGCGGCGACATTGCCGTGGTGGTTGCGTGGGGCACCCCGAAGCTGGATTGTGCTGACGGTTCGGGGGTGCTTGTCAAGGCGGGAAAGATGCCTTGACAAGCACCCCCGGACCGCAGGTGAGCTTCGTATCGG
>NZ_JARACH010000137.1:0-3462 GCF_029087445.1 Amycolatopsis sp. La24
ACTTCCCCAGAGTTCCTCGCAACTTTACCCGAATCTGAGCGGAACTCTGGGTATTTGGTGCTTGACGATGATAGCTGAATCCCGGAGTTGGGGAACTATGGAATCGTCATTCCTTTGTGGATTGTTCGTATTCGGCGATGCCGGGGTGGTCGACGCTGCTGGTGTAGCGGTAGGCGCCGGCGATGGACAGGCCGAACAGTTCGCAGAGCTGGCGGACGTCGCCGCCGGTGGCGTGGGCTTCGTCGAGGATGCGGTCCTGGCGGATGGCTTGCGCGATCATGCCGAGCCGTTTGCGGATCCACCACGGGGTCGCGGGCGTGGTGGTGTTGGCGTTGCGGTAGTGGATGAACAGGTGCGGATTGGCGGTGTCGGGCCAGGTCCGTTGTCGGTAGTCCAGGTAGGCCGACACTCGTGCCCGGACCGGCTCGGCGAGCGGCACGATGCGGTCGGGCAGGTAGAGGCGACCGTCGCGCACGTCGGCGAGCTGCAGCTGGAGCAGTTGCCAGATGCGGATGGCGTGGAAGGCCAGCAGCGCGGCCAACGCCGCGCGGGTCGGGTCGTCGGAGTTGAGCGCGCCGCGCAGCTCGGTGAGATCGATCGGTGCGGGCACGTGTTTGTCCGGGGTGGGCACGCTGATGCGCGTGGTGGGGTTGATGAAGGTGAGCTTGCGGGCCTTGAGGATCCGGAAGATCGACCGAAGCCCTTGCAGGGTGCTGCTGCGCGGACTGCCGCTGGGCGGCAGGGCGGCGAGCACGTCGTCGCGGCCGATCTCCCGCAGCGAGGGGTGGGTGCGTGCCCAGGCGCGGATGATCGGCAGCGCGTAGCCCAGCTGCGAACGCACCGTGTTGTCGGAACGGGGACGAAATCGCGGTGGGGTGGTGCTGCCGTTGCGGGCGATGTCGAACCAGACCTCGAGTTCGTGACGGATGTCCTCGGGCAGTCCGGTGATCTGCAGCTGGAACCAGCGCTCGGTGGGCGGGACGCGGTCGTCGGCGAGCATGCCGGCGACGGTCAGCACGTCGAGCACCGGGCGCACGGGGTGCCGGATGCGCGAGAGGGGCAGGACGTCGCTGGCGCGGATCGCGGCACCGGGGGTGTCTTGCATGCCCAGCAGCATCCGGATCGCCCGCTGGGCGCGTTCGGTGACGGTCCTGCTCCAGCCGTGCGCGGCGGCGTGCTCGCGCACGAACTGGTGCCAGGCGGCCTCGCGGGCCGGGTCGGGCGGCGGTGGGAATCCCTTGCGCAGTCCGGCTTTCAGGTCCCGCGGCAGTTCGAGCAGCACCAGCTGTTCGTAGGGCACCGGGTGCAGCAACGACAGGTTCGGTGGGATGGTTTTCTTGACGTAGGGCCGTTGGCCCTGTCCTTCGCGGTGCCACATGCCGGCGAAGAACAGCTGCTGCCCGAACACGTTGGCCTCGGCCAGACTGATGCTGCTGGGCCGCTGGTCGCGGTCCTGGGCGAGCAGGCTGCGCGTCTTGCAGCACAACCGGCACGACCCGCCCTCGTTGAGCGCCACCTCGTTCCCGCAGGTGTCGCACACACCCTTGTGTCGGTATTTCTCGCGCCAGCTACGGCAGCCCACGCACAGCCAACCGTAGGTGCGGGTCACGCCCCAGGCGTGGCAGTCGAGACACGAGTCGACCACGACCGTTTGTCGCGCGAGCGTGCCGGGCGACTGCCACAGCGGCGACTTCTCGCCGGGCGCGTGGCTGTGGCAGCGGGCGCACAGCCCGGACGTGTAATAGTCGTTTGTGGACCCGCATTTGCGGCACGGTGGCGGGGCGATCGGGCCGCCGGGCCAGCACTGGAAGCAGTACGGGACCTCCCGCATCGCCGGGGGACGCACCCCGCACACCCGGCAGCGGCGGGGACGCCCGGTCACGCCGGCGGCACCGATCGATGTCGCCCCAGCCGCGGGGTGATCGGCGCGACCGTGCCCGTGTCGGCCTTGCGGGGCCGACGAGCGGCGACCTTCTCCGGCTCGGGGATCAGCAGATCAGTCGGTGCGCACTCCAGCACCGCGCAGATCACGTCGAGATCATCGAGCCGGATCGTGGTGGGATTGCCGATCCACAGGTTCGACATCTTGCCCGCGCTGATATCCAATCCCGCCTCGGCGAGCCTGCGGCGCATCTCCGTGGACTTCCAGATCCCTGCCTCGGCGGCTTTCATTCGCAGGTTCCAGCGCATCGCGCTACCCTTCCTCGGTGCCCAGCCGGGCGGCCACGCGCTGGTTGGCCTTGGCCCAGGCATGTTCGACGTGCTCGGACTCCACGTGGATGTACGCGGTCGTGGTCGAGAGCCACGAGTGGCCCAAAACCTCTTGTATAGCTTTAAGATCCATGCCTCGCGCATACAGCGACGATGCACAGTAGTGCCGCAATGTATGCGGTGTCAGCCTTCCTGCCCAGTCCGGCAGCCATCGTCCGGTCGCCTCCGCCAACCCGTCCCGCAACGTCTGGTCACCAACCCGGCCACAGAATCCGGTGTGCGGGTCCTGGCGCTCACTCGGCAGCAGCGGCGCGTCGGGATGCTCCCAGTCCTCGCCGAACTGGTGACGCACTTCCACCAGCCACCAGTCCAGCAACTCGGCCACCGAGTTGATCGCCGGAACGAGCCTCGTCTTCGGGCCGCGTCCCCGGCTTCCTTTGCCGAATCGGACATGCAGCTTGCCGTACTCGCCCAGATCCCGGCGCCAGTCGCGCATGTCGAGCATGTAGGTCTCCTGGATCCGCAACCCCGCCCGGCGCCACAACGACGCCGCCAGATAGTCCCGAGCCGCAGTGCGGAACTTCCGGGCGTGCTCCAGCGAGTCCCGCCACTCGGTGAACAACAGCTCGGTTTCCTTGTCCGAGGGCGGTATTCGAGGTGTCCCGTAGTCGGCCTTGGCCGGCCGGTTGTGCTCGTCGATCGGTTGCGCCACCACACACCCGGCGAGCGCGTGAATGTCGCCCTGATAACGGCCGATCAGGAAATCGAAGAAGTGCCCGATCGCCCACGCCTTGTGCTGCACCGTCAACCGGGACCTGCCCAGATCCTTGCGCTGGCGAACCAGAAACCGGTCCGCGTCAGCAGGCTCGGCTGTCCACACCGGACGACCGAGGAATTGGATGAACTCGAAGATCGCTGCTCGGTCGTTGTTCACCGTGCTGTCGCAGACTCCCGCCCCCATCGAGGCAAGCAGGTACTGATCGACGAGCTCCTGCTCGAAGTCCTCCAGGTCCTGGGTCGTGCTCAGCTTCCGCGGCCCGCGCAGCGACCGCACCACCGCCAGCCCCACCGCGCCTCCCGACCGTGTCCCCGAGTTGAACGGAAACGACAATGCCTCATCAACATCGGCAGCCTGTCGGAAATCCTGACGTCATGTCAGAGAGTCCACACCATCGAGTGAGAGCGCGCTGGCCAGCGCCCCAGCGTCGACAAAGAACAGCCAGCACCGACGAACACCGGGAAGTTCCGGTA
>NZ_JARACH010000138.1:0-221 GCF_029087445.1 Amycolatopsis sp. La24
GGGCACCCCGAAGCTTGATTGTGCTGACGGTCTGAGGGTGCTTGTCAAGGCGGGAAAGATGCCTTGACAAGCACCCTCAGACCGCAGGAGAGCTTCGTATCGGGGTGCGGGGGTGGTGTGGGTGCACTTCGAGTTGAGTGCATCGGTGGCGGTTTCGTTGGGGGTGGGGCTAGCGCCCCAATGTGGCATTGGGTGCATGTGACGCACCCAAAGTGGCGTTC
>NZ_JARACH010000138.1:320-2724 GCF_029087445.1 Amycolatopsis sp. La24
CGGTGCGTGGGGTGCACCCGATGTGGCGTTCGGTGCGTGGGGTGCACCCGATGTGGCGTTCGGTGCGTGGGGTGCACCCGATGTGGCGTTCGGTGCGTGGGGTGCACCCGATGTGGCGTTCGGTGCGTGGGGTGCACCCGATGTGGCGTTCGGTGCGTCTGATGCACCCAATGCCGCATTGGGGCGGCATCCCGAGCGGGCGCGGGGCGCCGAGCGAGCCGTGAAGGGGTCCTTGAGGGAACCCAGGTACGTGAAGGTGGCCCTCACGGCCGGCGGTGGGTCGTGAGGGCCACCCTGGGGGAATCTGGTTTCGTGAGGGTTCCCCTCACGTACGGTCAGCGGGTGGGGCGCTGCGGGGGTTCGCAGCAGGCGACTGCGCAGGGGGCACCGTTGACGGTGCAGCCTGCAGCGGGAAAGGGCGAAAGCTTCCGGGCGGGAGCGTCGGAGAGGTGTTCGCGGACCAGCTCGACCACCATTTCGGCGAACCTCGGGTCGGCGTCGGGGGTGGCCGCGCGGGCGAAGGCCATGCCGTGTTCCGCGGCCCGGTCGGCGGCTTCGTTGTCCAGGTCCCAGATTACTTCCAGGTGGTCCGCGACGAAGCCGATCGGGCTGACCACTACGGATTCCACACCTTGAGCGTGCAGGGCATCGATGTGGTCGACGATGTCCGGTTCCAGCCACGGGATCTGGGGCGGGCCGGAGCGCGACTGCCAGACGACGTCGTACTCGGCGATTCCGGCTTCGGCGGCCACGAGGCGTGCGGCTTCGGCGATCTGGCTCGAGTAGCGGCGGCCGCCTTCGGAGGGCGGGCCGGAGGCAAGGTCGGCGCTTTCCGGGATCGAGTGGGCGGTGAAAACCGTGCGGGTGCCGGGGCGGTCGCCGAGTTTCGCGTGGGCGGCGCGGACCGCGTCGGCGACTGCGGAGACGAACAGCGGGTGGTCGAAGAACTGGCGCAGTTTCACCAATTCCGGCGCGCCGTCGCCGACGGAGGCGCGGGCTCGTTCGATGTCCTCGTCGTACTGACGGCACGCGGAGTAGCCGCCGTACGCGCTCGTCGGGAACACCAGCGCGCGGCGCACGCCCGCGTCCTTCATCCCGGCCAGGGTGTCCTCGACCATCGGTGCCCAGTTGCGGTTGCCGAAATGCACCGGAAGCTCGATGTTCTCCGCCGCGAGCTGCTTCTCAACCGCCGCGATCGCGGCCCGGTTGAGCCGGTTGATCGGCGAGACCCCGCCGAAGTGCTGGTAGTGCTCAGCAACCTCGAGCAGCCGCTCCCGCGGCACGCCCCGCCCCCGGGTGACGTTCTCCAGGAACGGCATCACCTCGTCGGGCCCCTCCGGACCCCCGAACGAAAGCCATAGCAACGCGTCGTAACCCACGGTGCTCATCCTGCCCCTGTGGCGCTCCGCACGCCTCGGCGGCCCGGTTATGTACTGGCCTATCCAAAATGTGTTAGCGTGGTCGGCATGCCGAGGCCACGAGAGTTCGACGAAACCGAAGCACTCGAAGGCGCAATGAACGCCTTCTGGGCGCGAGGATACGAAGCGACCTCGACCGAGGAACTGTGCGCCGCGACCGGACTAGGCCGCAGCAGCATCTACAACACGTTCTCCAGCAAGCACGAACTGTTCCGCCGCGTGCTGAACCACTACTCGCACCGCGGCATCCGCCTCCGGGAAACCCTGCTGGACAACGCCCCGGACGGACTAGGCGCCATCCGCCTGCTGCTCGCCTCGACCATCGACGACGAACTGGAAAACGGCAGACGCGGCTGCCTGATGGTGAACACCATCTCCGAATTCGGAACCACCGATCCAGAGGTAGCCGCACAAGTGAACGCGGACACCGAAGCGCACCTCTCCGCACTGATCCACTTCGCCCGCACCGGCCAAGCAGACGGCAGCGTCACCCGCGACAGAGACGCAACCGACATAGCCAACTTCATCCACGCCACCATCTCGGGAATCCGCACCATGTCCCGCCGCGGAGCAGAACGAAAAGCATTGACCTCAGTAGCAGAACTAGCGGCAAGCGCAATCGCCCGCCGCTAACCCGCTAACCCGCCACCGCCGCCCCACCCGCAGCCGCCGCGATGCACCCCAATGCGGCATTGGGTGCATCCCACGCACCGAACGCCACATTGGGTGCATCCGACGCACCCAATGCCACATTGGGGCGCTAACCCCCACCCAAACCGCAGCCGAAACACCCAACAATCGAGGCACCCACACCGCCCCCGCAGCCGGTGCACCCAACGAGCGAGGCACCCAGCCCCACCCGCAGCCGATGCACCCAACGAGCGAGGCACCCAGCCCTCCCCCGCACCCCGATACGAAGCTCCCCTGCGGTTCGGGGGTGCTTGTCAAGGCATCTTTCCCGCCTTGACAAGCACCCCCGAACCGTC
>NZ_JARACH010000139.1:0-2248 GCF_029087445.1 Amycolatopsis sp. La24
TGGATCGGGAGCTGATCGCGGAGAACGCGTCCGGGATCATCGCGACGACGGGGTGTCCGTCGGGCGAGGTGCAGACGCGGTTGCGGCTGGGGCAGCGGGAGGCGGCGATCCAGGCGGCCTCGGATTACAAGGACATTTTCGGGGCGGGGAATTTCTTCCTGGAGTTGATGGACCACGGGCTGCCGATCGAGCGGTCGGTGCGGGAGGGTTTGCTGGAGATCGGGAAGCTGCTGGACCTGCCGCCGCTGGCTACCAACGATTCGCATTACGTGACGAAGGACCAGGCGGACACGCACTCGGCGTTGCTGTGCGTGCAGGCGGGGAAGACGCTGAACGATCCGACGCGGTTCAAGTTCGACGGCGATGGCTATTTCCTGAAGTCCGCGGAGGAGATGCGGGAGTACTGGGACCGGGAGGTTCCGGGGGCGGCGGACAACACGTTGTTGATCGCGGAGCGGGTCGAGTCGTACGAGGACGTGTACACGCACAAGGACCGGATGCCGGTCTTCGACGTCCCCGAAGGACACACCGAAACCACCTGGCTTCACCATGAAGTGATGTCCGGGCTTGAGCACCGGCTGCCGGACGGAGTGCCGGGCGAATACCGGGAGCGCGTCGAGTACGAGCTCAAAGTCATTGTGGAGAAAGGGTTTCCCGGGTACTTCCTCATCACGGCTGATCTCATGACGCACGCCCGCGCGGCGGGAATCCGCGTGGGGCCCGGACGCGGGTCGGCGGCGGGATCGCTGGTCGCGTACGCGCTCCGCATCACCAATCTCGACCCGATCCGGCACGGTCTCCTGTTCGAGCGGTTCCTCAATCCGGAACGAGTGTCCATGCCGGACATCGACATGGACTTCGACGACCGCCGCCGCGGCGAGATGATCCGGTACGCCACCGAGAAATACGGCTCCGACCGGATCGCGCAGGTGATCACCTTCGGCACGATTAAGACCAAGGCGGCGATCAAGGATTCCGCGCGGGTCCACTTCGGACAACCAGGGTATTCGATCGCGGACCGGATCTCCAAAGCGTTGCCGCCGCCAGTGGCTGCCAAGGATATTCCGTTGTCGGGCATCGTGGACGCCAAGCACGAGCGCTACGCGGAAGCGGCGGAGGTCCGCACGCTGGTCGAGACGGACGAAGAGTGCAAGACGATCTTCGACACCGCCCGCGGTCTGGAGGGGCTGATCCGCAACGCGGGTGTGCATGCCTGCGCGGTGATTATGTCCAGCGAACCGTTGCTGAACGCGATTCCGTTGTGGCGAAGGGACGACGGGTCGATCATCACCGGCTGGGACTATCCGTCGTGCGAGGCCATCGGACTGCTGAAGATGGACTTCCTGGGCCTGCGCAACCTGACTGTCATCGGCGACGCGATCGACAACGTCCAAGCCAACCGCGGCGAAGACATCGACCTCGACCGGCTGGCCACCGATGATCCCGAGACCTTCGCCTTGCTGGTCCGCGGCGACAGTCTCGGAGTGTTCCAATTGGACGGTGGCGCGATGCGGGATCTGTTGCGCCGCATGCGTCCCACGGGGTTCGAGGACATCGTGGCCGTCAACGCGCTCTACCGGCCGGGTCCGATGGCGATGAACACGCACAACAACTACGCCGACCGCAAGAACAAGCGGCAAGCTATCGAACCGATCCATCCGGAACTGGAAGAGCCGTTGCGCGAGATCCTCGCCGAGACGCACGGTCTGGTGGTGTACCAGGAACAGATCATGCAGATCGCGCAAAAGGTCGCCGGATACTCGATGGGCCGCGCGGACGTCCTGCGCCGCGCGATGGGCAAGAAGAAAAAGGAAGTCCTGGAAAAGGAATTCGAGGGCTTCCGTGCCGGGATGATCGACAACGGGTTCTCCGGCGAGGCTGTGCAAGCGTTGTGGGACACGATCCTGCCTTTCGCGGGCTATGCCTTCAACAAGTCGCACGCGGCCGGGTACGCGCTGGTCGGATACTGGACCGCGTATCTGAAGGCGAACTACACCGCGGAGTACATGGCCGCGTTGTTGACGTCGGTGGGTGACAACAAGGACAAGTCGGCGATCTATCTGTCGGAGTGCCGGCGGCTGGGGATCAAGGTGCTGCCGCCGGACGTGAACGAGTCGGCGTTGCGGTTCGCGGCCGTCGGGAACGACATCCGGTTCGGTCTGGGCGCGGTGCGCAACGTGGGCGCGAACGTGGTGGAGTCGATCATCAAGACGCGCGAGGAGAAGGGCAAGTACTCCTCGTTCACCGA
>NZ_JARACH010000014.1:0-151889 GCF_029087445.1 Amycolatopsis sp. La24
GCGAGTACTTCACCGCGTTCGAGAACGTCGTGGGCCAGGTCGGCGGACGGCCGCACTGGGGCAAAATGCACGACCTCGACGCGTCCGTGCTGCGCACCCGCTACCCGCACTTCGACGATTTCCTGCGGATCCGCAAGGAGTGCGACCCGGCCGGGACGTTCACCAACACCTATCTCGACCGGGTACTCGGCAGCGTCTGATCAGCCCGGGGATCAGTTCGGCTCGAACAGCGAACTGACCGACTCTCCATTGTGGATTCGCCGCATCGCCTCGGCCAGCGCCGGGGCGATGGACAGGATCCGCAATTTCTCCGTGCGTTCCTCGGCGGGCACCGGCACGGTGTTCGTGCAGACGATCTCCAGGACGTCCTCCTGGCCGCCGATCCGCTTGAGCGCGCCGTCGGCGAACAGCCCGTGCGTGCAGGCCACCCGGATCGACCGCGCGCCCATCTCACGCAGCCGGTCCAGCAGTTCCAGCACCGTGCTGCCGCGGGCGATCTCGTCGTCCAGCACGATGATGTCGCGTCCGGCGATCTCGCCGATCACCGACGTGATCTCGACGCGGTCGTCGGCGAACCGCTGTTTCGCGCCCGCCGCGACCTTGGCGCCGAGCAGCCGGGCGAAATGCGCGGCTTCCTTGGCGTTGCCCAAATCCGGCGACACGACCGTGGTTTCGGAGAGGTCGTACTGCCGGAAGTACTGGGCCAGCTCGTGCAGCGCGTGCAGATGGTCGACCGGCACGCTGAAGAACCCGTGCACCTGCGGCGAGTGCAGGGTCATGGTGAGCACGCGGTTCGCGCCCGCGGTGACCATCAGATCGGCGACCAGCCTGCCGCCGATGGAGATCCGCGGCGCGTCCTTCTTGTCCGAGCGCGCGTACGAATAGTGCGGCATCACCACGGTGGTGCGCGCGGCCGAGGCGCCTCGGGCCGCGTCGAGCATCAACAGCAGCTCGACCAGGTTCTCCTGCACCGGTTTGACCAGCGGCTGGATCAGGAAGACGTCCCGCTCGCGGCAGTTGGCCTGGAGCTGGACCTGGAGGCAGTCGTTGGCGAACCGGTCGATCTCCACCGGAAGCAGCGGAACGCCCAGGTTGACGCAGATTTCCGCGGCGAGTTCGGGGTGTGCGCTGCCGCTGAAAACCGCGATGTCGCGCATCAGATCCGGGACAGCGCGTCGGCGATGGAAGCGTCGCCGGAGACCAGCTCCAGCGTGCGCCGGGCCGTCGCCGGAGTGTCGAGCAGCGCCAGCAGCACCGCGGCGACGTCCTCGCGCGGGATCTCCCCGCCGCCGACCTTCTCCGCGATCTTCACCTGACCGGTGCCGGAATCGTTGGTCAGGCGGCCGGGGCGCAGGATCGTCCAGTCGAGGTCGCGGGCCTTGAGGTCCTCCTCGGCGGCGCGCTTGGCCCGCAGGTAGGCGGCGAAAACCGGTTCGAAGCCGGGGTCGTCCGCCTTGTCCGCATTGATCGAGCCGACCTGGATGAACCGGCGGACGCCCGCCCGCTGCGCGGCGTCGGCGAACAGCACTGCCGCGCCGCGGTCGACGGTGTCCTTGCGGCCTTCGCCGCTGCCCGGGCCGGCCCCGGCGGCGAACACCGCGGCGTCCGCACCCTCGAGCACGTTGGCGACAGCGTCCACATCGGACTTTTCGAGGTCGAGCACGACAGTCTCGGCGCCGACGGCGGTGAGGTCGGCTTCGTGCTCGGGGTTGCGCACGATGCCGACCGGCGCGTCGTGCCGCTGCGCGAGCAGCTTTTCCAGGTGCAGGGCGATCTGGCCGTGTCCGCCAGCAATGACGACTCGCATGAGCCCGACTCTATCGCCGCGCGCGGCCCGAGGCCGGTGCTTCAGTCCGCCTCGGCGGGGACCGGGGCGTCGGAGTCCTCGCGCAGCAGCAGGTCGTAGGCCATCTCGTTGACCCAGCGCGAAACCGGGTCCTCCTGCAGCAGCACCCGGTCGTGGTGGGTGTCGAGGTCGAGGTCGGCGGTGGCGTACGGGTCGGCGGTGACGACCGCGAGCCCGTACGCGCGGGCGCGCGGCAGGCAGTTCGTCACGTAGTCATCGGTCAGCACGGCAGGCGATGGGAGCACCATCGCGGCCTCGCCGTAGCGCGAAAAGGGCACCGCGGAGGCCATCGCGGTCCGCCAGTGCCGGGCGACCGCGAGGACGCCGATGATCTCGGCGGCCGGCGCGGGTGCGGTCGCGGCCAGCTCTGGCCAGGTCCAGGTGTCGACGAGGGCGCGATCGGCGACGGGACCGACACCCATCGCGATCCGCTCCGCGTGCACGTCGGTCTTGAGCTTCGCGACGATGCTGACCTTGCGGCCGAGCAGGGTCGTCGCGGGCAGCACCACGCCGTTCCAGCCCAGAAGGGCCGCGGCCTTGCGCGCCAGCTCGTCGACGCTCGCGGGGAGCTCGATCGGCGGCAGCACCCGGCTCGCCGTCGTCCGGCTGCGCTTCGCACCGCCGGCGACCGTCGAGCGCTCGGTGTTCTGTGGGGTAGCCGCCACGAGTCCGCCTCCTTCAAGCACCTGTTCCTCATGACCGGCGAAAACCGGTACATGAACTGAGTACCAGGGCAAAGACGCGAGGTCTCCGGGTTGCCCCGCCGCGTGCGATCGGCGGCGCTCAGCGGTCGGTGACCGGTCGGTGGGCGGTCGTTCGACTTCAGCCCGACCGTGCGGCCAACCGAGTGAGACGGGGGTGAGTGGTGGGCACGGAGCGCTTCCGCCGGGTGTCGCGCCACCCCTCGCGGGGCAGGGCAAGCGGCGCAGTTCCTTACTCCGATCGGCCTAATCAACGCGGTTCCACAGTGGACTTCCGCTGGTCACGGGCGTCACCCGGTTGGCGGGTGAGCTTCGCCGCAGCGGGGGTTCGCGTCTCCGGTTTAGGGTTACCCGTCGGTCAAGTACCCGCCGGGAGGACCAGGATGCGCTCGCCGAAGGACTTCTTCGCCCCGCTCGCCGTCGGAGCGCCGCAACCGCCGCGGCAGATCCCGGTGCGCCCGTCGCGCATGATCCACTTTTTCGATCCGGGCAACGAAAAGATGGCCGCGAAGGTCCCCGACCTCGCGAAGAAGACCGACGTGCTGCTCGGCAACCTCGAGGACGCGGTCCGCGCGGACCGCAAGGAAGCCGCCCGCGCCGGGCTGGTGTCGATCGCGAAGGCGACGGACTTCGGCCGCACGCAGCTGTGGACGCGGGTGAACAGCCTCGACTCGCCGTGGGTGCTCGACGACCTGATCACGCTGGTCACCGAGATCGGCGACAAGCTCGACGTGATCATGATCCCGAAGGTCGAAGGCGCGCAGGACATTCATTACGTCGACCGGTTGCTGGCGCAACTGGAAGCGCGGGCCGGGCTGACCGAACCGCTGCTGGTGCACGCGATCCTGGAGACGGCGAGCGGCGTGGCGAACGTCGAGGAGATCGCCGGCGCCTCGCCGCGCATGCAGGGCATCTCGCTGGGCCCGGCCGACCTGGCCGCGAGCCGCCGGATGAAGACGACCCGCGTCGGCGGCGGCCACCCGGGTTACCTGGTGCGCACCGACCCGGTCGGCGAGGACCTGAACGAAGGCCGCTCGACGTATCAGCAGGACCTGTGGCACTACACGGTCGCGCGGATGGTCGACGCGTGCGCGATGAACGGAATCCTTCCGTACTACGGGCCGTTCGGGGACATCCGCGACGTGGTGGCCTGCGAGGACCAGTTCCGCAACGCGTTCCTGCTCGGCTGCGTCGGCGCGTGGAGCCTGCACCCGGTGCAGATCGACATCGCGAAGAAGGTTTTCTCGCCGTCCCCCGCCGACGTGGCCTGGGCCCGGCGCGTGATCGCCGAGATGGGCGACGGCACCGGCGCGGTGATGATCGACGGGAAAATGCAGGACGACGCCTCGGTCAAGCAGTGCCGGGTGGTCGTGGAACTGGCTGACGAACTGGCCGCCACCGACCCCGAACTGGCCGCCGCGTACGACGCCGCGACGAAGGAGATCCAGTCATGACCGAACTCCGCCCGCGGCGGTCCGTGCTGTACATGCCCGGTGCGAACGAACGCGCGCTGGAGAAGGCCAAGTCTCTGCCTGCGGATGCGTTGATCCTGGACTTGGAAGACGCCGTCGCCCCCGATGCGAAGGAAGCCGCGCGGGAGCGGGTGTGCGCCGCTGTTGGCACTTACGGCTCGCGCGAAGTGACGATCCGAGTCAACGGCCTGGACACCGAATGGCACGACGCCGACCTGCGCGCCGCCGCTGCCGCCGGCCCCGCCGCGGTGGTGGTGCCGAAGGTGAACTCGGCGGCTGAGGTGCACAACATCGAGCGCGCGCTGGAGCTTGGCGGAGCACCGGAGCACACGAAGATCTGGGCGATGGTGGAGACGCCGGTCGCGATGCTGCACGCGGAGGAGATCGCGGGAGCGTCGGAACGGTTGACCGTGCTGGTGATGGGCACGAACGACCTGGCGAAGGAACTGCACGCGGAGTTCGTACCGGGCCGGGGTCCGTTGCTGGGCGGGCTTTCGCTGTGCCTGCTCGCCGCGCGGGCGACCGGGAAGGTGATCCTGGACGGGGTTTACAACGACGTCAAGGACGCTGAGGGCTTCGAGGCGGAGTGCTTGCAGGGGCGGCAGTACGGGTTCGACGGGAAGACGTTGATCCATCCTTCGCAGGTGGAGCCGTGCAACCGGGTCTTCGCTCCGTCGGAGGAAGAAATCGACCGGTCACGACGGATCATCGCGGCGTTCGAGGAGGCTTCGGCTGCGGGACGCGGCGTGGTGACGGTGGATGGGCGGATGATCGAGAACCTGCATGTGGAGAACGCGCGGCGGGTGCTGGCGTTGGCGGAGGCGATCGGGGCGCAGTAACGCGGGCCGGGTGCCGGGGCCCGGCCGTACAGTGTGCGCATGGCTCGGCACTCGCTCAGCGCGATCACCATCGAGGGGTTCACCTCGATCCGTTCGGCACGTGTGCCTCTCGGCAGCATGAATGTGCTGGTCGGCGCGAACGGCGCGGGCAAGAGCAACTTCATCCAGGCGCTGGGTCTGCTGAGCAGCGTTGTCGACGGCGACCTCGGGTTGTACGTCGGTCTCCACGGCGGGGCCGCCGAAATGGGCTACAAGGGAAGCGCCCTGTCCAGCATTGGACTGGCCCTCGATCTGTCACCAGCGAAATACCGCATCCGGCTCGTGCCCGCGGCCAACGACGAACTGATCTTCGATCTCGAGGAGATCAGCAGCGCGACTCCTGAATCGCCGTACCGACGAGAGCTCGGTCAAGGGCACCGCGAATCGCGCCTAGAACAAGCGATAGACGAGCACGACGAGGCCGCTGAACTCATTCACACCGTGCTCAAGGGCTGCCGGGTCTATCACTTCGACGACACGAGCCGGGACGCGCCAGTCAAACGTCAAGCCCCGACAGCGGACAACCTCGCGCTGCGAGACGACGCCGCCAACCTCGCGCCCGTTCTCCTGAGGCTGCGACGGAGCGACCGGCCGGAGGACAAAGCGGCTTACCGCCGGATCACCAGCACAGTCCGGCTGGTCGCGCCCTTCTTCAAGGACTTCGTCCTCGACGACGAATACGGAACCGACCGCGTCCGGCTCCGCTGGATCCACAAAGACCTCGACGGGGTCTTCTCCGCCGAACAGATGTCCGACGGCACTTTGCGGTTCGTCTGCCTGGCCACCTTGCTGATGCAGCCGCAGCTGCCCGGCCTGGTCGTCCTGGACGAGCCGGAACTTGGCCTGCACCCTTACGCGATCGTCGTGCTGGCGGACATGCTTCGGCGAGCGGCGGCGCACAGCCAGGTGCTGATCGCCACTCAATCGGTCACGCTCATGAACCAGTTCACTGTCGACGACCTCATCGTGGTCGAACAACACGACGGCAGTTCTTCCTTCGGGAAGCCGAATCCCGACGCGCTGCGGACCTGGCTCGAGGATTACTCGCTTGGTGAACTGTGGGAGAAGAACCTCATCGGAGGACAGCCCGGTTCGAGGGGCAGCGTCCTGAATGACTGACCCCAAACGCCTTCACCTGTTGGTCGAAGGGCAGTCGGAACTGACAGTCGCGCAGGAACTCCTGGTCGACCATTTGCGGGAGGCCGGCTGGGCAACCGTAACCGTGTCGGTCGTGCGAACACAGACCTCGTCGGTTACCCACCGCGGCGGCGTTTCTTCCTGGGCGAAGATCCGCCGGGAGATCCAGCACCTGCTTGGGCAGAAGTCCCTCACCACGCTGACCACGATCTTCGATTTCTACGGATTTCCCTCCGACGCACCTGGAGTCTCCGATCGTCCGGCTGGTTCGGCGGAACTCCAGGTGGAACACGTTGAGCACGAGATCGCGGCGGCCATCCCCGACCGCCGCTTTCTCCCGAATCTGGTCTTGCACGAACTCGAATCGTGGGTTTTCGCGGCTGCTGATCAGCTCAGCGAGCTGAGAGGCGAGCCGGAATTGGCCGAGCGTCTCCGCGCGGACTGCGACGCCGCCGGAGGCCCGGAACTGATCAATGGAGGAGCGAAGACAGCACCTTCCAAACGCCTCCTCCAGTACTGTGCGGGCTACCAGAAGGTGATCGAAGGACCGCTGGCGATCGCCGATCTTGGCGTAGTCGGTTTGAAAGGCAAGTGCCCGCGTTTCAAGGCGTGGTTAACCAAACTCGAGGAGCAGGCGAAACGCTAGCCGGGTCAACTGACCGGCCAAGGACGCTGTTCCCCGCGCAGCTTCTCGAACTCCGCCGCGACCCGCAGGACCTCCAGGTCCGCGAACCGGCGTCCCGCGATCTGCAGCCCGATCGGCAAGCCCTCCGTCGTATAGCCGCAGTTCACTGACACCGCGGGCTGGCCGGACATGTTGTACGGCACGGTGAAAGCGATGTGCTCGAACGGCCGCGTCGGGTCGTTTGTCGGGGATGGCCAGTCGGCGGGCGGGGGCAGGACGGGGCAGGTCGGCGACAGCACGACGTCGTACGGTTCCGTCGCTCGCAGGGCTGCCACGCTGATCGCGTCGATGGCGGCGAAACCTCGGTAAGTGTCCACACCGGACGCATTCGCTCCCCCGGCTGCCCACTCCGCGATGTACGGCAGGACTTGCGCACGCTGTTCCTCCGACAGCGCGGCCAGGTCCGACCAGGCGCGGACTCGCCAGAAGGTGTCCAGGCCGTTCAGGTGTTCGCGGGTCAGGAACGGGGCGACCGGTTCCACGATCGCACCGGCGGAGGCGAACACATCGGCGGCTGCGGTGACCGCGTCGGCGACAGCTGGGGTTACCGGGAGGCCGACGCCGGGGTCGAGGTGCAGGCCGACGCGGAGACCGTTTAGCGAACCCGTCAGGGAAAGCCAGTCGATGGGCTCGGGCGGCAGGCTCAGGTGGTCTCGCGAGTCGGGTTGGGCCAGGACGCTCATCAGCAGGGCGGTGTCGGCGACGGTCCTGGTCAGGGGCCCGGCGACGCGGCCTAGGAAGGGCGGGTCCACCGGGACGCGGCCGAAGCTGGGTTTCAGGCCGACCAAGCCGCACCAACCGGCGGGGAGGCGGATCGAGCCGCCGATGTCGGTGCCTACGTGCAAGGGGCCGTAGCCCGCGGCGGCTGCGGAGGCGGCGCCGGCGCTGGAGCCGCCGGGGGTGCGTGTGACGTCCCACGGGTTGCGCGAAGCGGCGTGGAAGCTCGAGAGGCCTGAGGTGAGCATGCCGTAGTCGGGCATGGTCGTCTTTGCCAGCAGTACTGCGCCCGACTCGCGTACGCGGGCTGCGGCGGGGGCGTCTGCAGCGGCGGGCTTCAAGGCCGTGGCAGCAGTGCCTAGGGGTGTGGGGACGCCGACGGAGGCGATGTTTTCCTTCAGCGTCAGAGGGACGCCGTCGATGGGACCGGAAGGCTCACCGGCGTGCCAGCGGGCTTCGGACGCCTTCGCTGCTTCGCGCGCTGAAGCGGCGTCGTACGCGTACAGGGCACGCAGTTCGGGTTCGCGAGCATCGATGCGCGCGAGGACGGCTTCGGTGACTTCGACGGGCGAGAACGTCTGCGCGCGGTACCCGGCTACCAGCTCGTTAGCGGTCAGGTCAGCCAATTCGGTCATCGCGGAACCTCCGATTCACGAAGCGGGTGGGTCAAAACGGCCGTCGACTGCGGTCCAGCCGCCGTCGACGGCCAGGACGGAGCCGGTGACGAAGGTCGAAGCGTCCGAAGCGAGGTACACGACGGCGCCGGCCAGTTCGTCCGCGCGCGCCCAGCGGCCGAGGGCGCCTTTCTGGGCGTAGGCGTCGTACCAGTCGGGGCGCGCTTTGATCTGTGCGGTCAAGGGCGTCTCGACAACGCCAGGGGCGATGGCGTTGACGCGTACGCCGGACGGTCCGAACTCAGCGGCCGCTGTACGGAACAGTTGCACTAAGCCGCCCTTCGTCGCTGCGTACGGGCCTTGGCCTGGTTCGACGGTGGTGCCGCGGATTGAGGAGAAGCCGATGATGCTTCCCCGGCCCTGCTCGACCATCGGGGCGCCGAACGCGCGCAACACCTCGAAGGCGACGCCCAGGTTCAGTTCCACCACGCGGTCGAACTCTTCGCGGGTGTAGTCGAGAAGGCGTTTCCGAACGTTGGTAGCTGCGGTCAGCACGACAGCGTCCAGTGGACCCAGTTCAGCAGCGGCGGCTTCGACGGCACCAGGGGCGAGCAGGTCGATCTCGTACGCTTCGCCGACGCCGGTCTCCCGCGCGGCGGCGACGTCCCGATCCGCGCAGATCACCGACGCGCCGTGCGCGGCCAAGGCTCGGGCGGCTTCGCGGCCGATCCCGCTGCCCGCGCCGAGCACGACGGCGCGGCGGCCGTCCATGCGGAACAGTTCGGCGTAGTTCACGGGCGCAGCACCGCCATCCTGGTCACGGTCAGCTCTTCGACGGCGAATCGCGGCCCCTCGCGGCCTATCCCGGAATCCTTGACCCCGCCGTACGGCATCGTGTCGGACCGGAAACCCGGCACCTCGTTCACCACTACCCCGCCGACCTCCAGCTCGTCCAGCGCACGGAACGCGGTCTTCAGCGAGCGGCTGTACACGCTCGCGTGCAAGCCGTACCGCGACGCGTTGACCGCGGCGAAGGCTTCGTCCACATCGGACACTGTGCGCAGGCAGACGACTGGTCCGAAGATCTCCTCGTCCCAGCATTCGACGCCGTCCGGGACGTCCGCGAGCACCGTCGGCTCCAGCACGCCGTCGCGCACCGAACCGCCCGCCAGCAGCCGGGCGCCCGCCGCGGTCGCTTTGTCGACCCACTCGGCGACCCGGGCGGTCGAGCGTTCGTCGATCAGCGCGGACACTCTCGTGTCCGGGGAGCGCGGGTCGCCAACGGTCACTTCACCAAGCCGCGCAAGCACTCTGGAGGTGAATTCTTCAGCTACGGAAGACACCGCCAGCACGCGCTGTATGGAAATACAGGCTTGTCCGGACGCGTAGAACCCGCCGCGCAGCACGGCGTCCGCGGCCGCGTCGAGGTCGGCGTCCTCGGCGACCACCAGTGCGGCGTTCGAGCCCAGCTCCAGCAGGGTCTTCGTCGGCGCGGCGTCGCGGGCGATCTGGTGGCCGACGGCGGCCGAGCCGGTGAAGGACACCGCGCCGATCCGTCGGTCCGTGACCAGCGCCGATCCGACCGAAGCGTCTCCGGTGACCAGCTGGACCATCGCGGGAAGATCGGTTAGCGAGCGGACCAGGTGCACCAGCCACAGCGTCGCCAGCGGGGTTTGCGGCGCCGGTTTCACGACCACCGGACAAGCCGCCGCAATCGCCGGAGCGATCTTGTGCGACGCGAGCAGCAGCGGGTAGTTGAACCCGGCGATGCCGACGACCACCCCGATCGGCTTGCGCTTCCAGAACCCGACCAGTCCGTCGCCGGACGGCAGCAGGTCGAGCGGCACAGTTTCGCCGTGCAGCCGAGACACTTCCTCGGCCGCGGCCTCCCAGGTGACGATCGTCCGCGCGACCTCAACCTGGCAGTCGACCAGCGGTTTTCCGGTCTCCAACACGAGCAGCTGCTCGAACTCTGCCCGACGCTCGCGCACGGCCGAAGCCACGTCGTTCAGCAAGGTGCGGCGAGTCCGTGAAGGCAGCGAAGCGACTTCGCGAGCCACTGCCACCGCTTCGTCGACAGCACGCGAAGCCAGCGCGGCAGTGCCGACCGGCGCGGTGCCGATCACGCTGCCGTCGTAGGGAAACACGACGTCCGCAGTATCCACTGTGGACACCCAGCCGGGACCGACCGGCAGGCCGTCCGGGTAGTCAGGCATCCGTTTCTCCCTTCAACCGGGCCAGCTCGGTCCGCAGATTCGGCGCGGCGGCCAGCAGTTCCCGGGTGTACTCGTGCTCCGGAGCGGCGTAAACCTGCTCGACCGCACCGATTTCCACGATCTCGCCGCGCCGCATCACCGCGACGCGATCGCACACGTGCCGCACCACGCCGAGGTCGTGCGAGACGAAAATCAACGTCAGCGAGAACTCTTCGACCAGCCGGGCCAGCAGGTCCAGGATCTGCGCGCGCACCGAAACGTCCAGCGCGCTCACCGGTTCGTCCGCGATCAGCACGCTCGGGTTCGGCGCGAGCGCGCGGGCGATCGAAATCCGTTGCCGTTGCCCGCCGGAGAACTGGTGCGGGTACCGCATCGCCGCGTCCTCGGGCAGCCCGACCGCGGTCAGCAGTTCCGCGACACGCTCCGGCGACCGGCGGCCGAGCGGTTCGGACACGATGTCCCGCACGCGCATCCGCGGATCGAGCGAGCCCATCGGATCCTGGAACACGATCTGCATTTCGCTGCGCAGGAACCGCAGTTTCCGTTCGGGCAGCGAGTCGATCCGCTTCCCCTGGAACGACACCGAGCCCGCGGTCGGCCGGTCCAACGCGGCCAGCAACCGCACCAGCGTGGACTTCCCGGACCCCGATTCGCCGACAATCCCGAACCGTTCACCAGCGGAAACGTCGAAACTCACGCCGCGCAACGCATGCACGTCCCGCCGCGCATACCGCCGTTCCAAATCCCGTACGGAGATCATCGCGCCCCCTCCAGATCGGAAGCCGCGAGCAACCGCTGCGTATAAGAATGCTGAGGCGCGGTCAAAACCTCCCGCGTCGAGCCATGCTCCACAATGGACCCGTCGAGCATCACCAGCACCCGGTCGCACATCTGCGCCACCACCGCCAGATCGTGCGTGATGAACAGCAGCGAACTCTCCGCCGACAGCCGCTCGCGAATCAGGCCGAGGATCTGCGCCTGCACCGTGACGTCCAGCGCGGTGGTCGGCTCGTCGCAGATCAGCAGCGCCGGGTCGTTGGCCAGCGCGATCGCCAGCACCACCCGCTGCCGCTGCCCGCCGGACAGCTGATGCGGATACGCCCGCGCAACGTCCGGCAATCCGACCGCGGCCAGCAGTTCCTCCGCCGGACGCCCGCGACGGCCGTGCACCCGGAACGGCTCGGTGACCTGCCGTCCGATCCGCATCGCCGGGTTCAGCGCCGTCATCGGCTCCTGGAACACCATCGCCATCCCGTTGCCGCGCAACCGGGAGAGCTCCTTCTCGGACGCGCCGAGCAGCTCGCGATCGTCCAGCCGTACCGAACCGGTGGCCGACAATCCTTCCGGCAGCAGGCCCAGCACGGACAGCGCGGTGAGCGATTTCCCGGACCCGGATTCGCCGATCAGCCCGACCCGTTCGCCCGCGCCCAGCTCGAACGAAATCCCGCGCACCAGGTCCGAGACCTGCAGGTTCTCCACGGTCAGCGTCATACCCGCGCCGCCAATCGGGGGTCGAGACGGTCGCGCAGACCGTCGCCGAGAAGGTTGAAACCGAGCACTGCCACCGCGATCGCGACACCGGGCACGAGCGCCAGCCGCGGATGCGCGGTGAGCAGCTCCTGCGATTCCTGCAGCATCCGGCCCCACGACGGCGTCGGCGGCCGCGTGCCGAAACCGAGGAACGACAACGCCGCTTCGGCCAGCACCGCGATCGCGAACGACACTGACGCCTGCACGATCAGCAGCCCGCCGATGTTCGGCATTACGTGCGACCAGGCGATCCGCGTCCGCGACCGGCCGCCCGCCCGCGCCGCGAGCACGTATTCGCTGCTCATCACCTGCAGCGAGCCCGACCGCGCGATCCGGGCGAACGACGGGATGGTCGCGATGCCGATGGCGACCATCGCGGTGAGCGTGTCCGCGCCGAACACCGCGCCGAACATGATCGCCAGCAGCAGCGCGGGAAACGCGAGCACCAGGTCGTTCACCCGCATCACGAACTCGCCGAGCCACCGCGGGGCCATCGCCGCCAGCACGCCCAGCGGCGTGCCGATCACCGCGGCGATGCCGACCGCGACGACGCCGACGTACAACGTCGTTCGCGCGCCGACGAGGATCTGACTGAAGACGTCACGACCGAATTTGTCCGTGCCGAACAGGTGCTCGGCCGAGAAGCCCAGCAGCCGGTCCGCCGCGTTGACCTGCACCGGGTCGTACGGCGTCCAGACGAACGACACCAGCGCGGCCACCACGACGAGCGCGACCAGTATCCCGCCGAGCAGGAGATTTCCGTTGCGGCGCATCAGGACCCCCGCAGTCTCGGGTCGAGCACCGAATAGAGCACGTCGACCACGAAGTTCACCAGCAGCACCCCGGCCACCAGCACCAGCACGATCCCTTGCACGGTCAGCAAATCGCGCTGCGCGACCGCGTCCAGCAGCATGCTGCCGAGCCCGGGCAACACGAACACTCGCTCCACCACGACCGCGCCGATCAGCAGCGTCGTCAACTGCAGGCCCAGCACGGTCACCACCGGGACGGACGCGTTGCGCAACCCGTGCCGGAACAGCGCCTGACCAGGCAAGAGTCCCTTGGACCGGGCGGTGCGGAGGTAGTCCTGGCCGAGCGTATCGAGCACCGCCGAGCGGACGTAGCGCGTGAGCACCGCGCCCTGCACGAGACCGAGCGACAACGCCGGAAGGATCAGGCCGCGCAGGAATTCGCCCGCGTTCTGGTCTGGTGGCGTCCATCCGCCGCTCGGCAGCCACCGCAGCTGCACGGCGAAAATCTGCACCAGGATGATCCCCGCGAGGAACGCCGGGATCGCCACGCCGACCTGCGACAGCCCGGAAACCGCGACGCCGCTGGCTTTCCGGTGCCGCACCGCGGCGAACGCGCCAGCCGGGAGTGCGATCACCAGCGCGACGATCATTCCCGCGCCGACCAGCCACAACGTGACGCCGAGCCGGTCGAGCAACTGCGGGCTGATCGCCTCGCGCGTGACGTAGGACCGGCCGAAGTCGCCGTGCAGCACCCCGCCCATCCAGCTCAGGTACTGCTCGACCAGCGGCCGGTCGATGCCGAATTCGGCGCGGGTCTTCGCGAGCAGTTCGGGCGTCGCGTTCACGCCGAGCGCGACCTGCGCCGGATCGCCCGGCAGCACCGCCATGAACAGGAACACCACAATGGACGCCACGAACAGGCTCACCGCGAACACGGCCACCCGCCGCAGCACGCGCGCGGTCATGCCGGCCTCACCCCGGTCAGATCGAAGGACTCGCTGACCTGGTTTCGCGCGAGCCCGGTCACCTTCTTCTTGGCGACCACGACGTTCGGGAACAAGAACAGCCAGTCCGCGGCCGCGTCGGCGTTCAGCTGCCGCGCGACCTCCTTCATGTCGCTCACCTGCTCCTGCGGGGTGCCGCTGTCCGCCGCGGCGAGCAACTGCTGCACGCGTTTGTTGTCGTAACCCCAGTAGTACTTGGGTTTTCCGAACGTCGAGATGTCGCGGGCTTCGACGTGCTGGATGATCGACAGGTCGTAGTCGTGGTCGGTGAAGACCTGCTTGAGCCACACCGCCGGGAAGTCGAGCGGTTCGATCGTCGCGGTGACCCCGACGTCCGCCAGCTGCGACTGCACCACCTGCGCCGCCGATACCGCGTACGGCAGGTTCGGAATCCGCAGCCGCAGCTTCAGATCGTGCACGCCCGCCTCGGCGAGCAGCTGTTTCGCCTTCGCCGGGTCGTAGGAATAGACCTTCGACAGGTCCTCGTACCACGGGTCAGTGGGCGGGACCATGCTGCCGATGAGCGTGCCGCGACCGCTGAAAACGAGGTCCAGTACGGCTTTCCGGTCGATGGCGTAGGTGAGCGCGCGGCGGACGCGCACGTCGTTCAGCGGCGCGCGCCGGCCGTTGAACGCCAGCGTGACCTCGCTGTTCGTGGTGCCCTGCTGCACGGTGAACCGGTCGTCGCCCTGGAACTGCGGGATCGAATCGGCCGACGTGAGGTTGGAGATCACGTCGATCCCGTTGGACAGCAAGGCGTTGTTGAGCGCGGTCGGATCGGCGAAGTACTCGAGCACGACCGTGCGATACGCCGGTTTCCGCCCCCAGTACCGCGGATTCTCCCGCAGGACAATGGAATCGCCGCGACGACGCGAGGCCACCTCGTACGGTCCGGTCCCGACCGGATGGTTCGCCAGATCCGCGACACCGGTCGGGCTGAACATCGCGCCGAGCCTGCTGGTGAGGCTGAACAGCCAGCCGTTGCTCGGTTTCGCCAGCACGACGCGTGCGTGATCCGGCGCGACGACCTCGACGTGGTCCACGACGTCCATCGCCGACTTGATCGAGATCGTCCAGTCGGTCTTCACCCGCATCAGCGAAAACTGGACGTCGGCGGCGGTGAACGGCGCTCCGTTGCTGAACTTGACGCCCTGCTGAAGCTGGAAGTCGTAGGTCTTGCGGTCCGGGCTGATCGTCCAGGACTTCGCGAGCAGCGGCACGATCCGGCCCTGCGGATCGAGCTTCACCAGGCCCTCGTAGACGTTGTAGAGCAGCGCCTGCGGGATGGCCACGCCGTCGGAATGAGTGAAGTCGAAGTTGGCCGGTTCCGCCGTGTACCCGACGGAAAGCGTGTCCGGACCTGGGGAAACACTCGCGCTGGAGCCTGCCGAGCAGCCGGACGTCACGAGCAGCAGTGCCAGTGCCGCCGCAGTGCTCCGGGCTTTCATTCCGCCTCCTGCTCAGTACACTGGTCTGACCAGTAACTCGGACAGCAGACTCGCATCCGGAAGACACCGAGGTCAAGATGAAGTTCGAACCGGTGGCTCCGGTCCGCGCCTACGAGCGGATCGTCGAGCAGATCGAGGAGGCCGTGGTCAGCGGCCGCCTCAAGCCCGGCGAACGGCTGCCCGGCGAACGGGAGCTGATGACGCAGTTCGGCGTCGGCCGCTCGACCGTGCGCGAGGCGCTGCGGGTGTTGCAGGCCGCCGAGCTGATCCGGTCGCGACCGGGCGATCCGCGCGGACCCGAGGTGCTGGCCGCGTCCCCGGGCGCGTTGCACCGGTCGATGCACCGGCTGGCGCGCGCGGAACACGTCGGACTCGCGGAACTGCTGCAATTCCGGATGGTGCTCGACGGTTCCTCGCACCTGCTGGCCGCGGAACTGCGCACCGCCGAGGATTTGACCGCGCTCGACGGCGCGTTGGAAGGAATGGCGGAGGCGGACGGATACGCCGAATTCAGCCGCGCGGACGTCGCATTCCACGACGTCATTGCCCGGGTGTCCCGAAATCCGCTGCTGGTGGTGAGCGGCGAAGTGGTCCGCGGCGTCGTGCTGGAATTGATCGAGGACAAACTCAGCCACGCCAACGACCGCGGCACGCTGATGCGTTCCTGGCTGCGCCACCACGAAGAGGTGCTGAACGCGATCCGCGCCGCCGACGGAGAGTCGGCGGCGCGGCTGGCGCGGCAAGCGCTGTATGACAACTACTCGGAGTACGTGCCGAAGGAACAGCGAACGCTGCTCACCCCGTTGCTGACCTGAGTCGCAAGCACCCCAATGTGGCATTGGGTGCGTCACATGCACCCAATGTGGCGTTCGGTGCGTCAGATGCACCCAATGCCACATTGGGGCGGCGCTGGACCTGAGTCAGGAGACCAGGTTCGCGTACACCACGATGTTGTCCTTGTAGCTGTGCTCGGCGTGGTCGAACACGCCGCCGCAGGTGATGAGGCGCAGCTGCGGCTTGTCCGTGTTGCCGAAGACGGCCTGGGTCGGGAACGTGTCCTTGGGGACCTGGTCCTTGTGGTCCACGACGAACTTCAGCTTCTTGCCGTCGCTGCGTTCGATGTCGATCTCGTCGCCCGGGTTGACGTCCTTGAGCTTGTAGAAGATGCCCGGCTTGTGGTTGCCGTCGACGTGCCCGAGCACGATCGCCGGGCCCACGTCGCCCGGCACCGGCGAGAGCCGGTACCACGCGGCCTGCATCGGGTTCTTCACCGACGGCACCGAAATCTGCCCGTCCTTGTTCGGCAGGACGGTGATCAGCGACGATTTCGCGCCGATCTTCGGGATCTCGACCGAGGTCGGCCGCAGTCCGGTGAACGGCTTGGTCACCGGAACCGCCGCACTGGCCGGAGCCTGCGCGGCGGGCGCCGCCGGGGCGTCCGAACCACCGCACGCGCTCAGCGAGAGGGAGAGGAGCAGAGCGCCCGCGAGAGCGACGCCCTGCCCGTACTTCCTGGTCATCAGGCGGCCATGCCCCCGAAGCCGGTCTCGATGCCGTGCTTCGGCGCGTACTTCACCTGCGAGCCGCCCTGGCCGCCGGTGGTGCCGGCCGAACCAGCGCCCGCGCCGCCCGCCGGGGGAAGCGTGCCGCCGTCGGTCGGCTTGCCGCCGCAGGTCCACTCCGCGCGCACGGTGCCGCTGTCGAAGGAGACGCCGTCGTGGCGCTTGACGAGCCACTCCCAGTAGCGACCGTCGGTCTCGTCCTGGTGCGGGCCCTCGAGGAGGTCGAAGTCGTTGGAGCGCAGGCCGGTCGGCTCGCCCGCCGCGCACGCGATCACGACGACGCCGAGGTTCTCGTCGAGGTCGACGCCGTAGCCGGTGTCGTCGACGTACGGCGGCTCCTCCGGAGTGGAGGTCTCCGAGGAGGTCGGCGTGGTCGGCTTGCTGGTGTCAGTCGGCTTGCCGGTCTCGGTCGGCTTGCCCGTCTCAGTCGGCTTACCGGTTTCGGTCGGCTTGCCGGTCTCCGTCGGCGCGCCGGTCTCGGTCGGCTTGCTCGTCTCGGTCGGCTTGCCGGTCTCGCTGGCCGGGGCCTCCGAGGTGGGAGCCGTCTCGCCCGAGGTGGCCGGAGCCGAGGCCGAGGTTTCCGGCGCGGTCTCCGCGTTCGCGGCAGGCACGACGGTGAGGCTGATCAGGGCGCCCGCGAGCACTGCGCCCGCGAGTCTGCCCAGGGTCTTCTTCAAGATGATTACCCCTCTGAGGAAAAGCGCGATGACCCCCACCGCGCGTGCTGATCCTGCCGACATTCAGCCCAAAGGGGTAACTCTTTAGCTGGTGATTAATGACACGAGGGAAAGCGGTAACGAACGCCTTCTCGGTAGCGATGATTCCGCCCGATCGCCGGGAATCCGGCCCGTCGTGCCCATACCGTAACAGTTGCGAGGCAACCCGCACAGCCCTCGTTAAGGAATGGCGGAAATCAGCCGAGCGCGGTCAGCAAATCCCGCCACAGGTCTTCCGGGTCTTCCAAACCGATCGAAAACCGGATGAGCCCCGGCGGCACGCGTTCCTCGCCGGGCAGCCACGCACGCCGTTCCACCAGGCTTTCCACCCCGCCAAGGCTGGTCGCGGGCCGGATCAACCGGACGCTCGCGCACACCTTGTCCGCGGCGTCGGCATCGGCGACCTCGAACGCCGCCATCATCCCGAAACCGGGGTAGCGGACCTTGGTTACCGCCGGGTGTTCCGCCAACCGGGACACCAGCAATTGCGCGGTGCGAGTTTGCTCGGCAAGACGAACCGGAAGCGTCCGCAAACCGCGCAACGCGAGCCACGCTTCAAGCGCGCCCGGCGTCGCGCCGACCCGAGTCCGCGCCGCGCGAAGTTCGTCCACAATGTCCTGATCGGCCGCGACCGCGACGCCGAGCAGAAGGTCGCTGTGTCCGCCGATGAGCTTCGTCGCGCTGTGCACAACAATGTCCGCGCCGAGCGACAGCGGTTGCTGATGCAGCGAAGTCGCGAAGGTGTTGTCGACGACTACGCGTCCCCTCGTGCCGCGCGCGATGGTCTCGATCTCCATCACGTCGAGCGTCGGGTTAGTCGGCGATTCGAGCCACAACAGATCAGCGTCGCAGTCGAGCCACGCCTGCGTGTCCGTCGGCTCCAATTCGGTGACCGTGAGCCGACCGAGCTGCTGCGCGTGTTTCAACGCTCCGCGCGTGACGGCGTAACTGAACGACGGAACCGCGACCGTTGACCCGACCGGCAACGAATCCAGCACGGCGGACAACGTCGCGACGCCAGACGCGAAGGAGACCGCGGTGCCGCCTTCAAGGGATCCGACGACCTCTTCGAAGGCGTCCCAGGTAGCGGTGCCGTCGGAGCGGGAATACACCGCGTCACCGCCGGCCTCGAAGGTGCTCGTGGCCACGATCGGCGTGTTCAGCGGCTCGCCAGGGCCGTGCGGCCGGCCCGCCGCGATCGCGCGGGTCCGCGGAGTCCAGTCGTCCATGCGGACACGGTAACTTCGCGACCGCCGAAACGGCAGGCGACGAATGTCACCAGGTGGTCAACCATTCCACAACGTGGGCGATACCCAGAGCACAAGAACCGCCCCGGCCGATCCTGCTGGCCGGGGCGGTTCCGCAACGACTGCGGTCAGTGCGCGTAAACCTCGAACTCATACAGCGAATACCCGTACTTGGTCCCGCGCGTGACTCCCTGCATCCGAACGAACCGCGCGTCCGAAGGCGCGAACGAGACGTTGTCCGTCCCGCCGTTCCCGTCCGTCACCACAGCCGCGTCGTGCCAGTCGGTGCCGTCGGTAGACAACTGGATCTTGTATCCCTTCGCGTACGCCTTCTCCCACGACAGCACCGCTCGCGAAACCTTCTGCACCGAGCCGAGGTCCACGGTGATCGACTGGTTGTCGCTCCAGTCGCTCGCCCAGCGGGTGCCGGGGTTGCCGTCGACCGCGTTCGAGGCCGGGGAGTTGTAGAAGCCGGTTTCCGCGCTGGAAGCGTTCACCGGCTTGCCCGCCGCGAGGTTCGAGACGTTGTCGCCGCGATGCGCCGGGTACTCGACGACCTGCTGGAAAGTCGGCCGGTTCTGCGTGCTGATCTTGCCGTGCGCGATGCCGCCCAGCGGACGCTGGATGATCGTGTCCGCGCACCACTGGTCGCCCGCCGAGCAGTCGGAATCACCCGGGTACACCGTGTTCGCGGGCTGGCCGGCGGCCGCGGTCAGCGAGTCGACCAGGGTCTGGCGGCACGCGGTCAGATCGCCGCCACCGCAGAACTTCGCGCCGAGCGGACCCGCGACCGGCTGCCCGAGCGCGGTGCGGATGTCCTTGCTGACGTACCCCCACCAGCCGTGCTGGTACGCCGAACCCTGGTGCGGCTGCCCGACGTGCTTGCCCGGCGTCTCGTTCTGGAAGCCGGACGGGCTTTCGTTGATCTGCAGCACGTTCGTCATCGCGCCGAACGCGTCGTCGCCCATCGCCGGTTTGAACTCGCCGGTGACCAGCAGCGGCCACCACGCGTCCATGATCCGGATCGCGTCCGCGTCGTTGTAAGTCTTGCTTCCCGGACTGGACTCGACGCGCTGGTGTCCGTGCTGCATCCACGTCTTGAGCTTCGCCTCGGCGTCCGCCGCGGCACCGGTGAGCGGAGCCTTGTCCAGCACCTGCAACAACAGCGGCAGTACCTTCTCCGCCCGCAGGTCGGCCAGCGCGGCGTCCTCCATCGCCTGGGTCAGGTTCACCCGGGTCACCTTGGTGCCGCTGGAAAGCAGCGCCTTGACCCGCGCGTCGAGCAGATCGCCGCGGTGCACGGCGGACTTGTCCGCACCGCCGGACGCGTAGCCGTTGGACTGCGCGTTGTTCCAGCTGATGTAGTAGTCCTGGTTCACCGACTGCGGATGTTCCGACGCGGGCGTGTAGTCCGCCTTGTTGCCGGCCGGGTTCCAGCCCTTCCAGTCGAACCCGCGATCGCCCCACGCGGGCATCATCGGGTCCACAGTGGAATTGCGCACCGGGTTCGCACCGGAGTTGAAGTACGCGATGTCCTTCGAATCGGCGTAGAACCAGTTGAAGGTGAAGTTGACGTCGTTCGCGGCGCGCTGGAAGTCCGCGGCCGATTTGACGAAGCCCGGGTCGTTGAACTCCTGGAACCCGATCAGCGAATCCACCTCGTGGAAGTACGAGGACCGCAGCGACGAGTACGCCACCGGCTTCCCGTCCACCGTCGCCCGCGAGGTCACCGGGCCGTACTTCGTGCGGTAGCTGCGCAGGGTGTAGGACCCGGCGGCGGTGCCGTCCGCGACCGTCGGCGACCAGGCGTTCTTGCGCTCCACGGTGTCCATCGGGAGGCATTTGCCCTGGTAGAGGTAGTAGTTCGAGTCCTTTGTGGCCGGTTTGCCGCTCGGGTCGCACAGCGGCAGCGCGTAGGTGTCGATGATGTCCTGCGCCGCGGTCGTCGCGCTCCACGAGTAGTCCTGGCCGCGGCCGAGCAGCACGTACATGCTGAGCCCGGCGAACGACGCGCCCCGCGCGCTGATGCCCGGCCCCTGGATTTCCTGCAGCAGCAACAGCTGCGGCGCGAAGTACCCGGTCTGCGGACCGAACACGGCGACCGGATGCCCGCTGGCGGTCTTCGCACCGGACACCAGCAGCGCGTTGGACATGCCGTGCTTTTCCTTGAGCATGTTGCCCGGCAGCACGCCGTTGTCGAACATGCCGCGCGCGGACTCCTGGTCCTTCGGCGCGGCGACCTTGACCTTCGGCTGCGCGGCGGCGGCCGAACCGGTCGGGTCGAACACGAGCTGCTGGTTCGTCACCGAGCCCTTGTCCGGCAACGCCGCGCCCTGCGGGTTCGCCGGAGTGTTGCCGTAGGGGAAGTTCTGCCCGTCGTGCAGGGTCTTCACGGCCTCGGGGTCGTCCGCGGCACGCAGGCTCTGCCACACCTTTTCGCCCTGCTCGACGCCGTACTTCTCCTGCAGCGCCAGCTTCGCGACCGCGTTCTGCACCTCGCCGCCACCGCCCGCGCCGAACTGCGCGCCGACCACTGAGGCGAGCACGACGAGGTCGGTGAGCTTGAACGGTTCGATGGTGCCCGCGTTGGTGATCGCGTCGACGTGCCCGGTCAGCACGTACTCGCCGGGGAAGTACCGGCCGTTGTGCGAATCGGTGATGTATTTGTTGATGCCTTCGATGTACGCCTGCGCGTCGGCGAGACCCTGCTTGCCGCGCGGGCCGCTCGCCGCCACCGCGTCGATCTGCTGCTGCAGCTCGTCCTCGGTGTAGGGCGCGGAGGCGAAGAAAGACTGCTCCAGCTCGCGGTTCGCTTCCGCGCCGCCCGCGTACGACGTCAGCTGTCCGCGGCCGACGCGACGCATGATGTCCATGAGCCACAAGCGATCCTGCGCCGCGGCGTATCCCGCGCCGTATTCCGTGCCGGACCGCGTCGTGCCCTGGATGTGCGGGACGCCGGTGGCCTTGTCGCGCGTGATCGTCACGTCGTCGCGCGGTTTGATCGTGCTCGCGACCTGGTCGGCGGGCACCCCGAAGGACGAGTCGTTGAAGAATTTGCCGATCGTGTCGGTCGTCAGGGTCTGGTACCCGCCCGCCAGATCGGCGTATTTGCCGAGCTGGTCGTCGGCGTGCCCGGGCTGGGTGCCGAACGCCTTGTTGGCAAGGATTTCGGCGAGCGTCGCGCTGCCGTTCTCGCCCGGCGGGAGGATGTCGTTGCACTGGCCAGCGCAATAGTCGTTGCCGGGCAACGCGGCGGAAGCCGGTGCCGCGGTCCCGATCTGCACTAGCCCGGCCGTGAGCACGGCTACCGCGCCCGCGGCCAGGATGGGAATGCGTCGTCGCATGCCACAGCTCCGTCCACGAAGGATGCCCCAGGGTGACCCAGCGCACGCTACCGACGGGTAGCGCACATGTGAAGAGTTTTCGCGTTTATCCCCTCGTTGGGAGTAGTCCGTCTGGCGGTACTCCATCCGGCGCAGCGTTTGCCCGATAGGTACGGTGAGCCCCATGAGCGTGGAAAAGCCCCAAGTCGAGCGCCCGGACGGACCGCCGCCCGCCGAGCTGCAGATCAAAGACATCACGGTCGGCGACGGCCCCGAAGCCAAGTCCGGCAATGCGGTCAGCGTGCATTACGTCGGCGTCTCGCACTCCACCGGCGCGCAATTCGACGCCTCTTACGACCGCGGCGCGCCGCTCGATTTCCAGCTCGGCGCCGGCCAGGTCATCCCGGGCTGGGACCAGGGCGTGACCGGCATGAAGGTCGGCGGCCGCCGCCAGCTGGTCATCCCGCCGCACCTGGCTTACGGCGAACGCGGCGCGGGCGGCGTGATCGCCCCGAACGAAACGCTGATTTTCGTCGTCGATCTTGTCGGCGTGAGCTGATCTGCACGAAAACGCGGGCAGCCGGGAAAGCCCGAACGGGCAGCCCCGGCTGATCCCCCTTTCGGGGGAACCGGAAGGCGCCTAACGTTCGCATTGAGTAGTCGTCTTCCGGAGGATATTTCATGCGTTTGCGTGCTGCCCTTTCCGCTGCCTTCCTCGCCGCCGGCGCCGCGCTCGCCGTCGCGGCTCCCGCGTCCGCGGTCGCGAACGGCAACGATGTGGCGCCCGGCGAGTATCCGTTCGCGGCCAAGCTGTCGATGCCCGTCATCCCGCGCGCGGACGGCACCACTTATTCGAGCGGATGCTCGGGTTCCCTGATCGCGCCGCAGTGGATCATCACCGCCGGGCACTGTTTCCACGACGTCAACCGCAAGCCGGTTTCCGGCCCGGTGCCCTACGGGACTTCAGTGCTTCTCGGCGCGACCACCGACGAGCCGGGCAAGGGCGAGCGTCGGCAGGTCACCGAGGTGCAGCAGGCGGGCGTCAACGACGTCGCGCTTGCGAAGCTCGACCAGCCGGTCACCGACATCAAACCGCTGACTGTTTCGCCCGCCGCGCCGGCCAACGGCCAGAAGGTGCTGCTCGCCGGATGGGGCAGCCTGACCGAGGTTTCGCCGAAGCCGTCGGACAAGCTGCAGCAGGGCGAAATGCAGGTGGTCGGCTCGGACGCCACCACCGCGAGCATCATCGGCGTCTCGCCGAAGAAGGACACCAGCGCGTGCAGCTACGACTCGGGCGCGCCGTACTTCGTCGACGACGGCGACAACACCGGCCGGCTCGTCTCGGTCGAGTCGACCGGCCCGGACTGCCCCCACTCCACGCCGGAGACGACCGCGCGCGTCGACATCCTCAAGGATTGGATCGCCTCGCACACCCAGTGAGGACAAGTCGCGAGATCGGTCGGTTTTCGTCGCCCATCAAGGGAATTCCGCATCGCGGACGGTGTCGTTAGCGTGGAAGGCCGAGTTCATCGGCGTCCGCCGGTGACCCGGACGAAGGGACAGAATGCGCGTCCGCGCCGCGATCTCCGCAGCAGTACTCCTGCCCATCCTCACCGCGAGCCCGGCCTTGGCCGTCGCCAACGGTTCTGACGTCCCGCCAGGCCAATTCGGCTTCGCCGCGAAGCTGAGCATGACCGGAATCCCGCTGCCGAACGGAAGCACGTACTCGAGCTTCTGTTCGGCAGCGCTCGTCGCACCGCAGTGGATCGTCACCACCGGCCACTGTTTCCACGACGCCAACAAGAACCGGGTGTCCGGCCCGGTGCCGTACCCGACGACGGTGTCGCTGGGTCTGGTCGACGAGACCAAGGAGAAAGGCGTCCAGCGCAAGGTCACCCAGGTCCTGCAAGCCGGCCCGAACGACGTCGCGCTGGCCCAGCTCGACAGCCCGGTCTCCGAGGTCAAGCCGCTCACGGTGAACCACCTGGTGCCCGGCGTCGGACAGCAGGTGACGCTGGCGGGCTGGGGCAGCCGGACGGCACAGAATCCGGTGCCGTCCAAGCAGTTGCAGCAGGGCACGATGAAGATCTCGTCGGTCGGCGGCACGACAGTCGGCATCCACGGCGTCGCCCCGCAAGCGTCCACCAGCGCGTGCACCTACGACACGGGCGCGCCGTACTTCACCGACGGCAAGCTGATCTCGATCGAGAACAACGGCCCGGACTGCCCGCACACCGGCGCGGAGACGACGTCGCGCATCGATGTGATCGCCGACTGGATCGACGAGCACGCGAAGTGAGTACGGTGGAGGGGCCGCCGACCTGAGGAGAGTCGCATGCCCGAGCCGATCCTGACCGCTGTCGCCACCGCGCTGGCCACAAAGGCCGCGACCGGGCTGTATGACCTGGTCAAGCGCAAGTTCTCCGGCAACAGCAAGGCAACCGCGGAACTGGAGGCGGCCACCCCCGACAACCCGGCCACCGTCACCGCACTGGCCGAACGCCTCGACGAGGCCAGCCGCCAGGACCCGGACTTCGGCGCGGCGCTGCGCACCGAGTTCGAGGTGCACCAGGAGGCCCGCAGCGGCGGGGTGACGAACCACGTGGGCACCGTGGCCGAAGGGGCCAAGGTCGTCCAGCTGCGTGACGTACAAGGCAATATCAGCCTCTGAGCCTTTTCCGACGACCGGCACGGAGCGCGATCGGTAGGATCGCTCTCCGTGCCGTCGTCGTCTTACCCCGTGCCGCGCCGATGGCGCACCGTGCCCACGGAACGGACGCTGCTGGCGGTAGTGCACAACGTCACCGCGGCGACCCGCTTGCTGGACGTGCTGCCGCTGTTCGCTGGGGACCCCCGGGTGCAGGTGGTGTTCACGTGCCCGGATTCGAGCGCGTTCACCCGGGGAACGCAGGAGTACCTCGCCGCGCGCGGGATCCCGCTGGAGCCGTGGGAAGACGTCGTGACGGAGGACTTCGACTGGGCGCTGGCGGCCAGTTACGGCGGAGATTTGCATAAATTGCGCGCTCCGTTGACGGTTTTGCCGCATGGAATGGGGTATAATAAATTCTTGGAAACCGGTGAACAGAAAACCGGATCGCGAAAGCCTGTATTTGGCTTGTCCGAGCAATGGCTGATGCACAACGGCGAGGTGATCGCCGAACATCACGTCCTGTCCCACCCCGAACAACTCACCCGGCTGCGGCAGTACTGTCCGGAAGCCGCTGACCACGCCGTCATCGCCGGAGACTCCTGCCTGGACCGCCTGCGCGACGCCCGGGAACTCCGCGAATCCTACCGCCAAGCCCTCGGCGTAACCGGCGAACAAACCCTGGTACTGATTTCGTCCACGTGGGGCCAACTCTCGTCGTACGGCTCCGGTCCCGACCTCCCCCAACGAATCGCCCAGCAGCTACCGCTGGACGAATTCGCCGTCGTCCTGGCCCTGCACCCGAACATCGGTCAGGGCCATTACCCGTGGCAACTGAAAATGTGGCTGCGAGAATGCGAACGCGCAGGCGTAATCGTCCTGCCGGAAGAAGACCTGTGGCAACCAGCCGCAGTAGCCGCCGACGTCACCATCGGCGACCACGGCTCCGTCACCTACTACTCCGCCTGCCTGGGCACCCCAGTCCTGCTGGCCGCCGCACCGCACGACGCCGTCGATCCGGATTCCCCGGTAGCCGCCCTGCTGCGCGCCGCCCCCGCGCTCACCGACGAAAACCTGGCCACCCAACTGCGCACCGCGACCCAGCCACCAGCCTTGATCGCCGCGACCGAACTCGCCACCAGCGTCCCCGGCCAATCCGCAGCGTTGCTGACCGAACTCGGCTACCGCACGCTCAACCTCCCGCTCCCGGCCCAACCCGCCGGATTCACCGCGTTCCCACTGCCGCGCGTCCAACGCCCAGAACCCGGCGCACAGTGGATCCGGATCCGCGGCGACGAAGTCACCAGATTCGCCGGAGCCACCACCGACGCTCACCTAGTCGTCCACGTCGACGCCCCCGACCCACGCCAACTACGCCGCGCCGACATCATTCTGGGCGACCGCTTTCCCGACCCAGGCCGCTGGATCGCCGTCACCCTCGCCGAATTCCCCGGCTGCGAATGGGCCGCGTGCCCAGCCGGACCAGGCTGGCTAGCCGGCAGCCGAGACGGCCTGGTCGTCTCCTTCACCGGCACCGACCTGCCACAAGCCGTGCCGTCGCTGCTGTACACGCGCGACCTGCTGGGCTTGGATTTCCCCGAAGAACTCCCCTTCACCGCGGGCGGCCGCAAGCACGAGGTGCGGCTTACTGTCCACTATGGATAGTCAGAGCTGTTCGAGCCAGATCAGCAGATCGGTCGCCTCAGCGGTGAAACCGTGCATCCGAGCGATGTTCAACGCGTCCTCCGCGTGCGCCTTCGCCTGGTCACGGTAGCCACGAGCAAGCGCGGCCTCCGCCCGAGACCGCAACGCCGCGATACGTTCTCGCTGCAGCTTGGCCTTCTCCGCCGCGGCATCGAGTTCGGCCAGCAGAGCCGCGCCTTCCTCGTACGAACCAGCCTCGATCAGCTTCCGCCCCTGCCACAGCCGGATCTTCACCAGATTGCCCGGCTCGTTCTTCAGCCCCTGCTCCGCCTGCTCCAGCAGGATCGCCGCTTCCTCCGGCGGCACGACCTTGGCCAGATGCATCCGGATCAACGCGAGCCTACGAGGATCACCGATCTGCTCGGCAAGCTCGAGACTTTCCCGAAAGCAGACTCCCGCCTGGCCCAGCAGCGGAACCGCGTCGTCCGGCCGCCCCTGCTGCTGCGCGATCAACCCCGGCTCGAAGAACGCGAGCCCGCGTGCTTCCAGCGCGGACGCGTGTTCCTCCGGCGTCGTGGCCAGCTCGGCCGCCGCGGCGTACTGCTCCAGCGCCGCCGCCCAATCCCGCCGCTGCATCTGAGCGAACCCGAGCTGGGTACGGACAAGCCCCTCGGCAAGCGGCATCGCGGCGGCCTGCGCGGCCCGGACCGCGTCCTGGCTCACCGCCAACAGCTCGACGGGGTAAGCGCCGTCTTTGTAGACCGGCCACAACGCCCTCGCCAGCCGGATGACGTTTTCGTGCGCCCCCTCCTGCAACGCGACCTCCGCCGCGGCAAACAGGTTCGCCTGCTCGTCGAACAACCACTCCCAGGCGTCCACCTCAGACGGTGCCGGCGTGAAGCCCGGCCAGATTTTCGCCGGCCAGCCAGTCGACAGCGCGCGTTCCGCGATCCGGAGCCCGTGCTCGGCGTAGTAACCGACCACGGCGTCGGAAAGCTCACCGGCCAGCGTCGCTGCGTGCATGCGCGCCAGCTCGGACATCCGGTAGCGATCTCCGATGACCTCGATCAACTTGGCAGAGACCAGCTTCTGCAGGGTGTCCTCGGTGTCGTACTCGTCGAGGGCGAGAAGCGCCGCCACAGTTTCCAGCCGAACGGTGCCGTCGCCCGGATGCGCGCCGAAGACCCGGTACGCCGCTTGCTCACGCTCGCCCATCTGCTCGTAGGCAACGTCGTACACCGCGCTGGCCAGTGCACCTTTCGCTCGGATCCGCCCGACCAGCCGCCGCACCGTCGCACCCGGCCGCGCCAGGAGCACGCCCGCGACGTTGAGTTCCGCGGCAGATCCCGCGCAGATCCGCAACAGTTCTTTCAGCTGTTCTGGCTCCGCGGCGAGCTTTTCGTCACCCACCAGTGCCATCAGCACGCCCAGCGCCGCCTCGTCGCTCAACGGTTCCAACTCGACTTCGCGAGCGGAATACCGGGCGCGCAGCGCCTCCAGCCCAGACCCGACTACGAGCACGTACGAGCCGGGATGCGTCGGCAGCAGCGCCTTGACTTCCGCCGCGCTCAACGCGTCGTCGACCAGCAACGCGACCTTGAATTTGGCGGTCTGCGACTGCCACATCGCCGCGCGCCCCTCGAGACTCGCCTGCATCTCGTCCGGCCCGTAACCCAGCTTGGACAGCAACTCGGCCAGCACATCAGCGCCGGCCCGGTGGCCCACGCGCACGTCGTAAAACCGGTCGAACCGGTCCTGATGCTGGTGCAGCCAGGTTTCGCACAGCGTCGTCCGCCCGCTGCCCGGCGCACCTCGCACGATCGCGATCGCTACCCGGCCCGGCACCTCGTCATGAATGCGAGTGAGCGCGGCCAGCTGACGCTCGTTGTTCCGGTAATGCTCCGGGGGCGCCTGGACCTGCAACGCCGGCGCCGCGGGCTCCCGCGGCCCGTGGAAGTGCACGTCGCCGTACACGTCGCGCGCCTGGAAGACCTTGTCCGCCTCGCCGTCGAAGTAGTTGCCGTCGCTCACCGTTTCCCCCGCCCAGCTGGTCCCGGCTCAGGCTACCGGAAACGTCACGGTCCGTGTCCAGCCTTTCACCACGATCGGGTCCGGGTAAGGTTCTGCCCAGGAATTCCAGGACGGATTTGGTAGAATTGAATTGAGCAGCAAAGCAGCAAAGCAGCAAAGCAGCAAAGCAGCAAAGCAGCAAAGCAGCAAAGCAGGTGGCGGACCTTCGACCCGGTCGTCGTGCTCGGGGTCGTGCGCACCTGGACTTCAGCGATCAAGCTGCTCGAGGTCTGCCGTCTGTTTCAGGATGACCAGCGGATTCGCTTCACGTTCACGGTCGACCGCGGGTCTCGGTTCAGCGCGGGCGTCGAGGAGTTGCTGGCCCGCGCGGAAGCGCATTGCACGCCGTGGGAAAACGTTCCGGAACTCCATTACGCACTCGCGATCACGGCTAGCGAAAACATCGATTTCGACCACGTCTCCGGACCGGTTCTCGTTCTTCCGCACGGCGTCGGATTCCACAAGTACGTTCCCGACTCCGGTTCGGCAGGCACCCGGCTTTCCGGGCTGATCCCGTCCGCCGCGCTGCGGTCCGGGCGGGTGTTGATGGCGGTGTCGCATCCGAGCCAGCAGAAACAGTTGCGCGACGCCGACCCGCTGACCGACGGCAGGACCGTGCTCGTCGGCGATCCGCAGTTCGAGCAGCTTCTCCGGAGCGAACCGCACCGCGAGCACTACCGCGCCGCGCTCGGCGTGGCTGATCGCAAATTCGTGCTGGTCAGCTCTACCTGGGGGAAGACCTCGTTGATCGGCCGCCGTCCTCGGCTCCCTGCCGAGCTGCTGGCGTCACTGGACTATGACTCCGCGGCCGTCGGTCTCGTGCTCCATCCCAACGTCTGGTCGCGCTACCGGCCGTTTCAGATCCGGGCCTGGTTCGCCGCGGCCCAGGACGCCGGGCTGCTGCTCCTCCCGCCGGAACGCGGGTGGCAGGCCGCCATCGTCGCCGCGGATGTCGTCGTGGGGGACCACGGATCGGTCTCTTTGCTGGCCGCCGCGACGGGACGGCCGTTGCTGCTTGGCACGTTCGGCAGCGAGGTCGTGCCTGGCACCAGCGCCGAACTGCTCGGTCAGCACGCGTCCCGGCTCACCCGGGACCGGCCGTTGCGGGACCAAATCGACGAGGCCGAAACCCAGCCGTGGCAGCAGGATCTCGCTGAGCGCACCTTTGCGAACCCGCACGGAGCAACGGCGGAACTGCACGCGCTCGTACTCCGTCTGACGGATCTCGAACCCCGTCCGCTCGAACTCCTTCGCGCACCGGATCCGGAACCGAATCCCATCACTCCGCTCGCCTTCACCGCGTACCCGGAGTTCACCGGCCCGGATTTCCTTACCTTGCATCGGTTTCCCCGCTCGGTAGAAGAATGGCGACCCGACGTCGAGCGGGCCTCAACCAGACTGAGACACGTAGTCGCCGACGAAAGCGACGACAACCTCGGCCGGATCGGCAACGCCACCGTGCTCACCAGAACCGCACTGCGTCCTGCACCAGAAGACTGGTGTGCCAACGCATTGCGGCTCCATCCTGCCTGCACGCTGGCCGCGGCCGCCGTCTCGGACGGATGTGTCGCGCGTACCAGGGCCGGCGAGACGTTCACCGTCACCGGCTCAGCTGACGTCGCCGCACTGGCTTCGACGCTGCACGCGTGTCTGGCGACTGGTCGAGAGGGTGGGCGTCCGTTGTCCCTACGACTCGGCTCCGTCGAGACCACCGTCGTTTTCTGACGCCAACTTCTCCGCCCGCGGACTGCCCAGTTCTCGATACAGTTGAATCGCCCGATCCAGGTGGCTGCGTGCCTCCGCCGGATTCTCCTCGACCAGCGCACCGTGCAGCGCCTCCCGAGCCTGGGCCTCGTAGAAAGTCGCCCCGCTCGTTTGGAAAGCCTCTGCCGCCTCGGTCAACGCGTCAACGCCGCCCGGCAGCCCGGTGCGTACGCGCACCTGACCGGTGATCAGCAAGGCGCGCGCAGCCGAGCGACTGTCGCCAAGCTCGCCGAACGCGCGATGCGCTGTTTCCAACTCACGCAGGCCCTCCGCATCGCCGAGCGACTGGCCGAGGAACATCCGGCTCAGCGCCTCTCCCCGGGTCTCCCCAGCCGCCTCGTTCAACTCGATCGACTCGCGGTACCGCTGCTGCGCCAGCTCCGGTTGATCGGTCAAATCGTGGTATCGACCGGCGAACTCTCGCACCGAGGCCCGCAGCACGAGGTGCCCGTCCTGGTCCGCCAGCTCGATCGAACGTCGCACGAAGTCCCCGGCTTGCTCGAACTGCTCGAGATCCGTCAGCGGACGCGACGCCAGACTCCGCAAGCGCGCCTCCGCCGCGCGATTCCCGGCCTCTTCCGCGGCCTTGATGCCGTGCCGGAGACTGCTGAGCGAATCGGCCTGCCGCTTGCGGTCGAAGTAGTAGGCCGCGAGCGACTCGGCGATCTGCCAAATCTCGTCGACCAGGCCGATCTTCTCGGCCACCGGCAGCAATTCGTGCAGCGCGCGCCGGTTCTCCTCGAACCAGGCCAATCCGTTGGCCCGGCGATCGCCGCTGAAGGGGTCCGCGATCTCCGGCGCGTCCGCGACCCGGTACCGCTCGACGCCGATCATCGCCGCGTCCGCGTAGTAGGCGGCGTTGCGGAACCCGCGCACCACCCGGGCGAGCGCCTCGTGCGTTTCCTCGTCGTCCAGTCCCGAAAGGGATGCCGCGTGGTCATGGACGAGCGGATGCATGGAGTACCGGCCGTGCTCTTCCTGGAGCACCTTCAGCAGGACCAACTCGGCGAGAATGTCCCTCGACGTGGCCTCGTCCAGCCCGATCAGCAGATCGAAGACCGGCGGGGTGAAGTCGATCGCCGGGTACGCGCCGAGCAGCCGGTATGCGCGCTGAGCAGGTTCGGTCGCTTCCTGGTACGTCGCTTCGAACACCGGGTTCCCCTTATTCGGCCCACGGTCGGATCGCATCAACTCGGCGCGTGAACGCCGAAGCCGAGCGGCTAGCTCCGGCAACGAAGGACACCGCCCGACCACGACGAGCGTCGCGGCGTTCCGGAGGGCCAACGGCAATCCGCCGCAGTAGCCGAGGATCTCAGCTACCACCGGATCGTCTGGGTCCGCGTCCAGTCCGCTCAGCTCGCGAAACAACTCAGCAGCCTGCTCGTCGTCGAGCGGCTCGACGGGGATCGTCTCGCCGCCGAACTCGCGGACCTCAAGCCGCGACTCCACGCGGCCCGCGACGAGCACCAGCCAATCCCGTCCGCCAGGCATCAACTGCAGAAACTGCTCGGATTCCGTGACATTCTCCAGCAACAGCACGGCAGCCGCCCCGGACGACCGGCTTCGCCACAGACTCGCCAACCCAGGTTCGGCGGGCATCACTTCGTCGCGGACCCCGTCGCGGCGCAGCAATGAACGCAGGGCCGCGGAAATCACCGACTCACCGTCGACCGTGTGTGTCGCGTAATCCGTGTAATAGGCCCCGCCGGGATAGCGATCCTTTACTTGCTCAGCGACATACCGGGCCAACGCGCGCCGACCGACCCCAGTCAATCCGTCGAACACGACGAGCGGCGCACGCTGATCGGCAAGACAGGCCTCGATTTGTTCGTTTCGCCCGACCAATCGCCGCAGCGCTCGTGGCGTTTCGTGCGGCACCACCCGTTCGGGTCCCGGCAGCTGCTGGTTGACCGTGCCGATGTACTGCGCCTGCACGAGAGAACTGCCGCCGTCGACCGATCTGACTTCGTTGTGCACTAGTCCGCCCCTCACCCCGAGTCACCGCAAGCTTACCGATTCACCGCGGCGCGAGCATCAACATCGCACTGTCTGAACGCTGCCCACGAACCGCGGTCTGCGTCATTTCCAGGACACACCGTGACAGCTTGGTTACCATCAGATCAGCTCAGTGAAGGTACGGGCATGGCCAGGCGCAAGGGGAGGACGCAGATGGCCGAACGAGCACGTCCCCGGAATCCTCGCCCCAGCCTGCCGCTCTCTTCAGCGACCGCTTTCGCAGAAGGAAGAGAGAACCCGCAACGGCAACCATGACGGGCGATGAGGATTGAGGGGTGGGAAACATGGTTCATCAAGGCAAAGAGTTTGGCGTTGACCTGTATGAACTGGAGAAAGTGGCAAAGGTCGACTTCCCGGCCGTCTCGGCCGGCTACGGGGACGCGATCGGCAGCTGCGATCGGGTCCTCGGCGGCGTGGATCGCGCGATGCGCCGCCCAGAGCAGTTCGGCGGCGGCGCGCTAGGGCCGGTCTACCAGGCATATCTTGATCTGCACGAGACTGTCGCCGGATTCCTCAAGGAAACGAAGACCAATCTGGACGACACGGCTGCCGCGCTCGGCACAGCGGCACAGCATTACGCGGGTACCGATCAATCAGCGAGCGACGAACTGCACCGCCGCGCCCGCACCGACCCGGACCTGGACGGCAAGCTGTGACCTTCGACCAGCTTATGCAGCACGCCAAAGACATCAAGGACAAGGCCGTCGAGCTGGCGATCAAGGAACATGATCAAAAGTACGCGACGCAATCCGGAGTGGTCCGCGACCCTGGACCGTTCAACCAGCACTACTCGTTCATCGAATCGATGTTCGAGCCGTTTTCCAGGATGCCCGATCCCTCCGCGTACGACCCGCTGATCGCCGACCTCAACGCGGCGATGGCCAAGGTGAACCCCGGGTCGGTGCACACGACCGAACTCAGCAGCGAGGTGAGTCTGGGCAACCCGGTTTTGGACAAGATGACGACCGCGGGCAGCTACCTCCAAGGCTGGACCGGCGAGGCGGCGATGGCGTTCAAGGCCGGTTTCATCGACACCTTCAAAACTGTCGCGGGGAACCAGTTCACCGTGTTGTCCACCCTCAAGGGTGTCCTGCAGGCGCACCAGGCAATGTGGGCCAAGGCCCGCGACGACGTCGACAAGATCGCGGAAAACACCAAGAACGCGCTGGACAACGCTGGGGGTTGCGGCAAGAACCAGTGGACTTTCGATTTCTCGGTGCTCTCCGCGGTCGGCGCGGTCGGCGGTGTTTTCGTCGCTATCGCGACGGGAGGCGTGGTGCCGCTGGCCGCGATCGGGGCGGTCGCTTCCGCGGGCAGCGCGGGCGTGGCCGGACTCACCGCATCGGGGGACTCCGTCGAGACGATCATCAACTCGATGAAGCAGGCGATCGACGAGCTCCACCGGCACATCGAAGAGGTCGAGACGCGGGAGATCGCGGACAAGGTGCGGGCGCTCGCCGGCGCCGTGCGCGCGAACAAAGACAAGCTCGTCTCCGCCCGGCCGAAGCTGGCCGGAATGAACGAACATGACCTGGCCAGCGACAGCGGCATGGGCGGATCGGACTGACGACAGGAGGGGACTGTGCCGGATCTTGCCGAGACGCTCGACGGAATTCAGGTACGCGTGCGCGCACCTGGTGCGGAAATCGAAGCCGAGTTGCGCCAACGCACCGACATCACCGTGTCGTTCGGAGAAAGCGTCTACGACTTCATCGACGAATCAGCTCTGGAGACCGCGCTGGCCAGCCTGGCGCGGCTGCTGTGGGCCGGGTGGCAGAGGCAGTACCGGGCGGCGATCGACGAGACCGGCCTGAACATCGATGTTGACGACCTGCGTGATTCACATTTCTTCACCGACCGGGCCAACGTCGAAGCAGTCGGCGCGTCAGCAGGCGAACGGGTCGCTATCTCCGCGGTAGGCATGGAGAATTTCTCGGTCGCGATCAAGCCCGGAACCGTCCGCGAGATACCCGAAGACCAGTTCAGCGTCGATGTTTCCGTTGCGGCGGCGAAGTTGATCCAGGACTTCCAAGACCAGGTGGACGAGCTGAAGAAGCGGTACTACGAATGAAAAAACGCAACCTGGTCGTGGCCGGAATCGTCACGACGCTAGTCGTAGCCGCCGGGGTCGTCACGGTGGTGCTGTCCACCCGCGGCGACTCGGCGGCGAAGCCGTGCGATATTCCGAATTCAGTCCGAGAACAGCCGGTGTCGGCGAAGAGCGCACCGGGCGGCGGTGCGGTCGAAGTCGCGGAAAAGGGTGCTTCGTCGTCCGGGCTGGCGAGCATGGGTGCGGTGCTGCGCAACACCAGCGACCGCATCGCCTACCGGACCAAAGTCACGTTCAAGGTGATCGTCTCCGTCAACGGCCTGCCGCCCGGCCCGATTCAAGGCGCGCCGATGACCATGGAGGTCCCGGTGCTGCTGCCTGGTCAACGAGCCGGCATCGGCAGGCCGCTCATCAACGTCGGCGGGACAGACAAGGTGATCTCGGCCGACGTCGACGTCCAAACGACGACCTGGCTGCCGAACGGCGCGCTCGGCGGATTCACCCCGGCGACCGACACTTACGAGTCGACCAGCCGCGCGAAGGCGTCCCTGCCCGCCGACGCGGTCCGATACACCGAGAAATCGACGAACTGCCGAGCACTGGCGAGCCGCCGTACCGCCGTCGTGTTCCGCGACGCGAACGGCGCGATCGTGGGCGGCGACCTGGTGCCTCCGGACGGCAAGGGCAACCCGGCCGGCACCCCGCAAGAACCGCCGTCGAGCCCGTCCTGCTCGCCAGGAGAACGCAGCACCTGGATCGTCCCGCTGCAGAACATCCCGAAGAACGCAGACGACAACCACACCGAGCTGTACTCGTACTGCGATCTCAACGCCCCCCACCCAGACGTGAACGACGCCTTCTAACCACCACCCACCAAAAAATGTGCCCTGGCCCACACCCACCGCAACAAGCCAACCAACCAGCCCGACCGACCCCACCCAAAACCGGCCCCGCCCGCCAACCGCACCAAAGGCACCGCGGGGGTCCGGGGGCTCGGCCCCCGGGCAGAGGAACGACCGACAAACGGAAAAGAGCCCCAGTCGCGCAAGCGGCTGGGGCTCTGACCATGGTGGGCGAGGAGGGAGTTGAACCCTCACGTCCTTTCGGACACACGGACCTGAACCGTGCGCGTCTGCCATTCCGCCACTCGCCCGAGTTGCTTCCTTGAGGCAGCCAGCAAAGCTTAGCAGGGCCTTCTGACGGGTTTCACCGGGGGCATGCCCAACCCTTCCTCCCCCGGATAGGATCGATGCGGAAGCACACGTGTGAGGAGGTTGTCCCCGGTGGGTCGCGTTGAGCGCTTTGACAGGCGACTCGAGAACCTGGTGGGGAATACTTTCGCGCGCATGTTCGGCGGCAACGTCGTCACGCAGGAAGTGGCGGTTGCGCTCGAGAGGGAAGGCGAGGAGAACGTTCGTGAGCTGGCAGGCGGTCGGCAGCTCGCCCCGAATCACTACATCGTGTCGTTGGGGGCGGCTGACCACGATCGCATGGCCGGCGATGAGCAGCGGGTCACCGGGGTTCTCGCGAGGGCGGTGGCGGAACACCTCGCCGCGCAGGGCTGGGACACCTATGGTGACGTCGTCGTATCACTCGAGCGCAACGAGGCGCTGCATACTGGACAGTTCAAGACCCGTTCGTCCGTCGATCCCGACGCCCGCGACACTGCGGGAGAAGGGCCGTCACGGTCGGCACGACCCAGCAACGCAGGAGACCCACCAATGAGCCAGCCCCCCGGCTACGGCCAATACGACCAGGGTGACCCGTACGGCCAGCAGGGCCAGTACGGCTACGGACAGCAGGGTGGCCAGCAGCCCGGGTACGACCAGGGTTACGGCGGCCAGCCTCCCGCGCAGGGCTACGACCAGGGCTACGGCGGCCAGCCCCCCGCGCAGGGCTACGACCAGTACGGCGGACAGGCTCCGCAGCCCGGTTACGACCAGGGCTACGGCGGGCAGCCGCCCGCGCAGGGCTACGACCAGGGTTACGGCCAGCAGGGCGGCTACGACCAGGGTTACGGCGGCCAGGCTCTGCAGGGCGGGTACGACCAGGGTTACGGGCAGCCGCAGCAGGGCTATGACCAGGGTTACGGCCAGGCCCCGCAGGCCGGCTACGACCAGGGCTACGGCCAGCAGGGCGGGTACGACCAGTACGGCGGCCAGCCGCAGGCGGCTTACGGGCAGGACCCGTACGCGCAGCAGGGCGCCCCGGCCGCGGGCAGGCAGCTTCAGGCGAGCCTCCAGCTGGACGACGGCTCCAACCGCACCTACTCGCTGAAGCAGGGCGGCAACGTCGTCGGCCGCGGGCAGGACGCGGACTTCCGGCTTCCGGACACCGGCGTTTCGCGGCGGCACCTGGAGATCACCTGGGACGGGCAGAGCGCGACGCTCGCCGACATCGGGTCGACCAACGGGACCACGGTCAACGGCACTCCGGTGCAGACGTGGCAGCTGGCGGACGGCGACGTGATCCGGGTGGGTCATTCGTCTCTGGTGTTCCGAACCCAGGGCTGATCGCAGACCGTCCACGGGGTTCCCGCAGAATTGTCATGCGGGGGGAACCGCGGTGCGCGTGGCGCCGCGGCTTGCAGGCACAGGCGGGAGCGGACACAACAAGTGCCAGAGCTGGTCGTTCAACTCACCAGAGTGGGCTTTCTCGTGCTGCTCTGGCTCTTTGTGTTCGCCGCGCTCCGAGTCGTGCGCTCGGACCTCTACGCCGCGTCGGGCCTTCGGGTCCAGGTGCCGTCCTTCCGCCGCAACAAAGAGAAGAAGCCGCGGGGCAGCAAGGCCCCGCAGCAGTTGCTCGTGACGCACGGGGCCCTCGCGGGCACCCGCATCGCGCTCGACGGGCGGCCGATCCTGATCGGCCGGGCCGACGACTCGACGCTGGTGCTCGACGACGACTACGCATCGACCCGGCACGCCCGGATCGCGCTGCGCGGGGAGGACTGGTACGTGGAAGATCTGGGCTCGACGAACGGGACCTACCTCGACCGGGCTAAGGTCACTGCACCCCTCCGGGTCCCGCTCGGAGTCCCCATCCGGATCGGCAAGACGGTGATCGAGCTTCGCCCATGACTCTCGTCCTCCGCTACGCGGCCCGCAGCGACCGGGGCCTGGTGCGTTCCAACAACCAGGACTCCGTGTACGCCGGCCCGCGTCTCCTCGCGCTCGCCGACGGCATGGGCGGGCACGCCGCAGGTGAGGTGGCCAGCAAGGTCGTCATCGCCTCGCTCGCCCCGCTCGACGACGACGAGCCGGGCGACGACCTGCTCGCCCAGCTTCGCGAAGCCGTCCAGAACGGCAACGCGGCGATCGCCGAACTGGTCTCCCAGGACCCCGACCTGGACGGCATGGGCACCACGCTCACCGCCGTCCTGTTCGCGGGAAGCAGACTTGGTCTGGTCCACGTCGGCGACTCGCGCGCGTATCTGATGCGCGGCGGCCAGTTCGCCCAGATCACCCGCGACGACAGTTTCGTCAACGAACTGCTCGAACAGGGCCGCATCACGCCGGAAGAGGCCGCGGTGCACCCGCAGCGGTCGCTGCTGCTCAAGGCGCTCACCGGACACGAGGTCGAGCCGAGCCTGACCGTGCGCGAGGCGCGTCCCGGTGACCGGTACCTGATTTGCTCCGACGGTTTGTCCGGAATGGTCAGCGACGAAACGCTCGCCGAGGCCGTGCAGATCCCGGACCCGCAGGACTGCGCCGACCGGATGATCGAACTGGCGCTCAAGGGCGGCGGCACCGACAACGTGACCGTCATCATCGCCGACGTGGTCGACGTCGATTTCGGCGACGACGCCCCGATCGTGGGCGGCGCGGCGGGCGACGGCAGCGACGAGATGCATCAGGGGGATTCCCCGGCGGCGAGGGCGCGCGCGCTGACCCAGCCGCCGCCGCAGCCGCGACCGGAGCAGCAGCCCCCGCCGGAAGACCCGAAAGCGAAACGGCGGAAACGGTTCCGCTGGCTCGTGGGGGCGGTCGTGGTGCTGATCGTGCTGGGCGCCGCCGCGATCGCGACTCGATACTTCGTGCTCAGCCAGTACTACGTCGGAGAAGGCCCCGATCAGGAGGTCGTGATCTACCGCGGCGTCCCGGGCAGCATCCTCGGCATCGACCTGCACTCGCTCGAGCAGGGCTCGTGCCCGCCGGGCCAGCTGTGCACCGACAAGCTCCGCGTCTCCGCGTTGCAGGAGGACGCGCGCATCGCCGTGCAGAACGGTGTGAAGCGCGAAAGCCTCGACGACGCGCGCAAGTACATCGACGATTTCCTGCGTCTCAAGAAGAAGCTGTCGGACTGCAAGCCGGCCAATCCTCCGGGCACCCCGCAGTCGGGCGCGCCCTCGTCCAGCGTGGCGCCTCCCGGGGGCACGCCTTCGTCGGCGAACCAGCCTGCGGGGAGGGACTGCTCGACGGCGGGTACGCCGCCGACGGGGGGCGGTAACTGATGGGCCAGCCGCTGGCCGACCCGACGTCCGCCCAGTTCGCCACGAATCCGCCGCGAGACCTCCCCAAGCGCAGGGGCACGGAGCTCGCGTTGCTGGCGTTCGCGGCGGGCATCGTCACGCTCGCGCTGGTCATCGTCGAGGCCAACCAGGAGCAGGAGCTGACGCTCTCGATCCTGTGGGTGGGACTCGCTTACCTCGGCGTGCTCGCCACGACGCACCTCGCCGTGCGCCGGTGGGCCCCGTACGCGGACCCGGTGCTGCTGCCGTGCGTCGCGCTGCTCAACGGGATCGGGCTGGTGATGATTCACCGGCTCGATCTGGCGAAGGCCGAATCGTTCATGCAGCGCGGCAAGGAGTACTCGCCGGAGATCACCAAGCAGCTGCTGTTCACCGCGGTTTCGCTGGTGCTGTTCGTGATCGTGCTCGTGGTGGTCAACGACCACCGCACGCTGACCCGCTACAGCTACATCGCCGGACTGGTCGGGCTCGGCGCGCTCGCGCTGCCCGCGGTGCTGCCCGCCAGCCTGTCCGAGGCGGGCGGCGCGAAGGTGTGGCTGAAGCTGCCGTTCTTCTCGATCCAGCCGGGCGAGTTCGCGAAGATCCTGCTGATGATCTTCTTCGCGTCGTTCCTGGTGTCCAAACGCGATTTGTTCATGGTGGCGGGCAAGAAGTTCCTCGGCGTGGAACTGCCGCGCGCCCGTGACCTCGGCCCGATCCTGATCGCCGCCGCCGTCGCGATCGGCGTGCTGGTGTTCGAGAAGGACCTCGGCACGTCGCTGCTGTATTTCAGCATCATCCTGGTGATGCTCTACGTCGCGACCGAACGCGCGATCTGGGTCGTCGTCGGGCTGACGTTCTTCATCGGCGGCTGCATCATCGCCTACAACCTGTTCGGCCACGTGCAGCAGCGGGTCGAGAACTGGACCGACCCGCTCGGCCCGCGCTACGACGTGCTCGGCGGCAGCTACCAGCTCGCACAGGCGTTGTTCGGGCTCGGCACCGGCGGCGTCGGCGGCACCGGGCTCGGCGCCGGCCGTCCGGACATCCCGCCCGCCGCGAGCACCGACTTCATCACCGCCGCGATCGGCGAGGAGCTCGGCTTCATCGGCCTGGCCGCGGTGCTGATGCTGTACATGCTGCTGGCGATGCGCGGCATGCGCAGCGCGCTGGCGGTGCGCGACACGTTCGGCAAACTGCTCGGCGGCGGGCTCGCCTTCACCATCGTGATCCAGATCTTCGTGGTCGTCGGCGGCGTCACCGCGCTCATCCCGGAAACCGGCGTCACCGCGCCGTTCCTGTCCTACGGCGGCTCTTCGCTGCTGGCGAACTACATCCTGGTCGCCCTGATGCTGCGCATTTCGGACGCGGCGCGCAGGCCGGCCTCCCGGCCGAAGCCGCAGCAGCCGCAGGCTCCGATCGCCGAGGCGCACACCGTCATGGTGCGGCGTCCGCCCGCCGAAGGCGACCCGAACGGGAGGACCGCGTGAACGCCCCCCTGCGCAAGGTCGGCATGGCGATGCTCGCGATGATCGTGCTGCTGCTGGCCAACATCACCTACGTCCAGGTCATCAAGGCCGACACGTACCGCACCGATCCGCGCAACCAGCGCGTGCTCTACGACGAGTACTCCCGGCAGCGCGGGCAGATCGTCACGCCGGACGGCACCGTGCTCGCCGGCGTGAAGCCCTCCACCGACAAGTTCAAGTTCTTCCGCACCTACGCCGACGGACCGATGTACGCCCCGGTCACCGGGTACTACTCGATCAACTACGGCGCGGGCGGGCTCGAGCGCGCCGAGGACGACGTGCTGAACGGGTCGGACCCGCGGCTGTTCGTGCGCAGGCTGTCGGACATGGTCACCGGCCGCGATCCGCGCGGCGGCAACGTGAAGCTCACCATCGACCCGAAGGTGCAGAAGGCCGCCTACGACCTGATGACGCAGCGCGGCTACACCGGCGCGGTGGTCGCGATGGAGCCGAAGACCGGCCGCATCCTGGCGATGGTCTCGACCCCGTCGTACGACCCGAACCAGCTCGCGACGCACGGCACCGACCAGAACAAGGCCTGGGACGCCTACTCCAAGGACCCGAAGAACCCGATGCTGAACCGGGCGATCTCGGAGAACTACCCGCCGGGGTCGACGTTCAAGATCGTCACCGCGACCGCGGCGCTGGAGAGCGGGATCGGCCCGGACACCCAGATCAGCACCGCGCCGAACGTGCAGCTGCCGGGTACGAACACGACGCTGGAGAACTACGGCGGCGAAACCTGCCCCGGCAACACGTTCAAGGACGCGCTGGCGCATTCGTGCAACGTCCCGTTCGCGACCTTCGCGGGCCAGCTCGGCGCGGACAAGATGAAGGCGGCCGCGACCAACTTCGGCATCGGGCAGAACGACCTGACCGTGCCGATGCGGGTCGTCGGCTCGACCGTCGGCGCGCTCGACTCGCCGGGCGCGCTCTACCAGAGCGGCATCGGCCAGCGCGACGTCCGGCTCACCCCGCTGCAGGACTGCCTGCTTTCGGCGACCGTCGCGAACAACGGCTACGCGATGAAGCCGCAGCTGATCGAGTCGATCCTGGCCCCGGACCTGTCGACGGTCGAGAACGTCGACCCGGAGCAGCTCACCGGCAAGCCCGCGCTGTCGCCGGAGAACGACAAGATCCTCACCGACATGATGATCGCGTCGGAGTCCTTCACCAAGGGCGGCGGCAAGAACGACGCGCTGAAGATCGCGTCGAAGACCGGCACCGCCGAGCACGGCGCCGACTCCAAGAACACCCCGCCGCACGCGTGGTACACCGCGTTCGCGCCGTCGGACAACCCGCAGATCGCCGTGTCGGTCATCGTCGAGAACGGCGGCAACCGCGGTCTCGCCGCGACCGGCGGCTCGGTGGCCGCCGAGATCGGCCGCGCCGCCATCGCCGCCCGGCTCGGGGGTGGATAGCCGATGCTGTCCTCGGGTCAGCTGCTGGCCGAGCGCTACAAGCTGACGAACCGGATCGCCGTCGGCGGGATGGGCGAGGTCTGGCAGGCGAGCGACACCCGGCTCGACCGGATCGTCGCGGTGAAGGTGCTGAAGGCCGAGCTGTCCGGCGACGCCGAATTCCTGCACCGCTTCCGGACCGAGGCGCGGATGACCGCCTCGCTCAACCACGCCGGGATCGCCGCGGTGCACGACTACGGCGAGACGGTCAACGAGGACCTCTCAATCGCGTACCTGGTGATGGAGTACGTGGAGGGCGATCCGCTGGCGGGCATCCTCGCCAAGCACGGCAGGCTCACCGCGGACTACACGCTCGACCTGCTCGAGCAGGCGGGCACCGCGCTGCAGGCCGCGCACGAACAGGGCCTGGTGCACCGCGACGTGAAGCCGGGCAACATCCTGGTCACCCCCGCGGGCAAGGTGAAGATCACCGACTTCGGCGTGGCCAAGGCCGCCGACGCGGCCCCGGTCACCCGGTCCGGCATGGTCATGGGCACCGCGCACTACATCGCGCCGGAGCAGGCGCTCGGCCAGGACGCGGAACCGGCCAGCGACGTCTATTCGCTCGCGGTGTGCGGGTACGAATGCCTCGCCGGGCACCGGCCGTTCCTGTCCGAGAACGCGGTGACGGTCGCGATGATGCACATCCGCGACGTCCCGCCGCCGCTGCCGCCGGACGTCCCGCCGGGCGCGCGGGCGGTGATCGAGGCGACGCTCGTGAAGGACCCCCGGCAGCGCTATGCCAGCGGCGGCGAGTTCGCCGGCGCGATCGCCGCGGTCCGCGCCGGCCGCCCGCTGCCCACCCCGCTCGGCCTGGTCAACGCCGCCTACGCGGCAGGTCAGGCACCGCCGGTGCCACCGGTTCCGCCCGCAGTGCCGCAGGCGGCCGGTGCCCCGGTCGGACCCAGTTCCAACCCGGCGTTCCGGCCGCTGTCGGCTCCGCCGGGCCCGCCCGGTCCGCCGGTCCCGCCGCCGAAACGGAACCAGTGGGGCTGGTGGGTGCTGCTCGCGGTGGTCATCGTCGTGGTCCTGGTGGCCGTGGCGTTCTTGATCGCGAGAGTGGTGTCCTCCGGCAACGGAGGACCGCCGCGAAGCGTGGACAGCGGGAGCGGACCGACCTCAGCCACCCCGGCCGGTACGAGCGAGGCCCAGGGCCTGCAAGGCATGATGACCACACCTTGGACGGAATGGAACGGCACGAAGCGATGACGACACCCAGACTGCTCTCCAATCGGTACGAGCTGGGCGACACGCTCGGGTACGGCGGTATGTCCGAGGTCCACCACGGGCACGACGTGCGGCTGGGCCGGGAAGTCGCGATCAAGGTCCTGCGCGCGGACCTCGCCCGCGATCCGCAGTTCCAGGAGCGGTTCCGGCGCGAGGCGCAGAACGCGGCCGCGCTGAACCATCCCGCGATCGTCGCCGTGTACGACACCGGCGAGGCGAACACCGACGTCGGTCCGCTGCCGTACATCGTGATGGAGTACGTCGAAGGCCGGACGCTGCGGGACATCGTCAAGACCGAGGGCCCGCTGTCGCAGAAGCGCGCGATGGAGGTCATGGCCGACGTCTGCGCCGCGCTCGACTTCTCGCACCGGCACGGCATCGTGCACCGCGACGTGAAGCCGGCGAACGTGATGATCACGAAGAACGGCGCCGTCAAGGTGATGGACTTCGGCATCGCGCGCGCCATGCACGACGGCCAGTCGGCGATGACGCAGACCGCGGCCGTCATCGGCACCGCCCAGTACCTCTCGCCGGAGCAGGCGCGCGGCGAGTCGGTGGACGCCCGGTCGGACGTCTACGCGGCGGGCTGCGTGCTGTACGAACTGATCACCGGCGAGCCGCCGTTCACCGGCGATTCCCCGGTCGCGGTGGCGTACCAGCACGTGCGGGAGGACCCGAACCCGCCGTCGTCGGTGAACCCGGCCGTGTCGCCGGAGCTGGACGCGGTCGTGCTGAAGGCGCTGGCCAAGGGCCCGGCGAACCGGTACCAGTCGGCCGCCGAAATGCGGTCGGACCTGGTCCGGACGCTGTCCGGGCAGCGTCCGTCGGCCCCGATGGTGATGTCGGACGACGAGCGCACCCAGGTGATGAACGCCGACCGCCGCCAGCCGGTGGCCTACGACGACTACGCCGACGAGCCGGACGAGGACCCGCGCGCCAAGCGCCGCCGCCGGATCATCTTCGGGGTGATCGCCGCGCTGCTCGTGGCGGGTGTGGTGCTGCTGATCTTCTGGCTGAGCGGATCGTTCCGCGACAAGAACGAGACGGCGCAGATCCCGCCGGTGGTCAACCAGCAGGTCACCCAGGCGAAGGCGGCGCTGCAGCAGGCGGGCTTCTCGTCGTTCGCGCCGAACAAGAACGTGGTGTGCGGTCCGGAGGCGAGCAACCCCGGCGGGCAGACCTGCACCGAGGACCAGATCGGCAAGGTCATCGCGATCGACCCGGAGGTCGGCAAGACGGTGCCGACCACGTCCACGATCACGCTGACCGTCGGGCAGAAGCCGGGCAACACCACCGTGCCGGACCTGCACGGCAAGTCGGCGGAAGACGCGAAGACGGCGCTCGAACAGGCCAAGCTGAAGCTCGGCAACACGACCTCGCAGCCCGTCGACACCCCGGACGACGTCGGCAAGGTCGTGTCGCAGAACCCGACCGCGAACTCCTCGGCCACCGAAGGCACGCCGGTGGACATCGTCGTCGGGTCCGGCGTCAACCAGAAGGAAGTGCCGAACACGGTCGGCAAGGACTACGCGACGGCGAAGCAGATCCTGCAGAACGCCGGTTTCAAGGCCCAGCGGGTCGACCAGGCCTCGGACCAGCCGAAAGACCAGGTCATCGACCAGCAGCCGAACGGCGGCAACCTGCCCCCGAACAGCACGGTGAAGCTGACCGTGTCGTCCGGTCCGCAGCAGATCCAGATGCCGGACCTGACCGGGATGACCCAGGACCAGGCGACGCAGAAGCTGCAGAGCCTGGGGTGGTCGGGCAGCATCCAAACCCAGACGACCTCGTCCGGCAGCGGCAAGGCCAACACCGTGGTGAAGCAGAACCCGCAGGCGGGCAGCCAGATCAGCCCGACCCAGGCGATCACGCTGACGTTCAAGGCCGATGACGGCAGCGGCGGCTCGCCGACGTCGAGCTCCGGCGGCGGGATCTTCCCGCCGGGCGGGATCCGCAACAACAACGGCGGCTGACCCGCTCGCAGCGCATAAGGAGGGCCCGCACGGTGCGCACCGTGCGGGCCCTTTTTTCGCGCCGGCCGATCAGTCTTGGTCGAGGAAATTCCGCACGCTGGCGAGCACCTCGTCGACGTCGTGCCCGCCGCCGCAGTCGACGTCCAGCTCTTCGACGGCCCCGGAGCGCTTCACAGTGAGCGACACGCGCCGTCCGTCGCGCTGCCGGTGCAGCCAGCCGAATAGCGACCGGCAGAAGGCACCCGCCGACCGGCTGCTCACCATCACGACCACGCCGCTGCCCGGCCCGGCGAGCCGCACGCGCCCGGCCAGTTCGTCCTCGGCGCCGAGCCAGGAAACGAGGTGCCGCACCTCGTCCGCTGAGCCGTCCACGGTGATCGCGGCGATCCCTGCCGTCACGGATGCTCCCCTCCCGGGCCCAACAGACGGCGCGAGGGTAACCGACTCGCAGCCCGACCCGGAACCCCCAAATCGGCATTTGCCGAATGCAATTTGCAGAAAGGTCAGGACCGGCGGGTCGAGACCGTGCCCACCACCGTCATGCTCGCCGCCAGCAGCACCACCGACGTGCCTGTCGCCAAACCGAGCGGACCGCCGTACGGGGAGCCGTTCATCAGCGCTTGCAGCAGCGGATGCACCAGCGGAACCCACTTTCCCAGCAGCACCACGCCAAGCACGAGAACCGCGGCGAGCACAGTCCAGCCGATGCGCGACACAAGCAGCCGCGAGCACGGCAAGCCGATCGCGATGCCGACCAGAGCGCACGCGAGATGGGTCGCCAGCCCGGCACCGATGATCTGTGCCTGCAACTGATTCCGATGCGTCGCCGCCCAGCCGACGGTCACCAGCGTGCACACCAAGGTGCAGCCGAACACCGTCAGCACCGCGCCGCCGATCGTTTTGCGGTTGCCGCCCGCGTGGTTGAGCGTGATCAGGCGCTGCACCGGATCTTCGATGTCCAACAACGCGATCGTGAGCCAACAGCCGAGTACGAGAACCCCCGCGCCGCTCACGCCAAACAGCGGAAGCACTGGCGAACTCGGGTCTGCGTAAAGGATTGAGCACAACGCGAGGTACGCGAGCCCGGCTGGCAAATAGCGTTGCGAATGGCCGAGCAGCGCCAGGTAATAGCGGCTCACTGCGAGCACGGCGCCACCTCCCGCACCGACCAGCCGCCGGACAACGCGCGCAGCAGCACGGCGTCGGCGTGTTCGGCGTCGACCGTCAGGACCACGCCGCCTGCTTGGTCGGCGACCGCGTGCACGCCTGGTTCGGCGGACCAGTTGTCGACGCTCGACGACACCGGCAGCAGCGTGATCCGCTTCCGCTCCGGATGCGTTTCCAGCGGCGCGACCCGGCCGGAAGCGAGCCGGTACACCTCGTCGGCGTGTTCGCGCACGACGTCCGGCCGGTGGTCGGTGAACACGACGCTCGCGCCGCGTGCGCGGGTTTCCGCGACCAGTTCGCCGAGCACCGCGTGCGTGCCGACGTCGAGGCCGGACCAGGGTTCGTCGAGGATCAGCAGGTCCGGCCGCACCAGCACGGCTTGGGCGAGGCCGACCTTCTGCGCGTTGCCCTTCGACAGCGTGCGCAGCTGCGCGTCCGGACTGCCGACCAGCGCGAGCCGTTTCAGCAGCGGATCGATCCCGGACAGGTCAGTCAGCCCGCGGATCCGCGCCAGATGCCGCAGGTACGCCCGCGCGCTCAGCCGCTGGCCGCCGGGGAACCGGTCGGGCAGGTAGCCGACCGCCGGGCTCCCGGTGATGTCGCCGTACGACGCCCGCGACACCCCGGCGAGGATCCGCAGCAGCGTCGATTTGCCCGATCCGTTAGTGCCGAGGACGCCGACCACCCGTCCGGCGGGCACCTCGAAATCGATGTGCGTCAGGACGGGTTCGCCGCTGCCGTACCGTTTTCCGACTCCGCTGAGCCGGATCAGCGGGGTCGGCGCGGTCACGCAGTCGCGGCCTTCTGCAGGGTGCGGGTGGCCCGCTCCAGGTCGTCGACGACGGTCGGCGCGACCGGGTGGCCCGCCGAGGCCATCCAGTTCGCCAGCATCCGGTGGCCGCATTCGGTGAGCACGGATTCGGGGTGGAACTGCACGCCCTCCAGCGGCAGTTCGCGGTGCCGCATGCCCATCACGATGCCGGTTTCGGTGGTGCCGGTGACCTCGAAAATGTCCGGATCGATGGTGTCCGGCAGCACGGTGAGCGAGTGGTAGCGAGTGGCGGTGAACTCCTCCGGCAGCCCGGCGAGGATGCCGGAGCCGGTGTGCCGTACCTGGCTGGTCTTGCCGTGCAGCAGCTCGTCCGCGCGGTCGACGGTGGCTCCGAAGTGCACTCCCAGCGCCTGGTGGCCGAGGCAGACGCCCAGCATCGGCGTGCGCGTCTCGGCGCATTTCGCGATCACTTCAATGCTCTGACCTGCGCGTTCCGGCGTTCCAGGACCCGGGGAGACGAGCACCGCGTCGAAGTCCGGCACGCGGTCGAGGTCGACGACGTCGTTGCGCCACACCGTGCAGTCGGCGCCGAGCTGCGCCAGGTACTGGACGAGGTTGTAGACGAAGCTGTCGTAGTTGTCGACGACGAGAACGCGCATGCCGCCAGCTTAGCGGCTCCCACCTGCTGGACCGTACGCCAGATCACAGTGATTGTTAGGATCACCTAACTTACCGTGGAGCGGGTGAGCCGAATCCTTCGTGTCGCCGTGGTGGGCGCCGGCCCCGCCGGCATCTACGCCGCCGACCTGCTGGACAAGTCCGACGTGTCAGGCACAGACGTCGAGATCGACCTGTTCGAGCGCATGCCCGCGCCGTTCGGGCTGATCCGCTACGGCGTCGCGCCCGACCACCCGCGCATCAAGGGCATCGTCAACGCCCTGCACAAGGTGCTGGACCGGCCGAACATCCGGCTGCTCGGCAACGTCGACTACGGCACCGACCTGAAGCTGGACGACCTGCGCGAGTTCTACGACGCGGTCATCTTCGCGACCGGCGCGATGGCCGACCGCGCGCTCGACCTCCCCGGCATCGACCTCGAAGGCAGCCACGGCGCCGCCGACTTCGTGTCCTGGTACGACGGCCACCCGGACGTGCCGCGCACCTGGCCGCTCACCGCGTCGTCGGTCGCGGTGCTCGGCGTCGGCAACGTCGCGCTGGACGTAGCGCGCGTGCTCGCCAAGACCGCCGACGAACTGCTGCCGACCGACATCCCGGCGAACGTCTACGAGGGCCTCAAGGCCAGCCCGGTCACCGACGTGCACGTGTTCGGCCGCCGCGGTCCGGCCCAGGCGAAGTTCTCGCCGCTGGAGCTGCGCGAGCTGGACCACTCGCCGAACGTCGAGGTGATCGTGCACCCCGAGGACATGGAGTTCGACGAGGCCAGCGTCGCCGAACTGCGGTCCTCGAAGCAGACCGACATGGTCGTGAAGACGCTGCAGGAATGGGCGATTCGCGACGAGGGCACCCGCCCGCGCCGGCTGCACCTGCACTTCTTCCACGCGCCGGTCGAGGTGCTCGGCGAGGACGGCAAGGTCGTCGGCCTGCGCACCGAACGCACCGAGTACCGCGACGGCAAGGTCGTCGGCACCGGCGAGTTCCACGACTGGGACGTGCAGGCGGTGTACCGCGCGGTCGGGTACCTGTCGTCGCACCTGCCGGAAATCCCGTTCGACCACACCGCGGGCGTGATCCCGAACCAGGGCGGCCGGGTGCTGGACCTGGACGAGAACCAGGTCCCCGGCGTGTACGTGACCGGCTGGATCAAACGCGGCCCGGTCGGCCTGATCGGCCACACGAAGGGCGACGCGGCCGAGACCGTCGCGAACCTCTTGGCGGACGCGGACACCCTCGCCGCGCCGCGGCATTCGTCTCCGGACGCGATCCTGGAATTCCTTGCCGCGCGCGGGATTTCGTTCACCACCTGGGAAGGCTGGGGCAAACTCGACGCGCACGAGAAGTCGCTCGGCGAGGCCGAGGGACGCGAGCGGGTGAAGGTCGTGGAACGCGACGAGATGGTGCGGGTTTCGCGCGCCTGAGGTCAGTTCAAGTAGACGATCTTCCCGCGGGCGTGCCTGCTTTCGCTCAACTCATGCGCGGCCGCGGCTTCGCTCAGCGGGAAGGTCGCTGCGACTGGAATCCTCAATTGGCCTCCCTCAGCGAGCTCTACTGCTGGGGCAAGTCCGTGTACTGCCAACGGATCCGCACCAGGGAGCGCGGCACCGTGCGAGAAGTGCACGCCGTGCTGTGGCGCGGTGGTGTCGGTGATCGTCACGACCCGCGCGGGGTCTCCGGCGATCTCGATCAGGTCCGGCAATGCTCCCCCGGCACAGTCGAAGACCGCGTCGACGCCGCCGACTCGGTCGACCAGCCCCGGACCGTACGTCGTCGCCTCGGCCCCGAGGGAACGCAGGAAATCGTGGTTGCGCGGGCTCGCCGTGCCGATAACGGCGGCCCCGCGCGCGATCGCCAACTGAACCGCGACCGTGCCGACGCCACCCGCCGCGCCGTTCACCAGGATCCTTCCGCCAGGAAGCTGATCCAACACCCGGGTCGCCGTTTCGATCGCGCCCGCGGCACCGCCCGCCTCCGCCCAGCTCCAGGCGTCCGGTTTGGCAGCCCAATGCACCAAGACTGCGTACTCCGCGTTGGCTCCCCGACGATTCGCGTCGGTCATGCCGAAGACGTGCTCGCCGGGCACTATTCCGGTGACCCCGTCGCCCACCTCGTCGACCACGCCAGCAGCGTCGTAGCCCGTCCGGAACGGGAACGTCACCGGCATCGTGTCCTTGCGCGCTCCCGATCGGATGATGGTTTCGCCCGCGGAAAACCCGGACGCGCGCACGGAAACGCGAATCTCCCCGGGTCCGGCGTGCGGTTCGGCGACATCGGCGACGTGCACGACGCTGGGCGGGCCATACTGGGAAAACTGGACGGCTTTCATGTGCCGAAGGTATTCCAGCAGGTCAGCGATCCAGCCGGAAGTGAGAGGGGTGGCGGCCGAAGTGAGACGGACCGACGCCGCCCACAACCGAGTCCGCATCCTCGCGGCGGCGCGGGTGGCTTTCACGGTCCGCGGATACGGCGTACCGATGCGGGAGATCGCCCGGCAGGCCGAGGTGAGCGTCGCGACGGTTTACCGGCATTTTCCGACCAAAGACGCACTGATCGCCGAAGCGTTCGCCGAGGAACTGGCGCTGTGCTCGTCAATCGTCGAAGAGGGCCTGGCGGCGGCTAATCCGTGGCAGGGTTTCGTCCTCGTGCTGGAGAAGCTGACCGAGGCGCATGCCCGTGACCAGGGCTTTCGCGCGTTCGTCGCCCAACTCCCCCGGCGACTCGACTTCGCCGCCGACCGAGCCCACACCCTGCGGCTGCTGCTCGAACTCATCCGCCGAGCTAAGGACGCTGGCGAGCTGCGCGCGGATTTCGTACTGGAAGACCTTGTGCTGGCGTTGGTCGCCAACGAGGGGATCCGGGTGGAACCAGCTTCTGCGCGGCTCGCAGCGGTGCGTCGGTTCACGGCGTTGCTGATCCAGTCGTTCCGGGCGCACCCGGATGCCGGACCGCTGCCGCCAGCTGTGCGGGTGCCGCTCGGCCGCGCTTAGCAAGGATGCTCACCGTGCGGCTGTTCCGGTGGGAGTGATCCACCAAAGTGGTGATGAAACTCGTTTTCTCTTGTGGCCGGGTCGGGCGGGCCGGTAGCTCTGAGGGGTACCGCTGACCATGGAGGTTGTCTTGTCCTTGGACGTATCGCCCGCGCTGCTGGAAAAGGCCGAACGCGGGGAGGTCTCCGACGCCGAGTTCGTGGCCTGCGTGCGGGAATCGCTGCCGTACGCGTGGGAGGTCATCACCGGAGTGATCGCGGAAGCAGACACCGCCGCGGACGGATTCGCGGACAACGAAACCCCGCCGCCGGACGAGACCGCCCGCGGTCAGCTGCTGCGAGCACTGGCCTCAGACGCGATCCGGGGCGGGCTGGAACGGCATTTCGGGGTGAAGCTGGCGTTCCAGAACTGCCACCGGGTAGCCGTGTTCCGCGAGACGGACGGGGATCGGTACCGGGCGTTCGTTTCGCCTCGGGGGCAGTTGCTGAACCAGAGCCCTGAGCTACGGGACTGCTGAGTCCGGTTTCGGGTTGGACGACCGGCCCGGTCAGGGTTTCTCTGGCCGGGCCGCTTCAGCTTGCTTTGCACTCGGCTGAAGTCACCGCCGCGGCGACCTTGGTCTTCGTGGAGGACGTAGTCATCACGGTGTTGCGCACCATCGTTTTCCCCGGGGTCGTGCCCGTTGCGGTCTCCGTGATCGGACCGCTCTTGTCACCGGTGATCTCGTACGTGATGTCGCACGTGTAGTGATCCAGATCCGACGTGCCCTTGTACGTGAATTTCGGCTCTACCACCACATTGCAACCGGCAGAGCCAAAGCAATGCTTGGAAACGGTCTTCAGCGCAATCTCGAAATCGTTCGCCGCCGGCGGGACGGACGTGCTCTCCGTGGTCGGCAGCGGTGCCGAGGGGTTCACTGTGCTCGAGTCGAACATGCTCTTCCACGTCGACACTGGCGAGGCAGGTTCTGCTGGATCGGCACCTGTCGACGATCCGCATCCGGCCAGGGAAATCGCCAAGACAGCTGCGGCGATGGCAAAAACGATGAGTTTGTGAGCCGACATTCGTTCTCCCCACCGTTCGCCGCTGAACGTGTCAGGTTTGAACTCGCAAGGATCGCCATCGGTGTTACAGGGCGTGAGATAGTCGCGCGCGAACCCCGTGTCCGGAAAACCAGCGTCCGGCTATCCCCGCAGGGCGGGCAACACCTCGGCACCAATCCGCGCGATGTTTGCCATCGTGCCCTCCTCCGTGCCGGAAGCTTCCACGAACATGATCACGTGCGACACCCCAGTGCGCGCAAAACTCGTCCGCAAAGTCTCGACGCAATGCTCAACCGACCCCACCGGATGGATCGCGCACAGTTTTTCCGTGTACTCCCAAGGATCCCGCCCCGGACCAGGCCGATCGTCCACCGGCACATGGGCGGCTAAGCCATCCGCCAGCCACCCCGGCAAAGCGTGGCGCACCACCGCGGAAGCATCGTCGCCGACCTGGCACAGCACCGTCGACACGTGGGCCGCGGGAGCACCGTAAGCAGCAACAGTGGCGGCCTTCTCCGTGTCATCCGCGTGCAGGCCCAGCAACAACGGCAGTTCACGTTTCGCAGCCAACTGGACCGCGGAGGAAGTCGGGCCACCGCAGGCCACCACGACTTGTGGGGTGCGTTGCGGAGTCGGGCGCAGCGGTACCTCGCGGAAGGAGAAATGCGCGCCCCGGGCCGAGACTCGACCGCCAGTGGCGGTCAGCAACAGGTCCAGCGACTCGGCGAAACCCGTTTCATAGCGCGGCAATCCGGTCCCGAATACCTCCAGGTCCTGCCACGGCCCACCTCGGCCGACGCCTAATCGCAGGCGGCCGTCAGAAACCGCGTCGAGCATGGACCACTGTTCTGCCAACGCGACCGGATGCGTCGTGGACAGCACGCTTACCGCCGTGCCCACATCGATTCGCGACGTCTGGCCCAGCACGTGCGCGGCCAGCGTGATGGCTGACGGGCACACGCCATACGGCATGAAGTGGTGCTCGGCCAGCCACACGTCGTCGAAACCGGCGACCTCGGCCGCGCGAGCCGCGCGGACAGTGCGGCGCAGTACGGCGGCGTCGTCCTGGCCCGGGAAGCGGCCCGAGACCAGGAAGACTCCGAACCTCAGTTGCTCACCGACACGTTGTTGAACCACAGCAGCGGGTCCAGCCACGGGAACACCACGAACATCAGCAGCGCCACGATTCCGAGCACCAGCACGAGCGCGATCACGAACTTCACCGCGAACGGTCCGGGCAGATGCCGCCAGAGCCAGCCGTACATCAGGACGCGACTCCGATCTTCTTCAGCAACGTCGTGTAATCCGGCACCTGCGTCTTCGGCACCTGGCGGGTCAGCACCGAGGTGATGATCAACCGTTCCTTCGCCGAGAACTGCGGGTGACACGTGGTGAGCGTGAGCAGCGAAGCCTGCTGCGCCTTCGGCAGCGCCCCGGCCGGCTTGTACGGCACCGGGTTCACCGCGTCGCCCTGGCTCGGCTGGACGACCTTGCGGCCGAACGTCTCGTCGTACGGTCCGCCGCCGGGGATGCTCGAGTTGCGCAGCGTCGACACGCCCTTGCACTCCGGCTGCGCGCCCTTGCCGCTGCTCCAGCCCTTGACCTCGTCGTCGTAGGGCAGCACCTGATAGATGAAGAAATCGGTGTGCGTTTCGATCACGATCTGGTCGCAGGAGCTCAGGTTGTCCAGGTCGTTGAACGGCGCGCCCTTGCCGACGCGGTGCCCGGCGACGCCGAAGTTGCCCGGTTCGCCCGGCAGCGCGGTGCCCTTGTAGTGGCCGGGGCCGATCGCCAGCGAATCCTCGCCGGTGCCTTCCTGGATGGTGAAGTTCCAGTCCGCGCCGAACGAGGGGATGTGGATGCGCGCGAACGCCTTGCCGTCGATCAGCTCCGGGTGCAGCGTGCGGTCCTTCGCCCAGTCGCCGTCGAGCTGATCGCTCGCGGTGTGCTGTTTCTCGGCGGAGAACAGGTCGGTGACCCACACCTCGTACACCATGAACAGCAGCACGACCACGCCGAGCGTGATGAAGATTTCGCCCGCGGTGCGGATCGCGAGCCCGCCCTTGCCCAGCGGCGGCGGGGTCTTCTTGTCGTCCTTGTCCTCCACCGCGACCGCGGAGAACACCTCGGTCGGCTGCTCGGCGAACTCCGGGCCGGTCATCCGCCGCCGGGACGGGTCCGGGGCCGCGGCGCCGACTCGGCGCGGCATCTGACGGCCTTCTTCCGGCTGGCGGCGAGGACGTCCGCCTGGGTCGCCGGGACGTCGTTGCGGACCGCCTTCGGCGCGGAACTCCGCGGTACGGCGGGGTCCGGGATCGCGCGGACCGCCGAAATCACCGCCGCGGGGGTCACCCTCGCGGGGCCTGCCTTCGCCCGGCCGGCCCTGCACGGGCCGGTTTTCGCCGCCGTCCCGGCGCGGTCCGCCCCGGTCGATCGGCGTGCGCTGTTCGGGTGATCTGCCGCTGGGGTTCCCGGCTACTCTTCGCCGCGGCGGGGTCTCCCCTGGCTGCCTTCTCGGCGGCGGCGGCTGACGGCGGACCGGGCGGTCAGGTCCGGTGCCGGGGCGGCGGTCGTCCTCGCCCGGCCAATCTTGCGGCGTCACGCAAGCTCCTCCCGCGCCCGGCCGGAGGCCTCCTCGGCACTCCAGGTGGCGCTATTGTCACAGTCTGAGAAACCCGACCGCTCCCGCCCGGTGCTGCGGAGCCGTCCTTTACGTTAACGTGTGCACGTGGCGCTGGTTGCGCACCCCGACAGCGGGACCTCGTCCAGGATGCCGCCACCAGGAATGCCCGAGAGCACGCGAGGAAACGATGCCGAAGTCGAAGGTCCGCAAGAAGACCGCGTACACCCCGCCTGTCGACCGCCGCACCCCGGTGAAGGTCCAGGCCGCGGGACCGTCGAACCTGTTCTACAAGATCGTCATGTTCGGCCTCATGCTCCTCGGGCTGGTGTGGCTGGTCGTGAACTACATCGCCGGCGACAAAGTTTCGTTCCTCAGCGAGCTCGGAAACTGGAATTTCGCCATCGGATTCGCCGCGATGATCGCCGGCCTGCTGATGACGATGCGGTGGCGCTGACCATCCGCCGGATCAGCTTTGCTCCGGTCGGCCGATTGACACCGAATCACACCGGTGTGACTCATCCCCAGTGTGGATAACCCCTGTGGATAACCACCCGACCTCCTGGGCCCCGCGCCGAAACCTCGTGGTAGTGGCGTGGGGCCTGACCGCATTGCTGCTGGTCGGAACCGTCGCGGACGCGCTCTTCGGCGACGGCAAGGGCGCGGTGCTCACCGGCCTCGCGACCCTGGCCGTCGGCGCGTTCGCGGGCCACTGGACGCTCGTGCGGCCGCGCCTGGCCGCCGACGAGCACGGTCTTCAGGCCCGCACGCTCTCCGGCACGCACCGGCTCCCCTGGACCGGCACGACGGTCCGGCTGCGCAGCACCCGCCGCCTCGGCCGCGACGGCGTGACGCTCGAACTGGAGCGCGACGAGCAGTTGTTCATCTTCGGGCAGACCGACCTCGGCGAGGATCCTCGCGACGTGCTGGACGTGCTTACCGAACTGCGGGCCCGCTCAGCGGGATAGCTCGCACGAGTACCGGTACTCCCCCTGAACCAGCCGGGGAGAGCAATCCAGCGACGGGTAGTCCGTGGCTCGCCAGCTGATCAGCCCGGCGAGCGCGATCGCGATGACGGCCGTGCCGATCGCCTGCCACCGGACCAGGTTGCGGGCGGGAGCGTAGAGAATGGCGGCTGTCACCAGTGCCCCGGTAACGAGGCCGCCAGCGTGGGCCCAGATCGAAATGCCGGGGATCGTGAAGGTGATGTAGGCGTTGATCACCAGGTTGATGAGCAGCGCGGTCGGGTTGAGCCGCAGTTTGAGCGTGATGACCGCGTAGGCGCCGAGAAGCCCGAAGATCGCGCCGGAGGCGCCTACCGTCGGCCTGCCATCCCCGAAAAGCAGCACCGCGGCGGAGGCTCCGAGCATCGACACGAAGTAGAGCGCCAGGTACCGGACCTTGCCGAAGACCTGCTCCAGCGCACGGCCGATCATCCACAGCGAGAACGCGTTCGCCGCGATGTGGATGGGTCCGTAATGCAGGAAGCCCGAGGTGAAAATCCGCCACCACTCGCCCGCGCCGAGCGTGAGCACGGGCTCCAGAGAAAACCACGCGTGGGTGAGGGACAGATTGTTGTTGAACAGGCTCTTCGCCTGGACGACGGTGATCAGGAAGACCACCACGTTCACCGCGATCAGAGTCGCCGTGACGGTGTAAGAGTTCGACAGCCGGGCCCCGGCGATCGTGCGGGAGCCCATTCCTGCGTCTTGATACTGCCGGTGCTGCTGTTTCTGCTGTTGCGCCCCGGACTGGACGCAGTCCGTGCACTGGAACCCCACCGGGGCTTCGCGCAGGCAGTCCGGGCAGGCCGGACGTCCGCAGCGGGCACAGCTGAGACCGGTCGGGCGGTTCGGATGCCACCAGCAACCGGGAAGAGAGGGCGCGGACGGGTTCGGCGGTTGGCTCACGATGACTCCAACCTACCGAAACCCCATCCCTGCCTGCGGCGCGTCAGTCTTCGACGGTGATCTTCTCGATGACCACGTCGGACAGCGGGCGGTCCGCCGGTCCGGTCGCGGTCGTCGCGATGGCGTCGACGACATTGCGGGACTCCTGGTCCGCGACCTCGCCGAAGATCGTGTGCCGGAAGTTCAGGTGCGAGGTCGGCGCGACGGTGATGAAGAACTGCGAGCCGTTGGTGCCCGGCCCGGCGTTCGCCATGGCCAGCAGGTACGGCTTGGAGAACTGCAGCTCGGGGTGGAACTCGTCGCCGAACTTGTAGCCGGGGCCGCCGCGGCCGGTGCCCGTCGGGTCACCGCCCTGGATCATGAAGCCGTCGATGACGCGGTGGAAGATCGAGCCGTCGTAGAACGGACCGGAGTTGCCGCCCTTCGCGTTCGGCTGGGTGTACTCCTTGGAGCCGGTGGCCAGCCCCACGAAGTTCGCCACGGTCTTCGGCGCGTGGTCGGGCAGCAGGTTCACGTGGATGTCACCCTGGTTGGTGTGCAGGGTGGCCTTGCGGGCGCTTTCAGTCACGCCGCCATCGTGCCACCCCTTCGCACAAATGGGGGGTTCAGGGGGCGTCCCCGGCCCGTCGCGCTGGACACCGGCCCAGGAAGAAGGCACTTTCCCGAGGTTTCCGCGAGGCCCGCAGCGGGAAGCCGCAGCGGTGTCGGCGGAAAAAGGGCAGGATAGATGTCAAGCAACAGATCTGTTTCACAACGATTGATGAGGTGAAGACCATGACCCGGGCCGTGGAATCGGTCGGTGAGTCGGCCAAGTCCGGCTCGGCGGACCTGCGGAAGCTGGTCGTCGAGGCGGGCAAGGCGGGCGCGAAGGCCGCCGAGGCCGGCGCGGAGGAGCTGGGGAAGCGGAGCCGCCGCGCCCGGCGCAAGCTGGCGAAGAAGACGGAGCTGACCCGCAAGGAGCTGAAGAAGAGCTCCGCCGCGGCGCGCAAGGAAGCGCTCGCCCGCATCGCCGAGATGAAGAAGCCGGGCCGCAAGGCCAAGAAGGCCGCGATCAAGGCCGCCGCGTCGGCGGGCGAGTCGAAGCGCCGCGGCAAGAAGGACTTCAAGGCGGCGAAGAAGGAGTTCCGCGCCGCTCTGGAGGAGGCGAAGAGCGCGGCCAAGGGCACCCGCAAGCGTCGCCGCTGGCCGTGGATCCTCGGTCTCGGCGCGGTCGCGGTCGGCACCGCCGTCGCGCTGAAGTCGCGGCAGCAGGAGCCGCCGGTCGCCCCGGCGCCGCCGAAGGCCACCCCGCCTGCTCCCCCGGCTCCGCCCGCGAAGCCGGCCGCCGAGGCCAAGGACGCGAAGGACGCCAAGCCGGGCGAGCCGAAGACGAACGGCAAGGCGCCGAGCCCGTCGGCCGCCGAGAAGAAGAACTGAACGCGCGAAAAAGGGCCCCGGGAAGTGCGTCCCGGGGCCCTTTTTCGTATCGCTTAAGCGGTTCCGCCGATCCGGCCAGTGGCCGGAAGCCGGGCGGAGCCTGGCCGGATCAGGCCGCGGCGGCGTGCTTGTCGATCAGCTGGCCGAGACGCGGCAGCGCCTCCTCGACGTTCTTCTTGCCGTTCGGGCGCAGCTTCGAGTAGACCTTCTTGATGCTGTCGCGGCTGCTGCGCTCGGCGCGGGCGTCGGTGACCCCGAGCAGCGCGTCCGACGCCTCGTCCGAGCGGCTGGTCAGGTAGGCGCCGAAGTCGTTGCCGCCCTGGGCGCGGAAGTCGCTGTAGAACGGCTCGAGGGCGGCGGAGAAGTCGTCCAGGAGGCTGTCGATCGCGGACGGGATGATGCCCGGCTTGATCTTCTTCACGGCGGCGAAGCCGGTCTTCACGACCGCGCCGGAGACCCCGCCCTTGTCGGCGACCTCGGCGTCCACGAGCTCCGCGAAGTCGGCGACCACGGTGGGGCGACGGCTCGAGTCAAGCAGGATTTCCTTGAGGGTGTCAGCCACGAATCTGTCCTTGTCGTCGAAAAGGGGTAACCAAAGTATTCGGTGCCGGACGGGCACCCGCCGCGCGAGTGTTGGGGGAACCGCGCGTGCTGCTTAGAGTAATACAAGATCAACTTCACTCACCCGTGCGGAGCCCGTTACTCAGAGCTTCAGGGCAGCGATAGCCTTTTTCGCCACTGTGCGTGCTTTGATGCTCTGCTTCTGGTTGCTCGTCACGATGACGGCGGCCTCGCCCTTGGCGACGGCGTAGACCACTCCGTCCCCGGCCGGCTGGTAGCCGCCCTTCCACCCCGCGGGCTCCGAAGCCGGGTTCGACGTGTCGACCGGCGCGGCCTTGTTGACCAGCGCGGTCGCGACGTCGCTCTTGCCCACGTACACCCGCACGGTCAGCTGGAGGCTGCCGTCCGGACGGTAGAAAAAGCACGTCGGATGCGGCTCGTCGTCGGACACGCTCACCTTGGTGACGTGCTGTCCGTTCGCGTCCTGCACCGTCTCGTTGGACAGGTACGGACACTCCGCGGTGCGCGCGGGCTGCGGATCCGGCGGCAGCGCCGCGGAGGCCGAAGCGGAACTCGCCGGCACCGAAGACGGAGTCTCCTTCGCCGGGCTCGACGGGTTGCAGCCGGCGAGCAGGACCAGGGCTGGGGCGAGAACGAGAAGTCGGCGCATGGCGGGCACAGTCAACCATGCCCGGTGAAGTCCGTGCGAAGGCGGCGCGTGCGACGATGACGTCGGATTCCGCTCAGCCCGGGGAGGTCGCGGACGTGCTCACGCCCGAGCAGTACCTGCAGGTGGTCGCCGAACGCGTGGTGCGCAGCGGCGGCAGGCTCAACACCGTCCAGATCGGACCGGTGACGTGCGCGGTCGGCCTGTTCACCGAGTCGATCATGCTGTCCACCATGAACTATTGCGTGGTCGCCGGGGCCTATCCGGAGATCGACGCGGCGACGCTGCAGCAGTTCACCGGCATGGCGACGCAGCACGCCCGCGCCAACGTGCAGGGCACGATCGGCTGGACCGCCGCGTCGGTGGTGATCTGCGGGCTCGTCGGCCGCGTGCACCCGGACGCCGCGCAGCTGGCGAGCGCGAAGACGAGCAACCAGTTCGGCGGCGAAACCCGGATGGTCGCGGTGGATCCGCAGGCGGGCGCGACCTACGCGTTCACCGGCGGGAAGCTCTGGGGCGCGGCGATGCACGGCGCGATCAGGGCCAAGCTGACGTTCTGTTTCCCGCAGCCGGGCGAGGCTCTCCAGCAGGTGCAATGGCAGCAGCAACAGGCCGCCTACGGTCAGCCCCCGCAACCGGGTCCCGGCGGATTCCCGGGGCAGATCCCGTCCGGGCCGATGCCGCAGACCGGTCCCCCGCCCGCCGCCGGACCGGCCGGGCCGCAGCCGCCGCACTACCCGCCGCCGGGGCAACCGCCGTACGGTCGGTGACATGGTTTCGTTGCGCGGCTGGCAGTCGTTTCCCGAACAGCTCCCGGAATTCGACCCGGACCACACCCCGGAAACGCCCGAGGAGCTGTTCCTCGCCTGGCTGACCGAGGCGGGCGAGCACGTGCTGGCCCCGCACGCCGTCACTCTGTCCACAGTGGACGCCGACGGCGCTCCGGACGCTCGCGTGGTGATCCTGAAGAACGTCGACGCGGACGGCTGGGCGGTCGCGACGAGTTCGGAAAGCCCGAAAGGCCAGCAGCTGGCGGCGAATCCGCGCGCGGCGTTGACGTTCTTCTGGCCTGGCCGCGGACGTCAGGTCCGGGTGCGGGGCTTGGTGGTCCCGGCCGCGCCCGAGGTGTCCGCCGACGACTTCCTCGCTCGGCCGCCCGAGTCGCGGGCCGAGGCGTACGTCGGGCATCAGTCGGAGGTGCTTTCCGATCCGGCGAAGCTCGTCGAAGCGGCCGCGGCGGCTGCGGATTGGGTCGCGGAGAACCCGGACGTGGCACCGGAAACGTGGACGCGCTACCTGATCCAGCCGGAATCGGTGGAGTTCTGGCAGGCCTCGCACGACCGGCAGCACCTCCGGGTCCGCTACCGCCGCGAACCCGCGGGCTGGGTCCGCGAACGCCTCTGGCCCTAGAGCCGCGAGTTGGCGCGCAGCTTGGAGATCGCGCCGACGGTGGCGTAACCGCGCCATTCCAGCGCGGCCGCCGGGGAGAAGCTGGCGAAGTCGACCGTCCACCCGCCGTCGGGCTGCTGGCCCTGTTCCAACCGGGTCAGATCCGCTTCGACCGCCTCCGCGGTGAACAACCGCCTGGACGGGCCGGGCACCGGGCTGAAGTCGAGCGGACGCAGCACCTCGCCTTCGGAACCGCCCTGCACCGGGACGATTCCGCTCTCCGGCAAGAACTTCCCCAGCTTCGTCAGGAGTTCATCGGCCTCCGGATACCTGCCGTGCACGGCGTCGAGCAGGTGGATCGCGAAGCTCAACTCGATGACGTGCGGCATCTCCTCGAGCTCCCGGATCGCCCGCAGGCAGGTCTCGGTCGCCCGCGCGAGCCACGGATGCGCCGCGACCGCCGGGTCGGGTTCGGCGACCCGCCACCCCGCGGAGGTGACGAACGCGGTGCTCTGCAAGGAGAACGCCGCCGGATCGGCTCCGGTCCAAAAGGGAGCGCACGCGGCCGGATCGGCGACCGGGAACGCGAACGGCAGCCCGCCGTCGGTGAACGACACCGATTCCAGCCAGTCGCACAACTGCACCGCGTGCGGCGTGGTCACCGGCGCGACATCGGCGAACACTTCGAACGCGTGCAGCGCGCCGCCCGGCTGGCTTTCCGGCGCGCGCAGGTCCGGCTCCAGACCCCAGCCGTACCCTCCGTCCGGATTCCGGTAGGCGGCGACCGCCGCGAGCACCTCCTCGGCCCGTCCGTTTCCGTTCAGCAGCTCGAACCGCCGCTGGTCCAGCACCCTGCCGTGCCCGGCGAGGAACGGGGCGACGGCCTCCAAGTTCACAGTCACCCGGAAACCGTCGCACGAGTCCGGCGCGAGGGTCTTGAACGAATCGGCCACCAGCCCGAAAGAGCGGATTGCTGGGGCTCGGGCGATCGCCGTGGCACGATTCGGAAGTGACCAGCAAACCGGACGACGCGCAGCGATTGGCCGATCTCGCACGGTTGCGCCGGGTGCGCGACCGGATCGACCGCGAGTACGCGCGTCCCCTGGACGTCGAGGCGCTCGCGCGGAGCGTCAACGTGTCCGCCGGGCACCTGAGCCGGCAGTTCCGCGCCGCTTACGGAGAGTCGCCGTATTCGTATCTGATGACCCGCCGCATCGAGCGCGCGATGGCGTTGCTCCGGCGCGGCGACCTGAGCGTCACCGAGGTGTGTTTCGAGGTCGGGTTCTCGTCGCTGGGGACGTTCAGCACGCGCTTCACCGAGCTGGTCGGAAAGCCGCCGAGCGTGTACCGCCAGGAGGAGACCGGGGCGACCGAGGGCATGGCGCCGTGCGTCGCCAAACAGGTCACCCGACCGATCAGGAATCGAGAAGCACCCCGTTCGGCGCGAACCTAGTGTGATCGGCATGGACATGACGATTCACGCGAGCTTCCTCCCGCACACCGATCCGGAAGCGACGCTGACCTTCTACCGCGACGTCCTCGGCTTCGAGGTGCGCAACAACGTCAAATACGGCGACATGGCCTGGATTACCGTCGGCCCGCCCGGACAGCCGGACACCTCGCTCGTACTGCAGCCGGTCGCCGCGTTCCCCGGCCTCACCGACGACGAACGCCGGATGATCACCGAAATGATGGCCAAGGGCACCTACGCCGCGCTGAACCTGGCCACGAAGGACGTCGACGCGACCTTCAACCGGTTGCAGGCCAGCGACGCCGAGGTCGTGCAGGAGCCCACCGACCAGCCCTACGGCGTCCGGGACTGCTCGTTCCGCGACCCGGCCGGGAACCTCATCCGCATCCAGCAAGCGAGCTGAAGCAGTCCGAGCCGGACCGCCGGGAAAAGAAACTGGGAGAGAGATGACCAAGGCCAAGGGGAAGACCACGCCGGGGCACGCCGCGGACAGCCATGACCTGATCCGCGTGCAGGGCGCCCGCGTGAACAACCTCAAGGACGTCAGCGTCGAACTCCCGAAGCGCCGGCTGACGGTGTTCACCGGGGTGTCCGGCTCGGGCAAGAGCTCGCTGGTGTTCAGCACGATCGCGGCCGAATCGCAGCGGCTGATCAACGAGACCTACAGCAGTTTCGTGCAGGGTTTCATGCCGACGCTGGCCCGTCCCGAGGTCGACGTGCTCGACGGGCTGACCACCGCGATCATCGTCGACCAGCAGCGGATGGGGGCCGATCCGCGGTCGACGGTCGGCACCGCCACCGACGCCAACGCGATGCTGCGGATCCTGTTCAGCAGGCTCGGCACCCCGCACATCGGGTCGTCGCAGGCGTTCTCGTTCAACGTCGCCTCGATCAGCGGCGCGGGTGCGGTCACCGTGCGGCGCGCCGGGAAGGAGATCAAGGAGCGGCGCAGCTTCAGCGTCACCGGCGGCATGTGCCCGCGCTGCGAGGGCCGCGGTTCGATCAACGACATCGACCTCTCCCAGCTGTACGACGACTCGAAGTCGCTCGCCGAGGGCGCGCTGACCATCCCCGGCTACACCCCGGGCGGCTGGAACTACCGGCTCTACACCGGGTCCGGGCTGGTCGACCCGGACAAGCCGATCCGCAAGTACACGAAGCGCGAGCTGCAGGACTTCCTGTACAAGGAACCGACGCGGATGAAGATCGAAGGCATCAACATGACCTACGAGGGTCTGGTGCTGCGGATCCAGAAGTCGTATCTGTCCAAGGACGTCGAGGCGATGCAGCCGCACATCCGCGCGTTCGTGGACCGCGCGGTCACCTTCGCGACCTGCCCGGAATGCGACGGGACGCGGCTGAGCGAGCTGGCGCGGTCGTCCAAGATCGACGGGATGAGCATCGCCGACGTGTGCGCGATGCAGATCAGCGACCTCGCCGACTGGGTCGGGAAGCTGTCCGACCCGTCGGTCGCGCCGCTGCTGAAATCGCTGCACGAGACGCTCGAATCGTTCGTGGAGATCGGTCTCGGCTACCTGTCGCTGGACCGGCCGGCGGGCACGTTGTCCGGCGGCGAAGCGCAGCGGGTGAAGATGGTCCGGCACCTCGGCTCGTCGCTCACCGACGTCACGTACGTCTTCGACGAGCCCACCATCGGCCTGCACCCGCACGACATCCAGCGGATGAACGACCTGCTGCTCCGCTTGCGGGACAAGGGAAACACCGTCCTCGTGGTGGAGCACAAGCCGGAGGCGATCGCGATCGCCGACCACGTGGTCGACCTCGGGCCGGGCGCGGGCACGAACGGCGGCACGGTGTGTTTCGAGGGCACTGTGGACGGTCTGCGCGCGAGCAAGACGTTGACCGGCAAGCATTTGGACGACCGTGCCTCGCTCAAGCCGTCGGTGCGGGAGCGCACGGGCGTGCTGGAAATCCGCGGCGCGAACACGCACAACCTGCAGGACGTGGACGTCGACATCCCGCTCGGCGTGCTGTGCGTGATCACCGGGGTCGCCGGATCGGGTAAGAGCTCGCTGATCCACGGGTCCATTCGGGAATCCGACGACGTCGTTTCGGTCGATCAGGCCCCGATCCGCGGTTCGCGGCGGAGCAACCCGGCGACCTACACCGGGCTGCTCGAACCGATCCGCAAGGCCTTCGCCAAGGCCAACAACGTGAAGCCCGCGCTGTTCAGCGCCAACTCCGAAGGCGCGTGCCCGAACTGCAACGGCAACGGCGTCATCTACACCGACCTCGGGATGATGGCCGGAGTCGCCACCACCTGCGAGGTCTGCGAGGGCAAGCGGTTCGACGCCTCGGTTCTGGAGTACCACTTCGGCGGACGCGACATCAGCGAGGTGCTCGCGATGTCGGTCTCCCAGGCCACCGCGTTCTTCGCCGACGGCGACGCGAAAACCCCCGCCGCGCACCGGATTCTCGAGCGGATGGAACAGGTCGGACTCGGCTACCTGACCCTCGGCCAGCCGCTGACCACGCTGTCCGGCGGCGAGCGGCAGCGGCTGAAGCTGGCCACGCACATGGGGTCGAACGGCGGCGTTTACATCCTCGACGAGCCGACCACCGGCCTGCACCTCGCCGACGTGGAACAGCTGCTCGGGCTGCTGGACCACCTGGTCGAATCGGGCAAGTCGGTGATCGTCATCGAGCACCACCAGGCCGTGATGGCGCACGCCGACTGGATCATCGACCTCGGCCCCGGCGCCGGGCACGACGGCGGCCAGGTGGTCTTCGAGGGGACGCCCGCCGAGCTGGTGAAGAGGAAGCGGACGCTGACCGGGAAGCACCTGGCCGCCTACGTGGGCTAGTCGAGCGGCGGCCGCCGGTCGGCCCAGGGCAGCGCCTGTTCCAGGGTGCGGGAGACCTGCAGCAGCAGGTCTTCCCGCCAGGGCGCGGCCACCAGCTGGACGCCGACCGGCAGGCCGCTCGCCTCGTCGTGGTGCAGCGGGAGGGAGATCGCGGGCTGGCCGGTCACGTTGAACAGCGACGTGAACACGCCCATCGGGTACGCCGCCACCACCGGATTTCCGCTCGCTCGCCACGCGCCGACCTTCGGCGGGAGGCACGCCATGGTCGGCGTGACCAGCAGGTCGAAGCTGCCGACGAAGGCCTCGACAATCCGGCGGGAGAACACCTGGGTCTGGTGCACGCTCTCCGCGTAAGTCCAGGAATCGACCGACTTCGCGGCTTCGCGCTGTGCCCGGTTGTGCGGTTCGATGCGGTCCGGGTCGAGCACCGGGACGCCTGCGCTGGCGACGTTCCAGACCTTCAGGAATGTCGCCAGCAGTTCCTCGGATGTCGGCAGCGGAAGCGGTTTGTCGACAATTTGGTGTCCGGCTTCCTCCAGCGCGCGAAGGGTTTTGTCGACCGCGGTCAGGCAGGCCGGGTCGACCTCAATGCCGTCGATCAGCGAGGTGGTGAGGACACCGATCCGCAGGCGAGTCGGGGGTTCGGTGTTCAGCGCGTCGGCGAGCGACCGGGTGGGCGTCGGCTGCGACCACCACGCGCCCGGGTCGTGCCTCGTGAGGACGTCCAGCGCGGCGGCGGTGTCGGCCAGCGTCCGGCTGACGACTCCGCTGGTCGCGAAGCCCTCGACCTCCACCACGGCGTTCGTGACCAGGCCGCGGGTCGGCTTCAGCCCGACGAGACCTGTGCACGACGCCGGGATGCGGATCGATCCGCCGCCGTCCTCCGCGTGCGCAACCGGGGCCATTCCGGCGATGACGGCGACCCCCGCGCCGCTCGACGAACCGCCGGGCGTGCGGTCCGGGTCCCACGGGTTGCGCGAGATGCCCTGCGCCTCGCTCTCGGTGAAGGGCACCGCGCCGAATTCCGACGTCGTGGTCTTGCCGAGCGGGAGGAAACCCGCGTCGGTGAACCGCTGCACGATCGGGTCCGACTTGGGCTGCGGGGAACGGTCGGTGGCCAGCGAGCCGTAAGTGGTCGGCCAGCCGGCGACGTTGACGAGGTCCTTGATCGGCAGCGGAACCCCGTGGAACGGCGGCAGTTCTTCCGGCGCGCACCGCACCACAGCGTCGGCGGCGGCTTTCGCCGCGGCACGGACCTCGTCGTCGGCGCGGAAGCAGAAGGCGTTGAACTTCGGATCCAGCTCGGCGATGCGGTCGAGGTAGCAATCAGCGACCTCGACCGGGCTCACCTCCTTCGCGCGGATGGCGGCGGCGACTTCGACGGCGGAGCTGAACGGATTGATCATCACGGATCCCCTTTCCGGTACCCGTTCAGCCTGGTCGGGGCGGTGGCGGCCGGTCTTGGAGAAATGTCGCGCGGACGAAGTTACGTACGATGGCGGCATGCGACCAGCCGAGTGGGCTCGCGACGGACCAGCGGTGTGGGGCATCGCCGTGCCGTCCCGGCCGCTCCGGCTGCCCGGGGTGCGAATGGCCGGATTCGTCGGCGACACCGTGGACCAGGTGGACCTGACAGTGGTCCCGTACCCGGCCGTCACGCTGTTTCTCAACCTGCGCGAAAAGCTGCTCGTCAACGACGTGGCACGCGGCAGCGTCGTCGCCGGACTCGTGCCGCACGGCATGCGCGTGCGCGGGCAGGGCATCGAATGCGTGCAGATCCGGCTGTCGCCCGAGGTCGCACACGCGGTGCTCGGGACGGAGTTGAGCGGCGAGGTCGTGTCCCTTGATGACGTCTGGCCCACCGAACTGCCCGGCCGGCTGCGCGCGCTCGACTCCTGGAACGACCGGTTCGCCCTGGTAGAAGCCGCTTTGGGCAAGCGATACGAGGCCGGTCGCACGGTCGATCCGGAAGTCGCCTTCGCCTGGCGGCGGATGGACGCGCACCACGGTCAGGTGCGGATCGAGCAGCTGGCCGACGAGACCGGATGGAGCCGGAAACGCCTGTGGTCGCGGTTCCGGAGCCAGCTCGGGCTCAGCCCGAAACGCGCCGCGCAACTGGTCCGGTTCGACCACGCGGTGCACCGGCTCGCCGCGGGCGAAAGTCCCGCTTTGGTGGCGGCGGAGAGCGGCTATGTCGACCAGTCGCACCTGCACCACGAGGTCAAAGCCTTCGCCGGGGTCACCCCCTCCGCCGCCGCGAACGCGCCGTGGCTCGCGGTCGACGAGGTCGCCTGGTCTCGCCCCCACTGCGCGAACGGGTGATCGCACCGGCATGATCGCGGAGTGACTTCCATCCGGCCCCCCGCTGTCGCGCTGCGCCGGTGGCTAGACGACGCCGGCACCCGTCGTCCGGCGGTGTTCCTGCTGGTCCTCGCCTCGATGGCGGTGGCAGTGACGGTTCTGTGGCTCGTCTGCACGATGTGGCCGCTCGACCTGGAGATCTACCGGTCCGGCGCGCGGGCGCTCGCCCAGGGCGAGGACGTCTACGGTCCGCTCCCGCCGACCCGCGCCGGGCTGATCCTGCCGTTCATCTACCCGCCGTTCGCGGCCGTCGTGTTCCTGGTGTTCGCCGCGATGCCGTTGCCATTGGGCGCGATGCTAATGCTCGCCGTCTCACTGGCGTGCCTGTGCGGCACGGTCTACGTCGTGGTCCGGCCCCATGCCGGGCGGCGGACCGCGATGCTGGCCGCGCTCGTGATCGGGGCTGGTTCGCTGGCGTTCGAACCGGTCCGCGAGACGTTGTGGTTCGGGCAGATCAACCTCCTGCTGATGGCCCTCGTGGTGATCGACTGCCTCGGCCCCCGGACGCGGCTGCCCCGCGGCGTCCTGCTGGGCCTCGCCGCCGCCATGAAGATCACGCCGGCCGGATTCCTGCTGTTCTTCCTGGTGAAAAGGGACTTCCGGGCGGCACTGACCACGGTGGTCACCTTCGTGCTCGCCGGCGCGGCCGGGTTCGTGATCGCGCCGGAAGCGTCGATGAAGTACTGGTTCGGCGGCGGATTGACCGGCGCGTCCGGGATGAGCGGATCGATTTTCGCGACAAACCAGACCATCCAGGGCGCGGTGCACCGGTTCGGGCTCGCCGAAACGCCGACGCTGATCCTGGTCGCGGTGCTGACCCTGGCCGCGCTCGCGCTGACCGTTCCCGCGATGCTGCGCGCCGACCCGTCGATGGCGTTCCTGCTCAACGCGGCCGCGATTCTGGTGTGTTCGCCGATTTCGTGGTCGCACCACTGGGTGTGGATCGTGCCCGCGATCGTGCTGTTCGCCGCTCGCGCGCACACCCGGACCGCGGTCGCCGGTTTGGCTGCCGTGGCGGCGATTTTAGTGATCGCCCCGCATTCGTGGCTGCCGAAGAACGGGTACCTGGAGCTGTCCTGGGGACCGGTCGAGCACGTCATCGGCAACAGCTACTTGCTGCTGGCGCTGGGTTTTCTGGGCTGGCAGTGCTACTCGACGCGCCGTCAGACCGCCGCGGTCTGAGCCAGCAACGGCTCCGGCAACGGGTCCGCGTGGAGTACGTGCAAGGTGCTGACCGCCCGGGTGAGCGCGACGTACAACCGTTGCAGCCCACGCTCTTCCGCCGCCACGATGCGCGCCGGTTCGACCACCAGGACCGTGTCGTACTCCAGCCCCTTCGCCAAACTCACCGGTGCCAGGGTGATCCGAGCTGTTCCGTCGGTACCCAGCACCACGTGGTCCAGCCCGCGCTCGGTGAGGACGCGGTGCAATTCGGGGATATCCGCGTCCGCGGCCAGCAGCCCGATCGACCCTTCCTCCTGTAAAGCTGTCGCGCAAGCGTCGACCGCAGCGGCGACCGTCTCGTCCGTTGCGGTCAGGTGCAAGGCATCCGCGGAATGCCGGAACGACGTGGGACTCCGCAGCTCCGGCGCGATGTGCGGGAGCAGCCGGGCAGCGAAGTCGAGGACATCCGCCGGAACGCGGTAGCCGTGCGTGAGTTCTTCGATTCGCCCGCCGGGCCGGTCGAGATGGGTGAGCACGGTCGTCCAATCGCGGACCGCGGACGGACTGGTCGCCTGCGCGACGTCGCCGAGAACCGTGCACGCACCAGCCAGTCTGCGTGCGATCGCCCGCAGATGCATCGGGCTGAGGTCCTGCGCCTCGTCGACCACGACGTGCCCGAGCTTCGCCGGCCGCTCGATCAGCGCCGCGACCTCGTCCAGCAACGCGAGATCGAGCGTCGACCAGGTCATCGCCTTGCGACTGCGCGGACGCGGACGGAGGAGCGCTTCCTGTTCCTCAGCAGTGAGAATTCCGTCGGCCGCTTCGGCGAGAAGCGCGTTATCGGTAAGCAAGTCATAGACCAGCCGCGCGGGCTCGACGGCAGGCCACATGTCGCGGACCGCCTTGTTGATCGCGGCATTGCGGCGAAGCTGATGGAGGGTCGCGCTCGTACCGCCGGACCGCTCCATCTCGCGCAGGACCCGGTGCGCGAGCCGCTGGGCCAGCAATTCTCGCCCCGCGCTGTAATCCGCGCCGCGGCTGAGGATTTCCGTGAGTTCCTCGGCGATGTCCTCGGGATACAACCGCCAGGTCCGGTGCTGGTACTTCACCTCGAGCGTCCGGTCGACCGGCCGGATCCGCGCCCACACGTGCCGCCGGACGACCTCCGCCATCCGGACGTCGCCCTTGATGCGCGCCGTCCGCGGATCGTCGACGTACTCGGCCGGCTGGCCCGCCCCGGTCAGTTCGTCAATCGTGGCTTGGGAAACCGCCACCTCGCCGAGCGCCGGAAGCACGCCCGCGATGTACGCGAGAAACGACCGGTTCGGCCCGATCACCGCGACCCCGCCTGCCTTCTGCAGCCGCACCCGCTCGGTGTAGAGCAGGTACGCCAGCCGATGCAGCCCCACCGCGGTTTTGCCGGTCCCCGGTGCGCCCTGGATGCAGATCGTCCGGTCGACCGGCGCGCGAACGAGCCGCATCTGGTCCGGCTGGATCGTCGCGACGATGTCGCGCATCGGCCCCTGCCGAGGCCGCTCGATCTCCGCGGTGAGCAGCCGATTCTCCGCCGAGCCTGGCCGATCGAGCGGCTCGTCCTCGTACGCGCTGAGCACTCCGGCCTGGTCGAACCCGTAGCGCCGCCGGACCCGCACGCCCATCGGATGATCGTGATCGGCTTCGTAAAACGCCCTCGCGAGCGGCGCCCGCCAATCGATCACCAGAGGTTCGCCGTCGTCGTCACGAATCCCTCTGCGGCCCAGGTAAACGAGGTCATGCTCGGGCGATCGGGTGCGCGACCCGCGCGCCGCCTCGTAGACCTCGCCCGGCGGATAGTCGAGGCGGCCGAAGAAGAGCGGCGCGTCGTCAATATCCGCTAGCTCCTCGGCGATCTCGATGCGAAACTGCCTGAGGACGTGGTTGAAGTACTTGTCGTCGACCGCGTCGCCCTCGCCCATTCCCGTCGCGATCGCGGTCTTGATCTCCGCCCGCATGCGGTCCAGCTCGGCGTGACAGGCCTGGAGAAACTCGCGCTCTACCCGGATCTCTGGTTCCAGTATCTTCACTGGGTTAAATATACAACCGAGTCAAGTTTTTATCCTGGTTCGAGTTCCGGTTAGGCTGACGGCCGTGTCAGGACTGCGCGAGCTCAAACGCCACCGCACGAGGGAAGCCATCGCCTCGGCGGCCCTGCGCCTGTTCCGCGAATCCGGCTTCGACGGGGTGTCGGTGGCCGACATCGCCGCCGAAGCCGAGATCTCGAAGCCGACGCTGTTCGCGTACTTCCCGACGAAGGAAGACCTGGTCATCCACCAGTTCGTCGACGAAAACGGCCCCGCGGAGATCGTCCGCGCGCGGCCGCCTGAGGTGTCGGCGCTGTCCGCGCTGGAACGGTCTTTCCTGGACCGCCTGGCCGCCCGCGACCCGCTGACCGGCCTGAACGACTCGCCGGACGCGATCACGTGCCACACGCTGCTGTACTCAACGCCTGCATTACTGGCGCGGCTTGCCACGTATTTGCTGGAGAAGGAACAGGAACTGGTGGAGGAACTGCGCGCGTCGTGCGGGGTTCCGGACGAGTTCACCGCACGGTTGGTGGCTGCGCAGATCTTCGGGGCGCAGCGGATCTTGGGGTTCCACAACGCCCGGGAGATCCGCGGTGGGCGAAGCGCTGATGAGACTTATCCGGATGCTGTCGCCCGGGCGGAGGCGGCGTATCGGATGTTGCGGGAGGGTCTGGCTTCGGTGCTGTGACTCAGTCCGGGGCCGCGCGAAAAGGGCCAGACCTCGCAAGGCCTGGCCCACTTCCGCAGTTCGCGCTCGCTCAGTTCTGATCCGGGCTGTCGACCGGCACGCCCTGGTACCCAGTCCCCTGGTCCTGCGCGTTCGGCGGGTCCACCGGAACCCCGTGGTAGCCGGTGCCCTGGTCCTGGTCGGCGGGCGGGTCGATCGGCACCCCGTTGTACCCCGTGCCCTGCTCCTGCGGGTCCGGAGTGTCCTCGTCCTTCGGCGGCGTGGTGTGCAGCTTGAAACCGTCCTTCGCGCAGCGGATCTCGTGCGTGCCCTCCGCGCCGGTGTCGGTCAGGCACTGCCAACCCCGGACAGTCATCATGTAGTTGGACCCGATGGCCTTGTCGATATTGTCGAAGTATTCGGTGATGACATTGAACGCTTCGACGCAACCAACGGTACCTGCCTTGGTTTCGTCCGCGATCAAATCAACCTTGCGCGGACCGACCGGACCTCCGAGGGTGCTGCAATTAACGTCCTCCGCACTGGCCCCGCCACCGCCGCTGCCGCCCTTTTTCACCGGCGTTTCCGGCTGCTGCACCTGGCTTTTCGCCGCGACGTTGACCGGGGCGGATTGGTAGCTCGCCGGGGCTGCCGAATTCTGGCCAGAGCACGCGGAAAGCAGTGCGACCGCACCGAGAGCCGCTCCGACGGTGGCCAATTTGACAGTCTTCCTGAGCATTTCCATTCTCCCCTGACCAGCTCTTGGCTTTCCCTTTGCCTATAGAGACGCACACCGCCGGAGGGGGTTGCGAAGAAATTCCGCGGACTTCGCCAGGAAAGCGCTTCAGCCCCAAAACCGCACTTCGGGGTACCGCGGCGACGGCCCGTCCAGCAGCCGCTGGGGCACCCCGCGCAGGTGCTCGTCCAGGAACGCGGTCAGGTACGCCTCGCTGACCCGGATCGCCCGCAGCGGATCGATCTTCAGTCCCGGCACCGGCACCCCGGCCTGCTGGCAGAGCAGCAGCTGATCAGTGAACATGCTGTGTTCCCCGTCGTTAACGGTGATCCACCGCTTCCATCCGGTCATCTCGCGCCACGCCGAATCCCACGACGGATCGACCGTCCCGCCCGGCTCGTGCACCGGCGCTCCGAACTGCAGAAACGGCCGATCCAGCCCGGTCACCGGGAGGTAGTACATGCCGTCCAGCATCGCCCCGGCGCGGATCCGCCGGTCGGCCAGCATCGCCGGCGCCGTGCTGGCTCCCCCGATCGAGCACGAACGGCACGTCCGCCGCCCGGGCTTTGACAAGTTTCACCCAGTCCTTCGCAACGCATGCCACGCATTCCGTCGTATGCCCGTCCGGGAAGGTAATCGCCGTCGACTCGTAGTTGTGCCCGATCCCCGCCACGACATACCCGCGGCTGGCCAGCTCCTCCGCCAACGACGACAACGTCGCGCGCGGCAACGTGAACCCAGGCGAGAGCACCACCAACGGCATCCGCCGGAACTGCGGCCGAGCGTCCACAGTGGAATGTGTCCGCACCTTAGTCAGCGCATCCTCCGGCACCGACTTATCGCCCAGCTCCTTCACCATCAGCTCCGACTCTCGCTGAGTGAGGTACTGCGTGGGCCGCCATCCGGGATACTGCGCCGGATACCACAGCGTCACCATCATTTCCCGCCGCTGCGAAGGAACCTACGGATCCGCGCGGGAATTGTCGGTGAAAGTGAAAGGTAGTAGTACCGACCGGGCTGACCCCGCCAGGCCGCGGCAACGCCAATCTCGGTGCCGCCTGCGCTGTCCCCGCCCCGACCACGGCGAGCATCGCCGCGACGATCGCAATTACGCGTAATCTCATGACTTCAGCTTGGAGCCGCGCGACCCCCGGCAGCATCGATGATGGCCCCCGATAGCGAAATCATCTTCCAGAACGATGGTCAGCTGACGACGTCCGCCAGCCGGGCGATTTCGTCGACGTCGTCCGTCGTCGGCACGAAAACCAACTCATCCGCGCCCAACTCGGCGAACTCCGCGATGCATTTCCGAACCATCTCCGGAGACACACACGGCACGACACTGTCCGCGACTTCCTTGGGAGCCAACCGATAGAAGTCCCGGACGTTCGCCAACCCGGCGTCGACGTCTCCCAAAACGAAGTACGCCAACGAAACCAGCCGCGGCTCCCCGATCCGGCCGCCCTCGCGCCAAGCACGTTTCGCCGCTTCGAACCGAGGAGCGGTCGCCGCCACCGAGCCCGAACCGGCGATGTATCCGGTGCCCCGCGGGCTACCGGCAGATCCTTACCTTCGTGCACCACGTGCTGAACATCAGATACGCGATCGACGACATCTTCGCCACCGACGACCGCGTCGTTGTCCGCGCGACCGCCACCGGAACCGGAGTGGACGCGGTGCACGGCGCGGGCACCGCAGGCAAGCCGTACCAGATGACCACGGTGCACATTTACCGCACCGAAGGCACTTTGCTCGCCGAACACTGGGGCGTCCGGGACGAACTCGGCGCCCGCATCCAGCTCGGCACGCTGCCCGCGCCCGACTTCGCTCCGCAAGACGCCTGAATCAGGCTGGCTCTTTCGCGGACAGTCCGAGCGAAAGACTGCGCACCATCCGATACCGCCGGAACCCGCCGCCGCGCACGCCCGGGAATTCCTGCACCTTCTGCCATTCGTCGGACACCCCGACCGTCCCCCGGTCGGACCGCGCCAACGCGTCGCGATGCGACTGTTCGTCGGCCCACTCCGCGTAGTTGAGCACTCGCGTCCCGTCGATGCTGACATGGAAGTGCCCGGACAGCCCACCCGGCGCGGGTTTCTCCTCACTGGCCAACGCGCCGAACACGGTGTCCACCCAACGCCGCTGGCGCTGCGCGTCCGCACCGTCGAACTCAACGCTCACCACGACAATGCACCCCGGAACGGTCGCGTTGTCCCGATTTCCGCTGCGATACAACCGGTATTCGACCGGATCACTTCCGGAAACCCGTTGCACCAGACCGGGATCAGCTGCTCCCTCGGCCCACTGGGTATAGACCAGCGTGCCTTCGCCCACGGTACTCGCCAAGGTATTGAACGAAATCAGCCCGGCCGGCCACGGCTCTTTCTCCAGCCGGGCAAGCACCTCCGCCGCCTCGACGGTCGTTTCGGCAACCAGCACAGCGTCGACGTCCGTGCGCACAAAGTCAGGGCGCGCAACGCGATTGACAGTCATGAGGGTCCTTCCAAGATCGATGATGACTCACGAAGGATCGAACTTCAAGGCAAGTTGAAGTCAAGTCATCAACCACGACTCTCGTTACTCTGACGGCTACGAGTGCAGGGGATCTTGATCATTTCCAAGCACGCCATGATGGCGGGCTGTCTCGGGGTATCGGCACTGTTGACAGTCGGATGCAGCACCGTAGTCGCGGGCTAAGCCCGCGGCGACCTGCAGATCTACGAGATCTACAAAGCCGAGGACTGGGGACTTTCGTTCACCAACGACACGGTTTCCGGCCGGGCCGAGGAACAATCCCCCGTACAGCCGTCCCAGTTGAGCGCCGATCCCGGCGAGCACGGCAAGGGACCTCGGCAGTACGCGTGGAGCGATTGCTTCCGCACGGACCACGGCAACTGCGACCCGCGTCGCCGGTCCGGGCGGTCAGCCCAAGGAAGCCACCTCGAACAGGAAGGTGGGCGACGGCGAGATCTGCTGAATTCCGATGCCCCGGGTCACGAGGATCTGTCGTTCAAAGTGGGCCGTCGCGTGGTCACGAACTCGACTTTCCGCAGCGAGGACTACCAGGAGCCGACGCTCAACCAGGTGTTCGGCGAGGCCATTTTCAAGATCATCGACCGTCTGAAGCAGAGCCCCTGACGCACAAATCCCCGTCCGGCTTCGGCCGAACGGGGAGTGCGGGTGGACCTGAGGGGAATCGAACCCCTGACCCCCGCCTTGCAAAGGCGGTGCTCTACCAATTGAGCTACAGGCCCGGTGCGGACCGAGGTCCGCTAAGTACTACGTCAGTTGCGCGACGCGTCCGCGGCCTTGGCCGGCGCGCTGCCGTTCGCCGACGGGGCGGCAGGCGTGGTGGCTTCCCGCCACAGGTCAGCCTCGGCCTTGGCCGCCTTGTTGCGCTTGACGACGAACAGGACGCCGCCCGCGACGACCGCGAGTGCCAACAGCTTCTTCACCTGAAGCCCCCTTCTGAGTGCTTGCGCTACCCCACGATGCTACCGGACCCGCCGCGCGTCCCGTCCAGCGGTTCCGTCTCGCTCGTTCCACGTGGAACACCGGGGAATATCCGGAGTGAGCGGTCCGTTGAAACAGGCGGTCCCAGCGGCCACGCACAACTCAGCCCTGCCGGTCCTTCTCTTCCCGGCAGGGCTGACTCGTCTCCGCGAGCCGCGCGCGGGTGCCGGCGAGGCCCGATTCGACCAGGTCAGGCCGGTCGTTCTCCAGCCCGTACGTCACCTCGTACCACGGCCCCAGCCGGTTCCACGCCCCAGCGCGCCGGCGCAGTTCCGGCGTGACCTCGTACTCCGCGGAGAACCCCGCGACGCACTCCGCCGAGGTCCCGTGCAGCAGCCACGCCAGGTCCCGCGCGGGGTCGCCGACAGACACGTCGGTCCAGTCGATCACCCCGCTCACCCGGCCGTCCTGCTTCAGCACATGCTCCGGTCCCAGGTCGGCATGGATGACGGTGTTTGCTGGATAACCCCGGACTTCCGCCAGCAGCGCCCACCCGCGATCAGCGAGCGGACCGAGCAACGGCGGGACCGCGTCCAGCGCCAGTACTTCCGTCGCGGCACCGAGTTCACGCGCCTTGGCGACGTCCGCGCTGTGCAAAGCGCGGAGGAACCGGCCGAGCACCCGACCGTCGTCAGCGGTCAGTTCGCCCGGCTCGCCCGGCACCAGTTCATGCCGGATCACCAACGGATTTTCCCGCCACACCAACGGAATCGGCACCGTCAACGGCAACTGCGGAGCCAGCCAGGGCAGCACCCGCGTCTCGCGCAGCAGCCACGCGCGCACCTCGTCCCGTTTGGGCCGTCGCTCGACCCACCGCCCGTCAACGAGCGTCGCGACGCTGTCCCAGCCCTCGCCCAGTTCCTCGCCGCTCACCGCGGAAGCCCAGCCGCGAACGCGATCCCCGAAACCTGATCGAGGCCAAGGGAAAGCGTGCCGAGCAGGTCCGCGATCCGTTGCTGCTGCACGGCAGTCGGCCGAACATACATCGGCAGCTCCAGCCGATCCCGGAACGCTCCGGACTCCAGGTCGACTATCACCGCCTCCCAACCGCCGAGACTGCGATGCAGCCACCATCCCCGACGCTGAACCACGACGTCTGCGGAATCCTTCAGCACACCCAGGTCCGCCAACGACCACAATTGCGGACTGCCGCTCAGCACGTCTCCCGCCAGCCGGGCCACCCGTGAGTCCTCCCCGGTCATCTCCCGCAGCAGCCAAGGCACGTCCGCAGCGACAACTTTGCCGCGCAGCAACGACAATCCGGTTTTCTTCAACGCCAAATCCGCGCTCTGCGCGAGCTCGACAACCTCCGCCCGGTCAAACTCAGCCCCGTTTTCCGCGAGCCCGGCATACGCACGAGCCCGCACTGCCGGCTTGGCAGCAGAACGCGCGACCGCGGCATAAACCTCGCCCGCATCCCGGCCCATTTCCTGCCAGCGCAACCGCGCCCACAACCGAACCAGCACCGACCGGTCGAGCAGAAGTTGTTCCACCGCAACGGGATCGAGCTGCGCCGCGGTCAGCTTCACCAACCCCAGCACCCGGCTTTCCGCGGACCGGCCGCGAAGCAACGTCTCGGCGATAACCTCCGGCGTCGCCGTCTCGGCAATCACCTGGATCAACTTCCGACGAACGCCCTGGTCCCGTTCCCGAGGAAGCAACCGGACCGCGTCCACCGAGCCGAGCAATCCGGTCTCAAAACTGTGCCGGAACGCGGTCCGCCGTACGTCGACGTCCGCGGAACTTCGCAAGCACGCCCACACCGACGCCTCGCCATGCGCGTCGACCAGCGCCTGCAGATAGCGCGCATGCACCTCCGAACCCCGACCGCGCTGCGAAATCCGCTGCACCAGCGGCACGATCCGCTCCGCTTGCGCCAACGTCGTACGCCGCAGCACCTCTTCTTCGGCAACCTCGCGGACAACCTCGACGTGATCGGCAACCCGGATCGCCAACGCCCGGTCGCTCAACGCACCAGCCAACCCGCACAACACGCGAACGGCCTGCTCGCGAAGACGACCGTCGGGATGCATCGAAGCCAGCACCGCGACCACCGGGGCGGCATTCTTCAGCTTCCAGCTGCTTGCCCGTCCCAGCAGCGGCACCGGATAACGAGCCTGGCGGGCGTAGTGGTCGATCCGCAGCAGCTCGCGCGCAGTCGCCGACGCGAGCCATGCCTCGGTTTCGGCCAGACCAGACTGATCACGGCCGAGGCTCAGCTGCGCACGGATCTGCGCGGGAGTCTGCATGCCGCTGATTCTGGCGAGAACCCCGCCGGGCAGTCATCCGAAATACCAGAAAGGCCGGTCCGCGACTGCGAACCGGCCTTCCGGAAATGTGGGCCCACCAGGACTTGAACCTGGGACCTCTTCGTTATCAGCGAAGCGCTCTAACCGCCTGAGCTATGGGCCCGTCGAACGAGGAGAACTCTACCGGACTCCCCATCCGCCCTTGCAACCGGGTTACTCTCGCTCCGAGAGCGTGACCTCCAGGCCGCCCGCGAGGTCCGCCGACACGTTGTAAATGAAGGCGCTCACCGTGGCCAGCGCGGACACCAGCACGATGTTGATCGCCCCGAGGATGGCCGCGATGCCGAACACGCGACCGGCGCTGATCAGCGGTTCCGCGGACGCGTTCGCGCCCTCGCCGCCGACCAGGGACGAGTACGTGCCGTTCAGCTTGTCCCACACGCCCATGCCGTCGAGCACCGTGTAGAGCACGCCGACCGCGACCAGCCAGACGAAGAACATCGCGACGCCGAGCACCAGTGCCAGCTTCAGCACCGACCACGGGTCGAACCGCTTGATCTGCAGGCTCGCCCGCCGCGGGCCCCGGCCGGGGCGGCGCAGCGCGCTCGGCGTCGGCCGGGTGCGGCCCGCGGCCGGCACGTCCGCCGCCGGCGGTGGCGCCTCGCCTCCGAAGAGCCGGGGCGCCGCCGAGCCGGTCACCGGGTAGTCGTTCTCGGGCGCGGCCGGCTCGGAAGCCGCGGTGGGCACGTCCTCGGTCGCGATCCGCGCCGTGGCCATGGCCTCGGAGTCGCCGCCGCCGTCCTTGGCGGTGCGCTGCCAGGGCGGGTTGGCCGACGCGTCGTCGGCCTTGTCGGATGGTGCCACGTTGAGTCAGTCCTTACCCGTGCGTGGGGCGCCGATCACTGCTCCGGCGCCGTGCCGTCTTCTGCTGTGGGCTCCTCTGGCGTAGCCTCCGCCGCGTCCTCCGAAACCGTCTCGGAGGCCGAGTCTTCCGGAGTCCCCGAAATCTCGGGAGCTTCCTCGGCGGAGTCCTCGCCACCATTGGCGACGTCCGAACCCTCGTCCGCGTTGCGTGCGACCGCGAGAAGAGTGGTTCCGTCACCCAGGTTCATCAGCCGAACGCCCTTGGTCTGCCTGCCCGCCTTGCGCACGTCCCGCGCCGGCGTGCGGATGACCCCGCCGCTGGACGTGATGGCGAACAGCTCGTCGTCCTCGTCGACGATGAGTGCCCCCACCAGCCTGCCACGTTTGCTGTCGTGCTGAATGGTGAGCACGCCCTTGCCGCCGCGGCCCTGTACCGGATAGTCCTCGATCGGCGTCCGCTTCGCATACGCGCCGTCCGTGGCGACCAGCAGGAACTTGTCCGGTTTGACCACGCTGATGCCGAGCAGCTCGTCACCCTCGTTGAACCGCATGCCCAGCACGCCCGAGGTCGGCCGTCCCATCGGGCGCAGCGCCTCGTCGGTGGCGTGGAAGCGGATCGACTGGCCGCCCGCCGACACCAGCAGCAGGTCGTCCTCGGCCGCGGCCAGCACCGCGCCCATCAGCTCGTCACCCTCGCGCAGGTTGATCGCGATGAGCCCGCCCGCGCGGTTGGAGTCGAAGTCGGTGAGCTTCGTCTTCTTCACCAGGCCGCGCTGCGTGGCGAGCACCAGGTACGGCGCGACCTCGTAGTTCGGGATCTCGATGACCTGGGCGATCTGCTCGTCCGGCTGGAACGCGAGCAGGTTCGCCACGTGCTGGCCGCGCGCGTTGCGGTTGGCCTCGGGCAGGTCGTAGGCCTTCGCCCGGTACACCCGGCCCTTGTTCGTGAAGAACAGGATCCAGTCGTGCGTGGAGCACACGAAGAAGTGCTGGACGATGTCGTCCTGCTTCAGCGTCGCGCCCTGCACGCCCTTGCCGCCGCGCTTCTGCGACCGGTACAGATCGGTTTTCGTCCGCTTGGCGTAGCCCGTGCGGGTGATGGTGACGACGACGTCTTCCTGCGCGATCAGGTCCTCGACCGACACGTCGCCGTCGAACGGGATGATCTGCGTGCGCCGGTCGTCGCCGTACTTGTCGACGATCTCCATCAGCTCGTCGCGGATGATCGACCGCTGCCGCTCCGGCTTCGCGAGGATGTCCTTGAGGTCGGCGATCTCCAGCTCGATCTCGGCCAGGGTGTCGATGATCCGCTGCCGCTCCAGCGCGGCCAGCCTGCGCAGCTGCATGTCCAGGATCGCGGTCGCCTGGATCTCGTCGATCTCGAGCAGCGACATCAGGCCCGGCCGGGCCTCGTCGGCCGAGGGCGACCGCCGGATCAGGGCGATCACCTCGTCCAGCATGTCGAGCGCCTTGACCAGACCGCGCAGGATGTGGGCCCGTTCCTCGGCCTTGCGCAGCCGGTACCGGGTCCGCCGCACGATCACGTCGACCTGGTGCTTCACGTAGTGCCGGATGATCTGGTCGAGCCGCAGCGTGCGCGGCACGTCGTCGACCAGCGCCAGCATGTTCACGCCGAAGTTCTGCTGCAGCTGGGTGTGCTTGAACAGGTTGTTCAGCACGACCTTCGCCACCGCGTCGCGCTTGATCGTGATGACGATCCGCATGCCGGAACGGCTGTTGGACTCGTCCGCGATGTCCGCGATGCCGGTGATCTTGCCGTCGCGCACCAGGTGGGCGATGTTCTCCACCAGGTTGTCCGGGTTCACCTGATACGGCAGCTCGGACACGACCAGGATGGTGCGGCCCTTCGCGTCCTCCTCGACCTCGACGACCGCGCGCATCCGGATCGAACCGCGACCGGTGCGGTAGGCGTCCTCGATGCCGGAGGTGCCGAGGATCATCGCCTTGGTCGGGAAGTCCGGGCCCTTGATCCGCACGAGCAGCGCGGCCAGCAGTTCGTCGTCGGTCGCTTCCGGGTTCTCCAGCGCCCACACGACGCCTTCGGACACCTCGCGCAGGTTGTGCGGCGGGATGTTCGTCGCCATCCCGACCGCGATCCCGGAACCGCCGTTGACCAGCAGGTTCGGGAACCGCGACGGCAAAACGTCGGGCTCCTGGGTACGCCCGTCGTAGTTGTCGCGGAAATCGACGGTGTCCTCTTCGATGTCCGCGAGCATCTGCATCGCGAGCGGCGCGAGCCGGGACTCGGTGTACCGCATCGCGGCCGCGGGGTCGTTGCCCGACGAGCCGAAGTTGCCCTGGCCGTCGATCAGCGGATAGCGCAGCGACCACGGCTGGGCGAGCCGCACCAGCGCGTCGTAGATCGCCGAGTCGCCGTGCGGGTGGTAGTTGCCCATGACGTCGCCGACGACGCGGGAGCACTTGTTGTACCCGCGGTCCGGGCGGAACCCGGAGTCGAACATCGAGTACAGGATCCGGCGCGCCACCGGCTTGAGGCCGTCGCGCACGTCCGGCAGCGCCCGCGACACGATGACGCTCATCGCGTAGTCGATGTAGGAGCGCTGCATCTCCTGCTGGATGTCGACCGGCTCGATCCGGTCGTGTTCCGGCGGCAAGGTTTCCGTCATGGGGTCCTTCTTGTGAGCAGTCCTGGGAAGCGGGTGAGAAGGGGACGCCTACACGTCCAGGAAGCGCACGTCCTTGGCGTTGCGCGTGATGAACGAACGGCGGGCTTCCACGTCCTCGCCCATCAGCACGGAGAACAGTTCGTCGGCCTGTGCGGCGTCGTCGAGGGTGACCTGCCCGAGCAGCCGGTTCGCCGGGTCCATCGTGGTCTCCCACAGCTCCTCGGCGTTCATCTCGCCGAGACCCTTGTACCGCTGGATCGCGTCGTCCTTCGGAAGACGGCGGCCCGCCTCGACGCCGGCCTGGATGACCGCGTCGCGTTCCTTGTCGGAGTACGCGTACTCCGGCTCCGACCGCGGCCACTTGATCTTGTACAGCGGCGGCCGCGACAGGAACACGTGGCCGTGCTCGATCAGCGGCGTCATGAACCGGAACAGCAGGGTGAGCAGCAGCGTGGTGATGTGCTGGCCGTCGACGTCGGCGTCGGCCATCAGCACGATCTTGTGGTACCGCAGCTTCGAGATGTCGAAATCGTCGTGGATGCCGGTGCCGAGCGCGGTGATCAGCGACTGGACCTCGGTGTTCTTGAGGACGCGGTCGATGCGGGCCTTCTCGACGTTGATGATCTTGCCCCGGATCGGCAGGATCGCCTGGTACATCGAGTCGCGGCCTTCCTTGGCCGAACCGCCGGCCGAGTCGCCCTCCACGATGTAGAGCTCGCACTCGCCGGGGTCGTTCGAACGGCAGTCCTTGAGCTTGCCCGGCAGACCGCCGATCTCCAGCGCGCCCTTGCGCCGCACCAGGTCGCGCGCCTTGCGGGCGGCGAGCCGGGCCTGCGCCGACGAGATCGACTTGTTGATGATCGTCTTGGCTTCGCTCGGGTTGCGCTCGAACCAGTCGCCGAGCCATTCGTTCGACTGCTGCTGCACGAACGTCTTGGCCTCGCTGTTGCCCAGCTTGGTCTTGGTCTGGCCCTCGAACTGCGGTTCGGACAGCTTGATCGACACGATCGCGGCGAGACCCTCGCGCACGTCGTCGCCGGTCAGGTTCGCGTCCTTCTCCTTGAGCAGCTTCTTGTCGCGCGCGTACGCGTTGACCACGCGGGTGAGCGCGGCGCGGAAGCCCTCTTCGTGCGTGCCGCCCTCGTGCGTGTTGATCGTGTTGGCGAAGGTGTACACCGACGGCGTGAACCCGGTGTTCCACTGCATCGCGACCTCGACCTCGAGGCCGGCGCCCTTGGCGTCGAAGGAGATGACGCTCTCGTGGATCGGGTCCTTGCTGCCGTTGATGTGCTTGACGAAGTCCTCGAGCCCGCCCGGGTAGCAGTAGACGACTTCCTTGACCCTGGCCTGCTTGCCCGCGGCGTCCTCTTCGGTCTCCTCGTCGGCGACGCGCTCGTCGCGCAGCGACAGGGTGAGGCCCTTGTTGAGGAACGCCATCTCCTGCAGGCGGCGCGAGATGGTCTCGAAGTTGTAGGTGGTGGTCTCGAAGATGCTGCCGTCGGCCCAGAAGGTGATGGTGGTGCCGGTGTCGCTGGCCGGGCCGAGGTCCTCGAGCGGACCGGGGACCTGGTTGGTGTACTCCTGGCGCCAGCTGCGCCCGTTCACCTTGATCTCGGCGAGCAGCTTCGTCGACAGCGCGTTCACCACGGAGACGCCGACGCCGTGCAGACCGCCGGACACCGCGTAGGAGTCGCTGTCGAACTTGCCGCCCGCGTGCAGGATGGTCAGCACGACCTCGAGGGTCGGCTTCTTCTCCTTGGGGTGCATGTCGACCGGGATGCCGCGGCCGTCGTCGACGACGCGCACCCCGCCGTCCGCGAGCAGGGTAACCTCGACCTTGGTGGCGTACCCCGCCATCGCCTCGTCCACGGAGTTGTCCACCACCTCCTGGACCAGGTGGTGGAGGCCGCGCTCACCGGTGGAACCGATGTACATGCCGGGGCGCTTGCGAACTGCTTCGAGGCCTTCGAGCACGGTGATGGACGACGCGTTGTACTCGCTCTTGTTCTCGGTCACCGGCGTTGTTTCTCCTCGTCTCGCCCGAGCGGACGCCCGCTACTACAACAGTGTACTTGCCCGCACGCGCTCACATGCGGCTAGGACACCCCTCAGCCGGTCGCAGAGGGACGAAATCACCCTCAGTTGAGTCATCTCGTATCCGAAGCTGCGCGGCCCGGTTCTCGGGGAACTCATCCGCCGGAGCGCAACCCCCGTCAGCCGTACGTGTCACGCGGCCCGCGACCAGGCACGTGCCGGGGCCCTTTCCGCCAGCTCGGAGCAGTCGGACCCTGGATCCGCATCCGCTTGACCACGCCGTTCCCGACGCCCGCGGCGATCTTCGCCAGCAATTTGCCCTGCAGCAACCGCAACTGCGTCGCCCACGCGGTGGAACTCGCGCGGACGGTCAGCTCGCCGTCTTTCAGCGCGACCGGCTGGGCGTGTTCGGCGACGTCCTCGCCCACGAGCCGGGCCCACTGCCCGAACACGCGCGCGTTCGTCATCGTGTCCTGCCAGCCGCTGTCGGAGATCAGCCGCGAGACGAGCCTGCCGAGCGGCTGCGGGTCGCGCGGATCCGCGCCGGGACCGGACCAGCGCCGCCGTGCCCGGTTCTGCCCGCCGCCCCCGTTGATCCGGCCGCGCCGGAGGTTCGGCGGGGCTCCGCGTTCGCGGGCTTTCGCCTTCGCCGCTTCGAGCGCGGCGTGCGCGAGGTCGCGGCCGCTCGGTTTGTCCCCAGCGGCCGTCTCGTTCGGCCCAGTGGAACTGTCACGCTCAGTCGCGCCACGCGCGGGATTTCCGGAAGTGTCGTCCGCTCCCGGGGTGTCAAGACCGCCATCCGGCCGGTTCGTCACTCGCGGCGATAACGCGGCTCCGGGTTTATCCACACTGTCCACAGGTTTGTCCCCAGATCGGTGGGCAACCCGCGTGACCCCGGTCACCCCGCGTGGTCGTCGTGGCTGTTCAGGCACGGTTCACCTCCCCGTCGGCCACCGTGAACCTCGCACCGGCGAGCTCCTCGGGCACGTCCTCGGCCACCGCCGCGGTGATGAGCACCTGCTCGGCGCTCGCGGAGACCTCGGCCAGCCGCGCCCGGCGCTTGCGGTCGAGTTCGGCAAACACATCGTCCAGCAACAAGACCGGTTCGCCCGCTTCGGCGCGCAGAAGTTCGTAACTTCCGAGCCGCAACGCGAGCGCGAACGACCACGACTCGCCGTGGCTCGCGTACCCCTTCGCCGGCGCTTCGCCGAGAATCAGCTCCAGTTCGTCCCGATGCGGGCCGACCAGGCTGATCCCTCGCTCCAATTCCTGCCGCCGCGTGTCCGCCAGCGCCTTCAGCAACAGCTCGCGCAGTACCTCTGCCTCGGCACGCTCTCCGCCAGGCACTCCGTACGACGGCGGAAGCGCTTCGCCGAGCGAAGACTTGTACGCGATCTTCGCCGGGCGAGAGTCGGGCGCGACCCCCATATAGGCGTCGGCCGTGTACGGCGCGAGGTCCGCGATGAGGTTCAGCCGTGCCGCCAGCAGCTGCGCGCCAGCCACTGAAAGATGGTCGTCCCAGACGTCGAGCGTCGACAGCGCGTACGGGTCTTCGCGACCAGTACGACGTTTGCCCGCGGTCTTGAGAAGCGCGTTGCGCTGCTTAAGCACCTTCTCGTAGTCCGCGCGCACGCCTGCGTACCGAGGCGCGCGAAGCACGAGCAGTTCGTCCATGAACCGACGGCGTTCGCTCGGATCGCCGCGCACCAGCGAGAGGTCCTCCGGAGAGAACAGCACCGTACGCAGAATGCCGAGCACGTCGCGCGGCTTGCCGACCGCGCCGCGGTTCACGCGCGCACGGTTGGCGCGGCCGGGCGTGATCTCGAGTTCGACCGTCAGCTCGCGGTCTTCGTTGACGACCGCGACCCGGACGAGCGCGCGCTCACAGCCGTGCCGGACGAGCGGGGCGTCCGTGGCGACCCGGTGCGAACCGAGGGTCGCCACGTAGCCGATCGCTTCGAGCAGGTTCGTCTTCCCCCGGCCGTTCTGGCCGACGAGCACGACCGGCCCCGGTTCGAGGGCGAGGTCGGCCAGCGGCCAGGACCGGAAGTCGGTGACCTGGAGATGTCGCAGATACACGGGCGGGGACCGCGGGAGCTAGCTCCCGGCCTTCTTCACAGCGTGGCCGCCGAACTGGTTGCGCAGCGCGGCGACGGCACGCATCGCGGCGGAGTCCTTCTGCCGGGAGGAGAACCGGGCGAACAGCGCGGCCGACAGCACCGGCGCGGGCACCGCGTTGTTGACCGCTTCCTCCAGCGTCCAGCGGCCTTCGCCGGAGTCCTCGACGTAGCCTTCGAGGTCGTCCAGGTCCGGGTCCTCGTCCAGCGCGCGCACCAGCAGGTCGAGCAGCCAGGAGCGGACCACGGTGCCGCGCTGCCAGCCCTTGATCACGGCGGGCACGTCGTCGACGGTCTTCGCGGCTTCGAGCAGCTCGAAGCCCTCGGCGTAGGCCTGCATGATGCCGTACTCGATGCCGTTGTGGATCATCTTCGCGTAGTGCCCGGCACCGACCGAGCCGGCGTGCGAGAAGCCTTCCTCGCGCGGGCCCTCCGGACGGAGCGCGTCGAAGATCGGCATCGCGCGCTGGACGTCCGACGCCGCGCCGCCGACCATCAGGCCGTAGCCGTTGTCCTTGCCCCACACGCCGCCGGAGACGCCGCAGTCGAGGTAGCCGACACCGTGCGCGGCGAGCAGATCAGCGTTCAGCTTGTCGTCGGTGAACTTCGAGTTCCCGCCGTCGATCACCAGGTCGCCCTCGGACAGCAGCTGCCCGAGTTCGGTCACGGTCTGCCGGGTCGGCTCGCCCGCCGGGACCATGATCCACACGATCCGGGGACCGGACAGCTTGGACACCAGGTCTTCGAGCGAGGTCGAGTCGCTGACGTCCTGGTTGCGGTCGTAGCCGACCACCTCGTGCCCGGCGGCACGCAGCCGCTCGCGCATGTTGAAGCCCATCTTGCCCAGGCCGACGAGACCCAGCTGAACCATGAGATCCCCTTTGGATTGGATCGGTTTTCCTCGGTTGGACGCGCGCCGCTCAGCCCGGCAGCCGGACCGGCATGAGCAGGTACAGATACCCGGGGACGACGTTGCCCTCGGCGTCGGCTGGCTTGATCAGCGCCGGGCGGTTGGGCGTGGTGAACGTCAGCTCGGCCCGGTCGCTGTGCAGCGCGCCGAGGCCGTCGACGAGGTAGCCGGGGTTGAACGCGATGGTGACCGGCTCGCCCTCGTAGTCGACCTGGAGTTCTTCCTCGGCGCTGCCCTCGTCGTCGCCGCCCGCGGACAGCCGCAGGGAGCCGTCGCCGAATTCGAGCCGCACCTGGGTGCCGCGCTCGGCGACCAGCGACACGCGCTTGATCGACTCGGTGAGCGCGCTGACCTCGATGACCGCGCGCGAGGTGTGGTTCGCGGGCAGCAGCTGGCGGTACGGCGGGAACTCGGCGTCGAGCAGCCGGGTGGTCGTGTAGCGGCCGGCCCCGGACAGGCCGAGCAGACCGTCGCCGGAAGCGAGCGCGAGCTGCACGGTGGTGCCCGCGCCGCCGAGCGTCTTGGCCGCCTCGGCGAGCGTGCGCGCCGGGACGAGCACCGCGGCGTCGGACAGGCCCTCGGCGGGCTTCCAGGTGAACTCGCGCATGGCGAGCCGGAACCGGTCGGTGGCGACGAGGGTGAGCGTCTCGCCGGAGATCTCCAGCCGCATGCCGGTGAGCATGGGGAGCGTGTCGTCCTTGCCCGCCGCGGTGGCGACCTGGGTGACCGCCTGGCCGAAGACGTCGCCGGTGAGCTCGCCCGCGTGCGCGGGCTGGGACGGCAGCTGCGGATAGTCCTCGACCGGCATGGTCGGGAGGCTGAACCGGGCGCTGCCGCACGTGATGGTGGCGCGGGCGCCGTCGACGGAGATCTCCACCGGCTGCGCGGGGAGCGCCTTGGTGATGTCGGCGAGGAGGCGGCCGGAGACGAGCAGCCGTCCGCCGTCGGCGATGGTCGCGGGCACGCCGACCGTGGCCGAGACCTCGTAGTCGAAGCCGGAGACCGTGAGCGCGTCGGACTCCCCGTCCGCGCCCGCGTCGAGGAGAACACCGCCCAGCACCGGCACCGGAGGCCGGGAGGGGAGGCTTCTGGCCACCCACGCGACGGCGTCGGCGAGCCCGTCGCGCTCGACGCGGATCTTCATGCGCGCTTCCTTTCGACAGCCGAGCCCCTCGGCTCGTGAAGGGGTCGCCGGGCGCCAGTCGTGAGCACCGCGCGCGACCGGGTCCCCGCCGGTCCGGTCCGCCCCGCGCGGGAACGGACCAGCTGCAGACATCCACGTTAGGCCGTCGCCGGGGGTGCCGTCACCTCGGCCTCCCCTTCACTTTGTCGACAAGACGACACGAATCTCGGCTTGTCCCCAGTTTCGTCCTCCGCCTGTTTTTGTTCTGTTCTTTCTTAGAAGAGATGAAAAACCAGTAGCAGTAATAGGGGCTGTGGATTGTGTGGACAGCGCTCGTTCGCGCTGGTCGTGGCGTGCGTCGGCCTGTGGGCAGCCCTGGTGGCGGATCGGTGGATGGTTCGGGCGATCCGTGGATGGTTTCGAGCCGTCCCGGATTCATCCACAGTTGTCCCCAGTTATCCCCACGGTTGTCCCCAGGTTGGGACCGAGTTGTACCCAGGCTCTGGGGGCAGCCGAAGCGGCCGGGATCGCCCTGGTGAGTGACGACCCACAGTTGTGGATGACCTGTGGGCAACCTGGGGAATCCGCGTGGACAACCCTGGGGACAACCTGTGGATCCGGCGTGAACGGGATGTGGATCAAATCCGGGTCGCCGCAGGTCTGGGATTCGTTGGCACTGTGGGCAAACTGCACACACCCTGGGGAAAACCCCTTGTGTATCAATGAGTTTGGGAAATTCTCTGTACACAGGCTGTGGACGTCTGTGGATGCGTACGCGTGCTTCGCTCCGCTGCTTATCCGTACGCACGCTTCGGCTGCGTACGCGCGAGAAGCCAGTCATGGCAGCAAAAAGGGCACCACGGGTGGTCCGTGGTGCCCTTATCGTCGAAACCAGACTGTCTACAAGCGAGTGTCCAAAAGCGGCAGTCGGCTACTGCCGAGCGCGCTGCTTGATGCGCGAGGTGAGCTCCTGCACCTGGTCGTAAATCCGCCGGCGCTCTGCCATCTCCTTGCGGATCTTCTTGTCCGCGTGCATGACGGTCGTGTGGTCGCGGCCGCCGAACGTCTGGCCGATCTTCGGCAGCGACATCTCGGTCAGCTCGCGGCAGAGGTACATCGCGATCTGCCGCGCTGTGGCGAGCGCCTTCGTCTTGCCGGGCCCGCACAGCTCGTCGAGCGTCACGTCGAAGAACTCGGCGGTGACGCCCATGATGGTCGGCGCGGTGATCTCCGGCGTGTGCGAATCCGGGATCAGGTCGCGCAGCACGATCTCGGCGAGCCCGACTTCCACCGGCTGCTGGTTCAGCGACGCGAACGCGGTGACGCGGATCAGCGCGCCCTCCAGTTCGCGGATGTTCGCCTCGACCCGCGACGCGATGAACTCCAGCACCTCGCCGGGCACCGCGAGCCGGTCCTGAGCGGCCTTCTTGCGCAGGATCGCGATCCGGGTCTCCAGCTCAGGCGGCTGGATGTCGGTGATCAGGCCCCATTCGAACCGCGTCCGCAGCCGGTCCTCCAGGGTTTCCAGCCGCTTGGGCGGCCGGTCGGAGCTGACGACGATCTGCTTGTTCTGGTTGTGCAGCGTGTTGAAGGTGTGGAAGAACTCCTCCTGGGTTCCTTCCTTGCCCTCCAGGAACTGGATGTCGTCCACCAGCAGGATGTCGACGTCGCGGTAGCGGCGCTGAAACGCGACCTTGCGGTCATCGCGCAGCGAGTTGATGAAGTCGTTCGTGAACTCTTCGGTCGAGACGTAGCGCACGCGCATGCCGGGGAACAGCCGCTGGGCGTAGTGCCCGACCGCGTGCAGCAGGTGCGTCTTGCCGAGCCCGGACTCGCCCCAGATGAACAGCGGGTTGTACGCGCGGGCGGGCGCCTCGGCGACGGCGACCGCGGCGGCGTGCGCGAAGCGGTTGGACGCGCCGATGACGAAGGTGTCGAAGTTGTACTTCTCGTTCAGCTTCGTCTTCGACGTCTGCGGCTGCGCGGGAGCGGTGTAGGGCTGGCCCGCGATCGGCTGCCCGGCGAACCGGGGCCAGATCTCGTTCGCGGTCGCCAGCGCTTCGCCCTCTTCGTCGACTTCTTCGTCCGGGTCCTCGAGGTCGTCGAGGACGGGGTGCAGCGGCTGCTGAGGAGGCGGTGGCGGCGGCGGGTCGACCCGGGCCGGCGGAAGACCGGCCGCTTCGACCTGAGGCCGGCGCGGCGGCGGTTTCGGCTTCGGGCGCTCCGGGCGCACGTGGTCGGCCTGGCCGTTCTCCAGGTGCGGGCTCGCCTGCGGCACCGGCTCCGGCCGCGGGACATCGTTTTCCACCCGGGCGGGTGACGCCGCATAGCGGGGGGCGGGCGCGACCGGTTCGGTGCTGTCGACCTTCACCGCGAGCGACACCGGACGGCCGAGCCGCCGCGACAGTGCTTCGGTGATCGAGGTGCGCAGCGCGCGTTCGATGGCTTCCTTCGCGAAATCGCTCGGCGCGGCGAGCAGCGCGGTGCCGTCGAGGAGACCGATCGGGCGGGTCACCCGCATCCAGGCTCGTTGCTGCGGGGAGAGGGTGCCGTCGGACAGCTCCCGCACCACCTGCTCCCAGATGACGCCCAGATTGTGCTGGTGCTCCGACACCGGTCTGACTCCCCTCCCCTCGTCGGCGCGCACGCCTGCGACCCGCCCCGAGCACGTCCTGGAAGCTCGCCTCGAGCACGCGGTCCGGACTCACCCGCGCGACGGCACAGCGATATCCACAAAGTTGTCCACAGCTGTGCACTAATGTACGGCCGTCCGCAGCCACGCGACCTGCGGGCTCGGCGTACTCCCCGGGCACCTCCACACCCCCCGGCGTCGGCGAGGCCGAATCAGTCCTGCCCGGAGGCCGAGAGAGGCACGCTAACAAGCCCTGCTCGATGCCACAAGACGTGGTGCTGCGCAAGCATTTCACGGTGTACGGCGTGTTGCCATTCGGTGCCGCGCCGTGCCGGAAGGCAGTCTCGCCGGTCGGTCGCCGAGGGCGCCGGAGGGGCGCCTGCAGCGTTCACGACCGGGGTGCGTACCCTCGTAAGGTCTCCCGTATGCGACGGGTGCGTTTCGCGTGCCTACGTATGTCGTCGCTCGTCGTGACGAGGCCACCCGGTGGTAGGAGACAGCACGAACTTCCGTGCGACCCGCACGACACGCCGGGCGCCGGGGAATCCGCCGTCGCCCGACGGCCGAGACACAGGAGAAGCAGTGAGCAAGGGCAAGCGCACCTTCCAGCCGAACAACCGTCGTCGCGCGAAGACCCACGGTTTCCGCCTGCGCATGCGGACCCGTGCGGGCCGGGCGATCCTCGCGGCGCGCCGTCGCAAGGGCCGCGCCGAGCTGTCCGCCTGATCCGGCTCAGCCGGACCGCGTCGTGCTGCCCGCTGGCGCACGTCTGCGGCGGAGCGAGGACTTCCGGGTCGTCCTCCGCCGGGGGTCCCGAGCCGGCAGGCGCCGCCTCGTCGTCCACGCGTTGACCACGGACCCGTCCGTGGCCGCTTCGTTCGCGGCCAGGGCGGGTTTTGTGGTGAGCAAGGCCGTCGGGAACTCGGTGGTGCGCCACCGGGTGACCCGGCGGTTGCGGCACCTGGTTTCCGCGCGTCTCGGAACACTGCCCGCGGGCAGCTCGTTGGTGGTACGGGCATTGCCTCCGGCCGCGTCCGCGTCGAGCGCTGAGCTCGCCGCGGATCTCGACGCCGCACTGCGCCGGCTCGGCCTCGCGCCGTCCGGCCGCCCGGCCGGGGCCGATGCTCCCCGGCAGCCGCGCCAGCAGGGCACGGCACCCGACCACGGATCAGCGGTGTAAACGGCTATGGACGCCACCTCCGAACACAGCACCACCGAAGTACCCGAGGACGAGTCGCCGCCCCGGCCTGGACCGGTCGCGTGGGTGCTGCTCCTCCCCGTGCGGTTCTACCGCAAGGCGATTTCGCCCTTTCTTCCTCCGGCCTGCCGGTTCTACCCGAGCTGCAGCGCGTACGCAGTCGAAGCACTGACCCGCCACGGCGCGGCCAAGGGCTCCTACCTCGCGCTGCGCCGGCTGCTTCGCTGCGGCCCGTGGACCCCGCCCGGCCGCGACCCGGTGCCCGAGAAGTTCTCGTGGCGGCACCGCACGCCTGAAACACCGATCGAGGAGTAGCTCAGTGCTCGATTTCATCTACTACCCCGTGTCCTTCATCTTGTGGTGTTGGCACAAGGTCTTCGGGTTCGTCTTCGGGGAAGCGACCGCGATCTCGTGGATCCTCGGCATCATCTTCCTGACGTTCACCGTCCGCGGCATCATGTTCAAGCCGTTCGTGAACCAGGTCCGGTCGATGAAGAAGATGCAAGACTTCGCGCCGGAAATGAAGAAGATCCAGAAGAAGTACGCGAACGACCGGCAGCGCCAGGCGCAGGAGATGCAGAAGCTCCAGCGCGAGCACGGCGTCAACCCGCTCGGCAGCTGCCTTCCGATGATCCTTCAGATCCCGGTCTTCATCGGCCTGAACCACGTGCTGCGCGCGTTCACCATGAAGCCCGCCGACGGCAGCCCGAAGACCGAGAACTACTTCTTCAACGCCCATGACGTGAACTCCTACGTCAGCGCGAAGCTCTTCGGCGTCAACCTGGGCGAGGCGGTCAACAACGGCGTCGGCGCCGTCGCCGGGCACGTCGCGAACGGCGGGTGGCACTGGGAGGTCCTCCCGGTCGCGCTGCCGCTGATGATCATCGCCTCGATCGCCACGCACCTCACCGCGCGGCACTCGGTCTCCCGGCAGAACGCGTCGGCCGCGGGCACCGCGCAGACCGCGATCATGAACAAGCTCACCATGTACGTCTTCCCGCTCGGTGTGCTCGTCTTCGGTGCGTTCTTCCCGCTCGGCCTGCTCTTCTACTGGCTGGCGAACAACGGCTGGACGCTCATGCAGCAGCGCCTCGTCTACACGAAGATCGACAAGGAAGAGGAAGCCCGCAAGGCCGAGGCGGCCGAGAAGCGCGCGTCGCTCGGCCCGAAGCCGGGCCAGAAGCCGACCGCGCCGAAGGTCGGGCAGAAGCCGGTGCAGCAGAAGAAGAACCAGCAGCAGGGTCAGCAGGGCAAGGTGACCAAGGCGGGTTCGGCGCACGGCTTCGCACAGACCTCGTCCTCCAGCGGCAAGTCCGGCGGTGTCGCTTCCTCGCCGAAGAAGGCAGCCGAGACAGCCGAGGCGGCGGAGAGCGCGCCGGAGCAGACGTCGACCCAGAACGGATCGAAGGAGAACGGCACCGGAGTGCCCGGGCTCCTCAAGGACTCGAACAGGAAGTCGGGCCGGAAGCGTCGCTGACGCTTCGGGTTCGGAGAGGAGACTGAAGATGTCGGAGACGGTCGACACGATCGACGCCGATCAGGAAGAGACGAGTGCGGCGGCCGAGCCGAAGGCGGGCGGTGACGACGCTCTCGTGCAAGAGGGCGACATCGCTGGCGACTATCTCGAGCGCCTGCTGGACCTGCTCGACTACGACGGCGACATCGACCTGGACGTCGAAGCGGGCCGCGCGATCGTGAGCATCGACGGCGGCGACGACCTCGAAAAGCTGGTCGGCCCCCGCGGCACGGTGCTCGAAGCGCTGCAGGAGCTGACCCGTCTCGCGGTCCAGCAGGAGACCGGCTCGCGCAGCCGGCTGATGCTGGACATCGCCGGCTGGCGCGCGGACCGCCGCGAGGAGCTCCGCGAACTCGGCCGGTCCACCGCGGAGTCGGTGCTGTCGAGCGGCGAGCGGGTTCGCCTGCAGCCGATGAGCCCGTTCGAGCGCAAGGTCGTCCACGACGCGGTCGCGACGGTCAAGGGCGTCACGAGCGAGAGCGAGGGCGAGGACCCGAAGCGGCGCGTGGTGATCTTCCCCGAGGACTGAGCCCTCGGAAGCACTGAGCGGAAGCGGCCCACCGGATTCACTCCGGTGGGCCGCTTCTTTTATGCCTTCCTTCTGACGCAGTCTCTCGGCACCGCGAGTACGACCGGCACCGTGCCTGCCGAACCCGCCGAGCAGCCCCTGGCCTCTAGGCGATGCCGCGTCGCGCGTCGTCCGCTGGCGACACTCCTGCCCCCTGTCATGTTCTAGGCAGCGGTTAGGCAAGGACGACTGCCGTCACGTTCATCAGCCGCCGCCCGGCTCCCCTGCACCCGACGAGTGACGCCCGAGCCTTCCGTCGCCCGAGGATCGTCATCGCTCCGACTCGACGCCGCCGCGAATTACAAGCGTGGCGTTTCACGTGAAACTCGCCGCCTCCTCCCCCGGCCGATCGCGTTTCACGTGAAACGACCTGTGGATCGCTCGGCGACTCGAGTGGACTTGTCCACAGTTGCGGTCTGTCGGCTCGATTTGGCGTCGGCATCAGGGACAATCAATCGAGCGCGTTTCACGTGAAACGCGCGGAGCGAGGAGTGCGAGTAGTGAGCTTGGACGGCGCCACCGGGACGGTCCGGACCGCGGCGGTGGAGGTGTTCGGGGAGCGCGTCGAGCAAGCCGCCGGGTACGTGGAGCTGCTGGCGACTCATGGGGTCGAGCGAGGGTTGATCGGACCGCGTGAGGTCGACCGGCTGTGGGAGCGGCACGTGCTGAACTCCGCGGTGATCGGTGAGCAGATCCCGTCCGAGGCGCGCGTGGTCGACGTCGGGTCGGGCGCGGGGCTTCCGGGAGTACCGCTGGCGATCGCTCGACCGGACCTCGATATCGTGCTCTTGGAACCCATGGCTCGCCGGGTTGACTGGTTGGCCGAGGTCGCCGAGAAGCTGGAACTCCCGATCACCATCGTCCGTGGACGCGCCGAGGAGCGGTCCGTACGCGAGCAGCTGAGTGGCGCAGACGTCGTCACCGCCCGCGCGGTCGCCCCTCTTGCTCGGCTCGCGGGCTGGTGCCTTCCCCTGGTTCGTCCCGAAGGTCGACTGGTTGCCCTCAAAGGCGCCAGCGCCGCCGAAGAGATCTCCCGTGACCGCGACGCGGTGCGCAAGGCCGGTGGGGCCGAACCACAGGTCGCGGAATGCGGGAAGGCAGTACTCGAAGTCCCCAGCACGGTGGTCCTGATCCGTCGCCTGCCGCCGAAGCCGAACCGGCCACGCGGCAGACGGAGCTAGCGAACGACAACAGCCGCGCCGTTCCACGTGAAACATCGCGGTGTGAACGCCCCCGAATCGTCTACCAGGAGGAGGTGTCGAGACCGGTGAATCCCCCGCCGTCCGACTCCGCGGAGGCCAGCCAGGAGATGGGCTGGACGCCGATCGCTGAAGAAGCCGTTCGCGCCGCGAGCGTGCTCCACCCCAAGGAAGGGGTACTCCCCCGTCCGTCTCGTCGCCGGGTGCTCACCGTCGCCAACCAGAAGGGCGGGGTCGGCAAGACGACGAGCACCGTCAACCTGGCGGCGGCGCTCGCCGTGCACGGGCTGAAAACGTTGGTGATCGACCTCGACCCGCAGGGCAACGCCAGCACCGCGCTCGACATCGACCACCGCTCCGGGACGCCGTCGATCTACGAGGTGCTCATTGGCGAGGTCTCGATCGCCGAGGCCGCGCAGCAGAGCGAGCAGTCCCCCAACCTCTACTGCGTGCCCGCGACGATCGACCTCGCCGGCGCCGAGATCGAACTCGTCTCCATGGCGAACCGCGAGACGCGGCTCAAGGAGGCGCTGTCGTCCGGCGCGCTCGACGAGATCGGCGTCGACTACGTCTTCATCGACTGCCCGCCGTCGCTCGGTCTCCTCACCGTCAACGCGATGGTGGCGGCGCAGGAAGTGCTCATCCCGATCCAGTGCGAGTACTACGCACTCGAAGGTCTCGGGCAGCTCCTCAGCAACATCGAACTCGTGCAGCAGCACCTCAACCGCGAACTCAGCGTGTCGACGATTCTGCTCACCATGTACGACGGTCGCACCAAACTGGCCGACCAGGTGACCAACGAGGTCCGGAACCACTTCGGCGAAACGGTGCTGAAGACCGTCATCCCGCGCAGCGTGAAGGTGTCCGAGGCGCCTGGCTACGGCCAGACCGTCCTCTCCTACGACCCCGGTTCACGTGGCGCCATGAGCTATCTCGACGCGGCGAAGGAGATCGCCGAGCGGGGTGTGAACGAGAGGAGCAGCACCGCATGACTGAGCGCAGAGGAGGGCTCGGCCGCGGACTGGCGGCCCTGATCCCGACCGGACCGGCGACGCCTCCTCCGGCCGCGACCGAGGCCAGCACGCCCGCGGAGAAAGCGGTACGCGAGGACAAGGGCTGGTTCGCGGCGAACGGTGCCGCGGGCCAGCCGAGCGGCGAGGTCGCCGGCGCGGTGTACCGCGAGATCCCGGTCAGCTCGGTCAAGCCGAACCCGAAGCAGCCGCGCCAGGTTTTCGACGAGGAAGCACTCGCCGAACTCGAGCATTCGATCCGCGAGTTCGGGCTCATGCAGCCGATCGTCGTCCGCGAACTCGGCGACGACGAGTACGAACTCGTCATGGGCGAGCGCCGGCTGCGCGCCTCGCAGCAGGCGGAGCTCGAGGCGATCCCGGCGATCGTGCGGCAGACTGCCGACGAGTCGATGCTGCGGGACGCGCTGCTGGAGAACATCCACCGCGTGCAGCTGAACCCGCTCGAAGAGGCGGCGGCCTATCAGCAGCTGCTCGACGAGTTCGCGGTGACGCACGAGGAGCTGGCCGGGCGCATCGGCCGCAGCCGTCCGGTCATCACGAACACCATCCGGTTGCTCAAGCTCCCCCTCCCCGTGCAGCGGCGGGTGGCCGCGGGCGTGCTGTCCGCCGGGCACGCGCGGGCGCTGCTGTCGTTGGAGGATCCGGAAAGCCAGGAGGAACTGGCGGCGCGGATCGTCGCGGAGGGCATGTCGGTGCGGGCCACCGAGGAAGCCGTCACGCTGAAGAAGAGCGAGAAGCCGGCGAAGCCGAAGGCCGCTCCCCGAAAGCAGATCCAGGCGCCCGGATTGCAGGAACTCGCGAACCGGCTGTCCGATCGGTTCGACACCCGGGTGAAGGTCGACCTCGGCCGGCGCAAGGGGCGCATCGTTCTCGAGTTCGGGTCGGTTGACGATCTTGAGCGGATCGTCGGGATCATCGACGCGAATTCCGGGGAAAAATCGGCGAATCAGAGCGACGAAACCGATTAGGGATCACCCAGGGGCGTTTCGTCACGGTGATGATTGCGGATCGAGGCGGCCACGGTCACGCGGAGTGGCCGCCGGAATCGATCGGCGCGGGGAGGGGCGGCAGTCCGCCGCCCGCCCCCGTCCGCCAGTTTTCAGTTCGCGCGAGCGACGGCGCGCGCGACGAGGTCCGCGAAAACTGAACCGAGCGTGGTGCCGGCGGCTTCGACCGCCATCGGCACCGTCGACGTTTCGGTGAGACCCGGCGAGAGGTTCACTTCGAGGAAGTGGACTCCCCCGTCCGGCGTGATCACCGCGTCGGTGCGCGAGATGTCGCGCAGCCCGAGCCACCGGTGCGCGCCGACGGCGAGTTCACTGACCGCCTTCGCGGCCTCGTCGGAAATCCGGGCCGGGGTGAAGAAGTCGGTGAGCCCCGCGGTGTAGCGCGCGGTGTAGTCGTAGACGCCGCTCTCCGGCACGATCTCTACCGCGGGCAGGGCCTCGGCCCCGTTCTCCCCTTCGATGACCGTGACGGCCACTTCAACGCCGTCTACGAACCGTTCCGCGAGCACGGTGTCGCCGTAAGCGAAGCAGCCGACCATCGCCGCGGGCAGCTCCGCCGCTTCCCGGACCACCTGCGTGCCGAGCGCCGACCCGCCCTGATCCGGCTTGAGGATCAGCGGCAGACCGAGCCGCTCGACCATCGCGTCGAGCACCGACTGCGCGCCCAGTTCGCGGAAAGTGCTGTGCGGCAACACAATCCAGTCCGGCGTCGAGAACCCGGCCTGCTGCACGAACGCCTTCGCGGTCGGCTTGTCCCAGGCGCGGCGGCAGCCCTGCGAGTGGGTGCCGACGAACGGCACGTCGAGCATCTCCAGCACGGTCTGCACCGAGCCGTTCTCGCCCTCACCGCCGTGCAGGGCGACGACAACCGCGTCCGGACGCTGCGTGCGCAGCCGTTCCAGCAGCCCGGCGTCGGTGTCCCACTCCTCCACCGTGAGGCCCTCGGCCCGCAGCGCGGCGGAAAGCCTGCGCCCGGAGCGGAGCGAAACGTCGCGTTCGTGGGAAAGCCCGCCGGCGAGCACGGCAACGGTACGGTCGACCACCGTGGGAACTCCTTAGTGTTGCTGGGCCGGTCAGACCGTGTCCGGAGACGGGGTCTCGGGCCCCGGGATGGTGCGCGCCTTCACGCTACCGAAGGTGCGGTTGAGGTCCATTTCGGACTCGAGCACGGCGGCGAGCCGGCGCACGCCCTCGCGGATGCGTTCCGGCGTCGGATAGCAGTACGACAACCGCATCTGGCGGGAGCCGAAACCGTCGGCGTAGAAACCGGTGCCGGACGCGTACGCGACCCGAGCGGTGACCGCGCGCGGCAACATCGCTTTCGTGTCAACGCCTTCCGGCACGGTGACCCACACGTAAAAGCCGCCGTCGGGGTTGGTCCAGGAGCAGCCGGGCGGCAAATACTGTTGCAGCGCCGACAACATCGCGTCGCGGCGTTCGCGGTAGTTCTCCCGGAACTTCTTGATCTGGCCCTTCCAATCGTGCGTCGCGAGGTAGCGCGAGACGATCATCTGGTTGAAAGTCGGCGGGCACAGCGTCGCGGATTCCGCTGCCAGCACGAGCTTTTCGCGCACCGCGTGCGGCGCGAGCACCCAGCCGACGCGCAGCCCGGAGGCGAACGTCTTCGAGAACGAGCCGAGGTACACGACGTTGTCCGGGTCGAGCGAGCGCAGCGCCGGGTAGGTCTGGCCGTCGAAACCGAGCAGGCCGTACGGGTTGTCCTCGATGATCAGCACGCCGTGCTCGCGGCAGATCTCGACGATTTCCGGCCGCCGGTCGACCGACAGCGTCACGCCGGCCGGGTTGTGGAAATTCGGGATCGTGTAAAGGAATTTGACCCGCTGCCCGGCCTTTTCGGCCTGGCGCAAGGCTTCCCGCAACCCTTCAGGCACGAGACCGTGCTCGTCCATCGCGACGTGCACGACGTTCGCCTGGTAAGCGGAAAACGAGCCGAGCGCGCCGACGTACGACGGGCCTTCGGCGATCACGACGTCACCCGGGTCGCAGAAAAGCCGGGTCACCATGTCGAGGCCCATCTGGGAACCGACGGTGACCACGACGTCGTCGGGGTGCGCCTTGATCCCCTCGAGAGCCATGATTTCGCAGATCTGGTCACGCAGCGCGGGAATCCCGTGCGCGGACCCGTACTGCAGGGCGACGAGCCCCTCCTCGGCGATGATCTCGCCGACCTGAGCCGAGAGGGTGTCGAGCGGCAGCGCGGCGAGGTTCGGCATGCCGCCGGCGAGCGAGACGACCTCCGGCCGGCTCGCCACTGCGAAAAGCGCGCGGATCTCGGATGCGGTCATCCCGGCGGTACGTGCTGCGTACCGGTCGAGGTGCGGGTCGAGATTGTGGCGGCCGGTCTGCGGCTTGGCGGGGCGGTTCTCGGTCATCGGACACCTGAGGGCTCGGTGGGTACCTGCTGGTAGATCCATCGAGTGTAACCGCGGCCTCTTCCGGCTCCCCGCTCTTCCGGCGCTTGTCACATCGGCCTATCCTCGGGGTGGTTCTTCCGGTGCTGCCTGCGCTCTTGCGGGCGCGATGGCCGGAGTTGCGGGGTCCAGGGAGGTTTCAGGTGTCACGTCGCGTGGTGGGCGTCACCCTGGACAATCTCGAGCACCTTCCCAAGAACTGCCGGCAGTGCGTGTACTGGGAGCTCGCGCCGCACCTGAAGGCGCAGGCCGAGGAGTACGGCTCCACCGAGGTCGAGAAGGAAGCCTGGGTGTCCAGCGTGCTGCTGGAATGGGGTTCCTGCGGCCGCATCGTCTACAGCGACACGCTGCCGGTCGGGTTCGTGCTCTACGCCCCGCCGAACGCGGTGCCCCGTTCGCTCGCCTTCCCGACGTCGCCGCCGAGCGCCGACGCCGTCCTGCTCACCGCCTTCCAGGTCCTGCCGGAATTCCGCGGCGGCGGCCTCGGCCGGATGCTGGTGCAGGCCGTGGCGAAGGACCTGACCAAACGCGGCGTCCGCGCGATCGAATCCTTCGGTGACGCCACCCCTGACGACGAGGACCCGCTGGGCCAGCACTCGTGCGTGCTCCCCGCCGCGTTCCTGCAGAGCGTGGGCTTCAAAACGGTGCGCCCGCACCCGAAGTACCCGCGCCTGCGCCTGGAACTGCGCTCGGCGATCACCTGGAAGGAAGACGTCGAAGCGGCGCTCGAACGTCTGCTGGGCCAAGTGACGATCACGACCGCGGAACCGAGCCTCGGCCGCGCCTGACCGGCTTCGTGCCCCAGGCAGGTCAGCCAGAATGACCTCGCTGGCACCCACCATGAACGCCCGTCCCGGCTAGCCCGCAGTACTCCGCCACTCCCCGGCTACCCGGTCACTCTCCGTGCCCACCTTTGCGACAACTACCGCCGCTCGCCCGCTTCACTGCTCACCGCAACCCCTCATTCCCGACTGGGCTGTACGGCCGCTCGACCAGCATCGCCCGAGGTCAGCCCCGGCCTGTTCGCCGCCGCCGGGGGTGGACCTCGGACGCCCCAGGACCGAGTCCGACGAGCCCCATACCACCTCGAATCCGCACGGAAAACACCCACTCCCGGTACCTGTGCACAACTGTGGAAGAGTCCCCGAGTTATCCACAGATTGCAGATAGAGGCCGTGGAAAAGCTGTGGATGGATAGAATGGATCTGGGGACGCCCCCCGGGAAGGGTGGGGGCTGTCCCCAGGTGTGGTGGGTGTTGTGGCAGTGGGGCGCAAGTTCTTGTGGCGCCGGTTAAGCGGTGTGGGGGCTCCGGTTGTTTTAGGGCGCGGGTGCGGTTGGTTCGGGGGTGGCGGTGCTCGGGAGGGGTCGCTGAGGGGGCGGCGGCTGGTGGTGACTGTGGGTAGTGGTTGCTCGGGGTGCGGGCGGGTCAGCACGGGTAAACACGGGCTGAGAGGGCGGTGCGGCGGCGGGGCGCGCTGAGTGGGCCCTGGGGCGGTCTTCGCGGGGAAAGGCCGGGGCAGGGCGAATCAGGGTGGGCTCGGGGTAAGGCAGGGAGAACCGGAGGGGGCGAATAGCGAGAGAGGGCTATTCGGCTTTGGCCAGTTCGTGGGCCAGTACGTCGGCGAAGGTGAAGGTGCCGGTGGGCTGGTCGCCTTCGCCGAGGAGGTAGAGGCGCTTGACCGCGATGAGGATGCCCTCGGCCACGACGTCGCGGAAGGCGGGGTCGCCAAGGCGGGCGGCGTCGTCCGGGTTCGTCAGGTAGCCGATTTCCACGCGGACGGCCGGGCAGCGCGTGCGGGTGAAGATCTCCCACGTCTTGTAGTGCGTGCGGCAGTCCAGCAGGCCGGTACGGGCGGCGACCTCGCGCTGGATGAAGCCGGCCAGCAGTTCTCCGACGGTGGACGTCGTGCCGTTGCCGGTGCCGAAGTGGAAGCTCGCGACGCCCTGTGCGCGCGGCGACGGGTTGCCGTCGCTGTGCAGCGACAGGAACAGGTCCGCGCCGGCGTCGTTGGCGAAACGGGCGCGTTCGAAATCGGTCGGGCTGTGGTTCGGGCCCCGGCTGATCAGGGCCTCCATGCCGGTGGCCTGCATCCGGCCTTCGAGCCGCCGCGCCAGGTCCCAGGCGATGTCCGCCTCGCGCAGGCCGCCCGCGACGACACCGAGGTCCTCGCCGCCGTGGCCCGGGTCGATCACGATGCGCTTGCCGCGCAGCCGCGGGCCTGCCTGGCGCACCTGCTCCTGCTCGCGCAGGAAAACCGGGCGGCCGCCGCGAGCGCGCGGCGAGGACAGTCGGTGCAGTTCGCGGATGGTGGCCGGGCCGCAGATGCCGTCCGACGTCAGCCGCATGTCGCGCTGGAACGTGCGCAGGGCGCGTTCGGTCTGGGGGCCGAAGTAGCCGTCCGGGCGGCCCGCGTCGAAGCCCAGTTCGGTGAGCCGCTCCTGAAGAGTGAAAACGTCGTCGCCGTGCACCGGCGACGACAAAAGGTACTGGAGCGGGCGGCTCCCGAGGTGATAGCTCGCGCCCTTGAGCGCCTGGTACGTCGCCGGGCCCACCACCCCGTCGGTGATGAGCCCGCGGCGCTGCTGGAACGCGCGCACGGCCTGCTCCACCGCGACGTCGAACGTGTTGTACCGCTCGGTCCCCGCCACCGGCGGGAGCAGATCCATCCCGGCAAGGATCGACCTGATCTCGGCGACGTCGGGACCGGCGTCACCGCGGCGGAGTACCCGCATGCACTCCTCGCTCTTCCTCAGGCACCGAAACCGGCTCGATGCGAAACAGAAACCCGGGTAGGGGGTGTACCCAGGCACCTATTGTGCCCTGTGAACTCTCGGTAAGGACGCAGGCCCGGTCGGTGCGCCACCGGCGGGTGCGTCGCCGCGCGGCGGACACGCCGAGTGCACCTGCGCGCCCACCCCCGTGCGGGTGGTTCCCGAACGTGCGAGAACCCGGACCGGCGAGTCGATAGCCGCTGGCCCGGGTTCTCAGCAGGTGGACCGCTCAGAGCACGTCGGCGAGATCGGACAGCAGCGCGGCCTTCGGCTTCGCGCCCACGATCTGCTTCACCGGCTTGCCGCCCTGGAACAGGATCAGCGTCGGAATCGACATCACCTGGTAGTCACGCGCCGTGTTCGGGTTCTCGTCGATGTCGAGCTTCGCGACGGTGATCTTGTCGCCGTTTTCCTTCGCGATCTCCTCGAGCACCGGGGCGACCATCTTGCACGGCCCGCACCAGGTCGCCCAGAAGTCGACGAGAACGGGCTTCTCGCTGGTCAGGACGTCGTCCACGAACGACTTGTCGGTCACCTTCACGGGTTCGGACATCGCTTGCTCCTTCAACTCGGTGGGAAAGTCAGTGCTCGCCGGCGCCGTAGCCGCCGCCGACCAGTTCCGGTGCTTCGTTCGCCTCGGCCTCGCCGTGCTCCGCGAGCCATCGTTCCGCGTCGATCGCCGCGCTGCAGCCGGAACCGGCCGCGGTGATCGCCTGCCGGTAGGTGCGGTCCACGAGGTCGCCGGCGGCGAACACCCCGGGCAGGTTCGTGTACGACGTGCGGCCCTGCGTGAGCACGTAGCCGTCCTCGTCCACGTCCACCTGACCGCGCACCAGTTCGCTGCGCGGATCGTGGCCGATCGCGACGAAGAACCCGGTCACGTCGAGGGTCTTCTCCTCGCCGGACTGCGTGTCGCGCACCTTCAGGCCGGACACGGTCCCGTCGCCTTCGACGCCGGTGATCTGCGAGTTCAGCTGCCACTTGATCTTGTCGTTCGCGCGAGCGCGTTCGAGCATGATCTTCGACGCCCGGAACTCGTCGCGGCGGTGCACGATCGTGACGGACTTGGCGAACTTCGTCAGGAAGGTCGCCTCCTCCATCGCCGAGTCGCCGCCGCCGGCCACCGCGATGTCGTGGTCGCGGAAGAAGAAACCGTCACAGGTCGCACAGGCGGACACGCCGCGGCCGAGCAGCTCCTGCTCGCCCGGCACCTTCAGGTACCGCGCGGCGGCGCCCATGGCCAGCACGACGGCGCGGGCGGCGTAGCGCTTGCCGTTCGCGACGACGTACTTCACGTCGCCGGTCAGCTCAAGCGACTCGACGTCCTCCGCGCGCAGCTCCGCGCCGAACCGTTCGGCCTGCTTGCGCATCTCCTCCATCAGGTCCGGACCCTGGATCCCGTCGCGGAAGCCCGGGAAGTTCTCGACCTCGGTGGTCGTCATCAGCGCGCCGCCGAACTGCGTGCCCTCGAACACCAGCGGTTCGAGCTGTGCGCGCGCCGCGTAGACCGCTGCGGTGTAACCGGCAGGACCCGACCCGACGACGATCAGGTTCCTGATTTCCTCGGCAGCCACCCGTCAACCCTCCGCTCGTCATGACCTGTGCTCCAGGCTCAACACGATCGTAGGTGGAGGTGTTCCCGGCGGTGACGCCCGCTACGTCCTGCCCGCTACTTCTTGCCGACCACCTTGTCGAACAGCTTGTCCGCGTTCCCCGGCCCGCAGTCCGCGCCGAACGCGACCAGCCGGAACTGCGCGAGCTTGCCGGTGGTGTAAATCGCCACCACGCCCGGCTTGCCCTCGACGGTCACCGGCCGCACGCCCTCCGGCCGCACCGCCGGGTCCATGCCGGCCGCCGCGACGCACGCGTCGAAGCGTTTCGAGTCCTGCAGCGGACCGTAGTTCCGCACGCCGAGACCGCCGCCCAGCAGCGCTTCCGCACCGCTGCCGTCGCTGCCGACGGACGGGCCGCTTGCCGAAGACGGCGCGGGCGCGGCGACACCGGACGTATTGGTCTTGGTCGCACCGGGAACGGTCAGCGTGATCGCTACCGCGGCGGCCGCGGCGGCGGTCAGGATCCCGGCGCCCCAGCCGAGCTGCCGGTTCCGCCGTTTCCGCGCCGCCGACAGGTCCACCACCGGCGCGACCGCCTGTTCAGCGGGCTCCGGTGCGGCCGCCGGAAACGTCGCCTCCTGCCGGGCCGCCGACTCCGCGGCGAGCGCGGCGTCGAGCCTTGCCGCGAACTCGGCGGGCATCGGCGGCGCCGGTTCCGCGGCGAGCGCGGACAGGTCGGCGGTGGTCGCCTCCAGGGCCTCGATGATCGCGCGCGCCTCCGGATCCGCGTTCACCCGCGGCCACAGCTGCGCTGCCTCCTGGTCGTCGAGGACCCCGGCGTGGAGGTCGGCGAGCAGGTCGACAGACCAGGGCGGCCCGATGGTTCCGCCTGCCCCCCGGCTCTCGTCCGTCATCGTCCCTCCCCGTTCCCCGGCGAGCGCTGGGCTCGCCCGGCACTCCGGGACCCCTCCGAAGTGGCGTGCTTGCGTTTGCTTTCGTTAGTTGGGACGTCGCCACCCCCGTCCGGGTTCCGCAGATGCCCGAGAACCTTCGCGAGTTTTCCCCGCCCGCGCGCGCACCGGCTCTTGACCGTGCCCTCGGCGATGCCGAGCATCTTCGCCGTCTCGGCCACCGAATAGCCCTCGACGTCGACGAGCAGGATCGGCGCGCGCTGGTCTTCGGGCAGCTCGTCGAGCGCTTTGCGGACCAGCAGGCTGGTCTCCTTCTCGGCCATCGAGTCGCCGGGCGCGGCCGGTTCGTTGTACTCGCCGGTCTCGGGCAGCGGCACGGTCGGCCGGGCCTGCTTCCGCCGGATCCGGTCGAGGCACGCATTCACCACGATCCGGTGCAGCCAGGTCGTGACCTGCGACTCCGCGCGGAACTTGCCCGCCGCGCGGAAGGCCGAGATGAACGCCTCCTGCAGCGCGTCCGCCGCCTCTTCCGGATCGCGCAGCGTGCGCAGCGCTACCGCCCACATGCGGTCTCGATGCCGCCGGACCAGTTCACTGAACGCATGCGGATCGCCCGCGGCGTGCGCCGCGATCAGATCCGCATCCGTGGGAGCTGCAGCCGTCACCCGGCAGAGCCTACTGAGTCGTGCTCGCAGCTCACGCCGCAGGCAGGAAGCTCAGCTCTCCGATCTGGCTCAGGAAGCCGTCGCCGCCGTTGTCGCCCAGCTGGGTGATCCAGACGATGAAGTACTGGCTTTGCGTCGGCTGCTGCAGGGTGATCGTGGTGTCCGGCCCGTTCAGGTCGCCGCTTCCGACCACCTTCGTGTCGTCGAGCTGCGGATTCTTGCTGTCCGCCGACCGGATCTCGACCTTCGTGCCCGGGCTGTCCGCGCTAATCTTCACCTGCGCGAGGTTCACCGGGTTGTCGAACGAGACCGCGATGCCGACGCCGGGCTTCAGCGCGGGCAGCTGCTGCTGGTACTGGTCGGTCTTCCAGACCGTGCCCGGGTCGCCGTCGATCGTGTTCTTCGCCCGGCCCGCGTTGTCGCCGGAGCCCTGCGGGTTGTAGAGCGTCGCCGACTTCGGGGCCACCGGGTCGCCGATCTTCGGCGCCGCGGGCGGCTGGTTGCCCGGCGGTGGCGCCGGGTTGCCCGGTTTCGCCGGAGCACTGCTCGGCGGGGCCGCGACGTTGATCGTGGGACCGGTCGGCTTGCCGTCGCCCTGGAACAGGTTGATCAGCATCAGCCCGCCCCACGCGAGGATGACCACGGTCGCGACCACCAGCACGGTGACGCCGAAGGCCAGCTTCCGCCGCCGCGCGACGTCCTTCACCGGCTTCTTCGTGGTCCAGATCGTGCCGTCGGTCTCCGCCGCCGGGTCGTCCTTGCCGACCGCGTTGATCAGCTGGGTGCGTTCCTCCTGCTCGGCGACCTGGCCGAGCACGCGCAGAATGGCCGAGCTGGTGCGGATCCCGCCGCTGCCGCCGTCCTCGATCGTGCGCACGGCCAGCGAGGACAGCTCCGGCGGCACCGCCGGCACCAGCGACCGCGGCGGCACCACGTGCCCCTGCGGCGTGAGCGGGGCCGCGGGGATCGCGGGCGGTCCGCCCGGCAGCGCCCAGCGTCCGGTGAGCAGCAGATACAGCACCGCGCCGAGCGCCTTGACGTCGTCGCGGAGAGTCGCTTCCGGCAATGGGCCGGGGAAGGCGAGCTTGAGCGCGCCGCCCGGCGTGAGCCGCAGCCGCTGCGGGTGGTCGAGGCCGAGGACGAGACCGTTCTGGTGGGCGTGGTCGACCGCTTCGGCGAGCGCCTGCACCATCCGCGCGGCCGCGGCGGGGGCCACCGGGCGCTGCGCGACCAGGTCCACCAGGTCGCTGCCCTTGGTCCACTCCGCCACCACGACGCCGAGCAGTCCCTCGCTGGAGGTGACGCCGCTGCCGAGGCTGAGCACGTCCAGCACCCGCGCGACGCCGCCGTGCCCGAACTTAGACGCGTGCGCGGCCCGTTCCAGGGTGCGCCTCGCCTGCCGCGCCGCCTCCGGATCGGCCGGATCGCCGACCAGCAGCGTCAGTGCGACGTCTCGTTTGAGCTGCCCGTCCCGCGCGCGCCAGAGGTGCGCGGCGGCCCGCTCGTCTACCCCGAACTGGGCAAGCAGGCGATACCGGCCGTCCCCTACGACGCGTCCGGGCGCGAGCGATCCGCCCCGGGCGCGAATGCCCGCGGCGTCCCCCGCCTGCTCGCTTCGTCTCGTGTCCACGCTCTCTCCCGCTTCGCTCCCGGCACCGAGGGTACCCGGATCATCAGCCGTAGAAGCGTCGTGAGTCGTGAATCAATCGTTACCCGCGCTTGATCAATCGGGTGAATCTCGATGTTACGGGCTTCAGCTCCTCGACCTTCAGCGCCATGAGCACCCCGAACGAGACCACGATCCCGACGAGTCCCTGCAGGACGAGCTTGATCCAGGCGTGCAGAACCGGGCCGAGGGACGAGGGCACGATCAGCCCGACGACCCACGCCGCGCCGACCCCGAGGACGCTCGCCACGACCGTGAACAGGATCACCCCGATCACCCGCTTGCTGCGCAGGTTGCCGAGCGTCACCCACAGCCACACCTGGCCGAGCATCGCGCCGATCACGTAGGTCAGCGCGTTCACCATCATCACGCCGAGCACGACGTTCTCCGGGTTCAACAGCACCGGGCACAGGAACAGCAGCGGCACCTTGACCACGGTCATCACGATCATGATCAACGTCGGCGTGCGGGCGTCCTTCATCGCGTAGAACACCCGCATCTGGAGCATCACCAGCGCGTACGGCAGCAGCGCGAACGCCGTGATCGCCAGCGCCTGGCCCATCCGCTCGGCGCCCTCCAGCGAGCCCTTGCCCAGCGCGAACAGCGCGACACCCATCGACGAGCCGACGATCGTCATCACCGCGGAGATCGGGACGAGGGTCACCGTCGAGATCCGCGAGGCATACGACAGGTCGCTGACCAGCTTCTTCGTGTCGCCGTCGGCGGCGGCACGGCTCATTCGCGGCATGATCGCGGTCAGCAGCGAGACGCCGAGCACGCCGTAGGGCAGCTGGAACAGCAGCCACGCGTAGTTGTAGGCGGTGACGCCGCCCGAGGTGCCCTTGGTGAGCACGCGGGTGGTGATCGTGAGGCCGACCTGGCTGACCGCGACGTAGCCGACGACCCACAGGGCCAGCCCGCCGAACTCCTTCATCCGGCTGTCCAGGCCCCAGCGCCAGCGCGGGCGGAAGCCCGACCGCAGCAGCGGCGGGATCAGCATGAGCGCCTGCGCGGCGATGCCGCCGGTGACGCCGAGACCGAGCGTGAGCACCTTCGGATCGGTGAGCGACGGATTGCCGGTGTCGATCGAACCGGGCATCAACCACACCACGAGGATCGTGAAGATGACCACCAGGTTGTTGATCACCGGGGCCCACGCGGTCGGACCGAACACGTGCTTCGCGTTCAGCATCGCCGAGACCAGCGCGAACACGCCGTAGAAGAAGATCTCCGGCAGCAGCAGGTAGGCGAACGCGGTGGTCAGGCCCGCGCTCGCGTTGCCGGATGAATCGATGTACAGCGACGTGAACGCCGGCGCCGCGATCACCGCGATCACGGTGCCGATGAACAGCACGGTGACGCCGGTGGTCAGCAGCCGTTGCGCGTAGGCCTGGCCGTGGTCGGGGTCGTCTTGCGAACGCACCAGCAGCGGCACCACCACGCTGGTGAGCACGCCGCCGAGCAGCAGCTCGAAGATGATGTTCGGCATCGTGTTCGCGACGTTGAACGAGTCGGTCGCGATCCCGTTGCCGATCGCCGCGACGAGCAGCACCTTCCACAGGAACCCGGTGATCCGGCTGATCAGCGACGCGATCGCCATCCGGCCGGATTCCTTCGCGACCGAAGGACCCTCGTCCTTCGGCTGTTCGGGTGCCTCGGCCGGACGCGCGAGCGGCGCGTCCTTGATCCGCGGCATGACCTGGGTGGCCAGCGCGTCGTACGGGCGCAGCACGTCCGGGTCGGCGGTCGGCCAGCGCGAGGGGGCCGCCAGCGGAACGCCCGCGGTGCGCGGGATGAATCGGGTGGCGTCCGGGTCCCGCATCGCCTCTTCCTGCCACGGCCGGATCGGCGTGCCGGGACGCGGGCCGCGGCCGCGGTGCACCGGCGGCTGCGGGCCCGGCACGTTCGCGGGCGGCGGGGTCGGCTGCGGGAGCTGGCCGCGGTTCGGCGGCTGGTTCGGCGGGATCGGCTGCGGACCCGACGGCGGGAGCTGCTGCGGGCCGGACGGCGGCCCGGACTGCCTCGGCGGGGGCGGCCTGCGCACCGGCGGCATGGCGGCCCTGGTCGGGGCCGGACGCTGGCCGTTCGGCGGCGGCGGCGGGACCCGGCGCGGCGCGCGGTCCCGGGGGTCACGGGGTTCCCGAGGTTCGCGGGGTTCACGGGGGTCGCCGCGGCGCGGGTCGATCCGGCGCGGCTGGACCCGGTCGGAGGGCGCCCGGTCGGCGGGCGGACGTTCGTCGGGCAACGGCATCCGGCGGGTGCCGTTGGGCGGCGGCTGCCTGCGGTCGGCGGGCGGCGGCGGAGGGGGCGGCTGGCGACGGGCGTCCCGCACCGCGCGGCGAGGCTGGTCGCTCCGCCTCGGCGCCGCGCCGTCCCGCCGAGGACGACCCGCACGCTCGGGTGGTTGACCCGGCTCTTTGTCCAACGCGTGCCCAATCCTCGGCGGTCCCCTTGCCCCTGCCATTGTGGCAGCGCGGACTCAGGGTAATCGGGAACGGGCGCGAGCACCCGGCCCCTTGGCCTGTCAGGGCGTGCCGCCGCGGCTTTCCTTGATCCGCCGGTAGATCCGCCGGGACGCCAGCAGAAGCAGCGCGCAACCAGCGACGACGGTGACGATGATGGTGATCGGGCCGTATTCGGTCGAGGTCAGCTCGAACCGCGCGGTCGCGCCGAGATCCGTGCCCGATGGGGTGGTCAAGGACACATCGACCGACAGGCGGCCGGCCCGCAGCGCCTCGATCTGCACGTACTTGGTCTGCCCGCCCTTCGCCGGGAAAAGCAGGTTCTTGCCCGCTTGTTCCGGCCGGACGCCCATGTTGTTCCGCAGCACGATCTGCGCGGTGACGCCGACCGGCAGGTCGTTGTGCACGTACACCGGCAGCGGCGAGGACCCGGACGCGAGCGCAAACGTTTGCTTCGGCTGTTCGACGGTCACCTGGTCGCGGATCGCGGCGAGCTCCGCGGTGGCGTTCGCCGAGGCGGACGCCACCGCCGACGGGCCGAACGCGGTCGAGCTGCCGCGGACCAGCGCGTCGCGCACCGGACCGACGACGGCCTTCGGTTCGACCTGGTTCCGCTGGTCGACCTGCATCGCCGACACCAGGCCGGTGGCGTCCTGGTCGAGGCCGGACAGCTGGCCGGCGACCGCCGCGCCGCCGTCCGAACGGGTGTCCGCGGCCAGCGAAGCGCTGCCTTCCGGCGCGGTGCCGAGCAGGTCGTCGAGCGTCGAACCGGCCGTCACGCCCGCGGTGGTGAGCTTGCCGAGCCCGGACAGGAAGGCGTTCAGTTCGTCGGTGGTGGCGTCCCAACGCCGCGGCGGCGCGATGAGCAGCGGCCCGCCGGTGGTTCCTTCGGTGCGGCCGAGCCCGGCTTCGAACGCGACCGCGGCGAGACCGTTCTGCGTGGAGACCGCGCGCTGCGACGCTCCGCTGTAGGTGGTCGGCGCCTGCGGGCTCGGCGTGAATCCGGTGAGACCGGCGGTGGCCATCGAGTTGGTCGGCTGCGCGCGCAGGCCGTCGGACAGGGTCGCCGCGCCGGTGACCGTCTCGTCGTCACCGCCCGCCCGCAGCTTGCCGCTGTCGGTGAGCACGGTCTGGAAGCCGCCCGACGAAATCGCCGACAGCGCCTTGTCGTCCGGCGTCCCGCCCGGCCACAGCACGCCGCTCTTCGACTCGACGCCGAGCACCTGGCGGATCGTCGCGGTGCCGTTCAGCGCCGTGGTCATGAGGCCGGCGTCGGGGTTGCCGTCGGCGCCGCGGATCTTGCCCAGCGTGGTGAGGTCGGCGTCGGCGAACGGCAGCGGGATCACGCACCGGCCGGTGACCAGCGCACGCAGCGCCGCCAGCCAGTTCGACGCGGCGTCCGCGCCCTTGCCCGTCGCCCCGCCGCTGACCCGGTAGCCGTTCTTCATCGCGTCCACGGTGCGCAACAGGTCCGGATCGAGCGCGAAGCAGAGCGAGCCGCCGATCTTCGGATTCGTCTCCTGCGCCGCTCGCGCCGCCGAGACCAGCGAATACAGCCGTCCGCCGGGGCTCAGCTGGTCGGCGAGCGAATCGTCGGTCAGCGTCATCGGCACGCCGAACGGGGCGGACTGGACGTGCGGGGTGCTGTCGGTGATCGGCCACAGCACGGCCAGTTTCGAATGCCGCTGCGTCGACTGGTTGTTCGCGTGACCCGGCGTCGACAGCACCGGCATGAGCAAGCTCACCGCGGCGAGCCGGGCCGGGCCGCCGTACTCCGGGGTGCCGTTCACGTTCACCAGCAGCGGGTACACGCCCGGCCGGAGGCCAGCGCCGCGCGGCCCGGTGAGCGGCACGGTGATGTTCAGCCGGGCGCTCTGACCGGGCTCCAGGTCCTCGGCGAGCGTGGTGAACTCGGTCAGCGGGGTGTCCTGCACCGGGGTCCCGGCGAGCACCGAGTCCATCGCGCGCGGGCTGGCGAGGCGTTCGCCGATCTGCAGCCGGGCCATCGGCTTGACGATCCGGCGCGATCCGGTGTTGGTGACCGTCCCGGCCACCGTGATCGCCTGGTCCGCGCTGGAAATCACGCGCGGGGTCAGCTGGCCGAGGTCGAGCCGCAGCCGCGCCGGTTCCGGAGACGGATTCTCCTGCGCGCCCGCCGGCGCACCGAACAACGCGGTGGCGGCGACGATCAGCAAAGACAGCAAGAAGGCGGCGGGCCGCTTCACTCGGGTGCTCCCTCTCAGCCGCGCTCGTCGGGCGCGAAAAGTTCTGCTGCCCCGCGAACCAGCTTGCGCTCGTCCGCGTAGGCGAGGGTGGTCTCCAGCTCGGCCAGCGGAACCCAGGCGACCTCGGTCACCTCGACGTCCTCGTCCGACAGTTCGCCACCGGTGGCTTCGAGCAGGAAATGGTGCACGGTCTTGTGCACCCGGCGCTGCTGCGCGACGAACCAGTAATCGATGGCGCCAAGCGGGTGCAGGACGCGCGCGGAGATGCCGGTTTCCTCCTTCACCTCGCGCACCGCGGTCTGCTCCACCGTCTCCCCGTCCTCGATGTGGCCCTTCGGCAGCGACCACAGCAGTCTGCCGTGTCGGTCGAGCCGCCCGATCAGCACCGCGTGTTCGCGCTCCGGGTCGACGACCAGTCCGCCCGCCGAGGTCTCGTCGACCGTGGTCAGCCGCCTGCCGCGGTGGCGCCGTCGCCGCCGGCGCGGCGTCGGCGGCCCGGCGCGACCGGCGGATCCAGACATGCTGCGATGCTAGAGCAAACGGTCGCCCGGGTACTCTGGCTCTCCGTGTCCGTGTCCGGCGGCGTCCGCGGTGGCGGCGTCATTTTCGTGGTGGGATTCGAGTGAACAACCTGGTCGCCCAGCAGAACGCGGTGACGGAATTGATGCGAGTGTCCCCGTTGGCCGACGAGCTGGCCGAGCGCTTCGCCCGCGCCGGCCACAGCTTGTACCTGGTCGGTGGCAGCGTGCGCGACGCGCTGCTCGGCAGGCTGTCCAACGACCTCGACTTCACCACCGACGCGCGCCCGGACCGGGTGCTGCAGATCGTGAGCGAATGGGGTGACGCGGTCTGGGACGTCGGCATCGCGTTCGGCACCGTCGGCGTCACCAAGAACGGCACGACGCTGGAGATCACCACGTTCCGCGCGGACAGCTACGACCGCGTCGGCCGCAACCCCGAGGTCACCTTCGGCGACACCATCGAGGGCGACCTGCTGCGCCGCGACTTCACCGTCAACGCGATGGCGATCGACCTGGTCGGGAAGACGTTCATCGACCCGCACGACGGCATGGACGCGCTCCGGCTGAAGGTGCTCGACACCCCGGCGCTGCCGCAGGAGTCGTTCGCCGACGACCCGCTGCGGATGATGCGCGCGGCCCGGTTCTCCGCGCAGCTCGGCTTCACCGCGTCGCCGCGCGTGGTCGAGGCGATGACGTCGATGGCCGAGGAGATCGACCGGATCACCGCCGAACGGGTCCAGACCGAGCTGTCGAAGCTGATGCTGGCCCCCGACCCGCGGCCGGGCCTTGAGCTGCTGGTCGACACCGGGCTGGCCGACCGGGTGCTGCCCGAATTGCCCGGCATGCGGCTGGCGATCGACGAGCACCACCAGCACAAGGACGTCTACCAGCATTCGCTGACCGTGCTCGCGCAGGCGATCGAGCTGGAGAAATCGCACGAACCGACCAGCGAGCCGGACCTCGTGCTGCGGCTGGCCGCGCTGCTGCACGACATCGGCAAACCGGCCACCCGCGAGTTCACCCAGGGCGGCGGCGTGAGCTTCCACCACCACGAGGTGGTCGGTGCTCGGATGGCCCGCAAACGTTTGCGGGCGCTGAAGTACTCGAAGGAGATCATCGAGCAGGTCTCCCAGCTCGTGTTCCTCCACCTGCGGTTTCACGGGTACGGCGGCGGCGAGTGGACCGATTCGGCGGTCCGCCGCTACGTCACCGACGCCGGCGACCTGCTGACCCGTCTGCACAAGCTCGTCCGCGCCGATTCGACCACGCGCAACAAGCGCAAGGCGGCCGCGCTGCAGGCGACCTACGACGATCTCGAGGCCCGCATCGCGCGGATCAAGGAGCAGGAGGATCTTGACCGGGTCCGGCCGGACCTCGACGGCAACGAGATCATGCGGCTGCTCGGCCTCCCGCCGGGCCCGCAGGTCGGGCAGGCCTGGAAGTTCCTCAAGGAGCTGCGGCTGGACCGCGGTCCGCTGGAGCACGACGAGGCGGTCGCCGAGCTGAAGAAGTGGGCGGCGGCGGAGGGCCTCGGTTCGGGCGAATAGCCCCAAGAAATGAATTCGGGATCGCGGGTTCACCACGATCCCCCTTTGGCCTCTGGATCATCGCCCGGGCAGCCGAGATACTCCCTGTCTCGAACCGAACCGGGGGGATCGATGACGCGGCAGCAGGACGGGGACCGGCGCGGAGCCAGCTTTCTCGTCATGCTGCTGCGCCGCGGCACGCCCGCGCTGGCCACGGCGACGACCGGGCTGACCGACGAGATCGGCGATCCGACCCCGGTGCGCGCGTTGCAGCGGATCTCGCGGATGGCCGGTCCGGTCGACGAGCGGCAGCGCGACGGGCTGCTGCTGCGCGCGGCTCGGTACGTGGTGCTGGTTCCGCTGGTCTACCGGCTGCTGATGGTGCCCGCGACGTTCGGGTCGTACGCGGTCAGGCACGGGTCGGCCGGGCTGGCGTCGGTCGCGATCGTCGCGGTGTGCTCGGTGGCGCTGAGCGCGTTCGGCCTGTTCTGGATGATGCGCCGGGCCCCGTTCCGCAGTGATCTCGCGGGCCGGTTGCTGCTGATCGACCTCGTCGCCACGCTCGCGTTCGAGCTGTTCATCGGCGCGACGGTGTCGCCCGCGGTGTTCCACGACGCGGTCGGCGTCGCGGACAAGCACCTGCTCGGCAGCGTCGCCCTGCTCACCCTCGCCGTCGGCATCCCGTCCGGGATCGGGCTGGCGGCGCTCAGCCTGCCAGTGCGCTTGTTGTCGGACCTGCTCAACCACGGCACCTTCGATTTCGCGCAGGCCGCGTCGCTGTACCCGACGATGTTCGGCGTCCTGTTCACCGCGGTCGGCGCGCTGATCCTGCTCGGGCTCGGGATCCGGCTGGCGCTGGCGTACGGGATCCGCAACGGACGGCTCGCCGAACGCGCGCGGCAGCACCGGATGCTGCACGACACGGTGCTGCAGACGCTGGAAGCGATCGCGCTCGGCGGTCCGGGCGATTCGGATCAGCGGCTGGTCGAGGTGCAGCGCCTGGCCCGGGCGCAGGCGATCGAACTGCGGCAGACGATCGAGACCGCCGCCGCGCAGCGGGCCGAGGAGGGCGCGCGGCCGCTCGGCGAGAAGCTCGCGGCGCTGGCCGCGGAGATGGCGCGGGACGGGCTGCGCGCGCAGCTGGTGATCGCCGAACTGGACGACGACACGCTGTCCGAGGTCCGGCAGATCGCGATCCGCGACGCGGTGCGGGAAGCCATGCGCAACACGATGAAGCACGCGGAGACGGACAAGGTCGTGGTACGCGTGGAGGAACGCAACGGCGGGATCGCGGTGATCACGCGGGATCACGGCACCGGGTTCAGTCCGGCGGACCGGCCGGCCGGGTTCGGCATCAGCGAGTCGATCACCGCGCGGTTGTCCGAGGTCGGCGGGACCTCGCTGGTCGAATCGAGTCCGGGGAGCGGAACGAGGGTGACGTTGTGGGTGCCGCTGTGAGCGGGGTGGCGGGTGCGCTGGCGGCGTACCGGGACGGCGAGGTTGAGCGAGCCGGTGCGCTTGCCGCAGAGGCTGGAACGCCGTTGGGCGCCGAGCTGGCGACGTATCTCGCGGCGGGTCCGAGCGGTCCGGTGTACGACCAGCCGGCCGCGTTCACGGCGTTCATCCGCGGTGGCGGCAACGTCGAGCTGTACCGGCGGTTGAGCGAAGAACTGGCCGCGCGGTACGACTCCTGGCGTCCGGCCGCGTTGCTGGATCTCGGGTGCGGCGACGGGTTGGCGATCGAACCGGCGTTGTCGCGGGCCTCGTTCCGGCCGGAGCGGATCGACCTGGTGGAGCCGTCGGAGGCACTGCTCGCGGACGTCGAAGTGCTTGGTGCGCGTCGGTTTTCGTTGACCGCGCAGGACTTTCTCGCCGCGGATGGTTCCACGTGGAACCTCACGCAGTCGACGTTCGCGCTGCAGTCGATCGAGCCCTCCGTCCGCGCTGAGGTGCTGAGTGCGTTGCGAGCGCGGACGGAACGATTGGTGCTGGCCGAATTCGACGTGCCGGACACCGCTGACCTGGAGTCGCTCGTGCGTAGGTACGAACGCGGCGTCGCCGAATACGGCGAGCAGGCTTCCCTGGTGGCACAAGGATTTCTGCTGCCGGTGCTGCTCGGCGTTGCCGCCGGGACGGCACGGACGAACTGGGAACATCCGGCCGCGCAGTGGACCCGGCAGCTCGAGGCCGCCGGGTTCGCCGACGTGACGGTGGAACCGCTCGCGGACTACTGGTGGTCGCCCGCCGTGCTGATCACGGCTTCACAGCCGGGATAGCGCGCCCTGCTCGAGGTGCTGCGCGATCGGCCGCGGCAGCAGGTACGCGGTGGCCCCGCCGGGCTGTTGCGCCCACGGCGCGGTGACGCCGGTCAGCACCCGGATAGTGCGCTGCACGCGGTACTCGTGCCGGTCGCGTTCGCGGTCCGGCGTCAGCGAGGTTTCCAGGAACCGCACCGAATTCGCGTGCACCAGGTTCCCGGTCTCGGGCCCGAAGCGGACCACCGTGGTTCCGGCGGGCAGCACGACGATCCGTTTGCCGCGGAAGAACGACAGCGGCGGCTCGCCGCGCATCGGCAGGATCGGCCAGTCCGCGGGCTGATCGGATTCGTCCGGGGCCTGCGGCGGCAGCATCAGCAGCGTGCCGAGGAGGAACCGGGCCGCGTCGGCGAGATTGGCGAACGCCACCGGCTCCACTGCGGGCGGACGCGACACCTCCCAGCCGTTTTCCGCGCGGCGCAACGTCCACACGCCTTCGGCGGGCACCTCGTTCGCGCCGATCCGGTACGCCGACGACGGCACGCCGTGTTCGACGAGCCGCTGCTGCAACAGCGCCAACGTTTCGGCCCCGCGCAGGCCGAGGGTCGGCTCGCCGCGGACCGCGCGGGCGAGCGAGCTGTCGTCCGGGATGTCGGCCTCGGTACGGCCCGGGCGCGGTTTGCCGAGCACGTCGGCTTCGGCGGTCGCGCGCACCAGATCGCGCACGATCGGCGGCCGGAACCCGGCGGCGCGGATGTGCTCGACCAGCTCCGGCTCCGGCGGAACACCGTATTTGCGCAGGTAGTGCGGGACGGCGGCGGGCCAGATCCAGGTGCCGTCGGTGTGGAAGGCCTGCGGTACGTCCGGCGGCGCGCCGGGCGCGAAGATGTCCGGCTGCGGCACGGGCCGGTGCAGCACGACGGGCGAGCGGAACAGGTAGTCGAGCACGCCGCGGACCTGGTCCGGCGGCACCGGCGGGCGGTTCACCACGGGGCGCTCGCCCTCGTTGTGCGCGTCGACCGGCCGCGCCTGGCGGAACCCGACGGTCAGCGGCAGCCCGGCTTTCGCGCCGAGCCAGTCCGGCAGGTGCTTGTCCGGGCGCGGGAAACGGGTCAGCTCCACGAGGTAGGACTCGCGGGCGGGCTCGCCGCCGTCGTTGGGCGGCAGCCGCCAGTCCGGCTCCTGGTCGGCGTCGAAGTCGAAATCGAACTGCGAATCGGCGTCGAGCGTGAAGGTGCCTTGGAACCAGGTGCCGGTCTCCGGCTGGTACATCGCGGCGCGCAGCTGGGAGAACAGCGTGCTCAGCTGCGGCGTGCCGGGCAGCGCCACCGACACCGGGCCGTTCTCGTCGCCGACCGCGCGGACTTCCAGCTCGGAGTAGTCGCCGACCTGCCGGAACTGCGCCGCCACCCGCGTCCACCCGCCGGGCACCTGACGCAGCGTGCGGCCGATCCCCCGCAAGATGCGGGTCTGGTCGCCGCCCTCGGTCTCGGCCTTCGGCTCGCCGTAGTCGTGCCGGGTCAGCCAGAGCCCGGTGAGCTGTTTGCCCGGGACGGTCACCGAGAAATCGGTGAGCCCGAGTTGCGCGGCGCGCACCGGATCGTGCCGCGTCCAGCGCAGCGTCAGATTCGGCTGGTCGCCTGGCGCGACCTCGAACAGTTCGTCGTCGTATTCGACGTAGGTGCGCAGATCGAATGTCGCGGGCACCTCGTTCGCGAGCACGACTCGCGCCGGCTTCCCCTCGTGCTCACGGTCGAACCCTTCGGGCGCTTCCTCGTCGCCGACGACGGTCAGCAGCAGCGTGCCGTCGGTGGTCGAGCGTTGTGCCGCGAAAGTGCGATCGTCGAGCGTCGCGTACAGGCCGTCTGGGCGTTCTCCCGATTCCACCCGGTACCGCACGTCTGGTTCCTCCCCGAAGTCCCCCGTGTAGCCGCAACGAACCTATCTGACCGTGTCACGACCCGACCATCGGTCACCGGAGACGGGAGAATATGCGCCCACAAATACCTGCTCGGGTGACCGATCAGTGCCGTGGGTAGCGCTGCACCCAGGCGTCGCCGAGTGCGTTCCTCGCCGAATGCCGGTCGAAATGCCACAGCGCGTCGGTCGCCACCTGTTCGATCAGGTGATGCAGCTCAAGCTGCTCGACCCACTTCCGCGGCAGCCCGGGCACGCCCACCCGCGCGCCGAGCAGCGCACCGGTCAACGCGCCGGTGAGCGCGCTGCGGCCGGAGTGGTTCACCGCGCGCAGCATGGCCTGTTCCGGGTAATTCTCGAAGCCGGACAACGCGGCGAACGAGCGGCCGAGGACGGACAGCGTGCTGTGTCCGTCGCCGATCAGCTCCGGCATCCGCAGGTCCGGCAGGCCGTGCTCGCCGAAGAAGGGCACCGCCTCGGCCACCAGGTCGCGCACCGGTCCCCACTCCGGGCCGTCGTGTTCCTCGAGGACCTCGCGGGACAGATTCCACACCGGATAGCTGAACGAATCCTTCGTGAGCGCCTTCTCGAACACCCACGCCAGGTAGGTCGCGGCGGCCACGTCGTCCGGCTGGTGCGTCACTCCGGCGAGATCGCGCACGACCTGGCCGATGCCGCCGCTGAACCCGGTGCCCGGACCCGCCGCGGTCAGCACCGCGGGCAGCGCGCCGAGCAGCGCGGCCGGACCCGACATCGGCGCGGCTTGCGGATCGCCAGTGACCAGCGCGTGGTACGCGTTGAGCTCGGCGTCGTCGATCGCGCGGCGGGCGTGCAGTTCAGGCACCTTGACGAGGAAACCGTCGGCGTTCTGGATCGCCGCGCCCTGCGTGTGCAGCCAGCGGCCCAGCGCGCCGCGGACCACGCCGGGGAACAGCTTTTCGACGTCGCGCGACTCCGGCTGTTCGCGGTGCGGGCTGCGGATCACGGCCTCGGTCAGGAACAGCAGCCGCTGCGTCATCGAGCCGATCCGGCCCGGCTGGTCGAACGCGAGCGGCAGGTCGCGGACGCCGTCCGGACCGTAGGTCGAGACGATCTCGTCCAGCCGCATCCGGTCGACGGCCGAGCCGAGCGCCTCGCCGAGCGCGAAGCCGACCCACGCGCCGACGACCCGCTGCCAGCCGTAACGGAAGTTCTCCAGGCTGATCTCGGGGTACTTGCCGAACGTGTCGAGCTTCGGGACGATCCGGCCGTCGTTGTCCCAGGACGGCACGAGACCGTTGGCGCGCAGGTCGTTCGGCCGCGAGCGGCTCGGCTCCGGCTGTTCGAACCGGCGCAGCCACGACCGGCCGAGGACGGTCTTGCGGCATTCGTCGGCGGTCAGCTCGAACCCGTGCCGCCGCGCGCGTTCCGCGGCCGCCTTCGGGATGTCGACCGGCTTCTCCAGCCCGATCCGGGCGGCGGTTTCGACGGCGAATTTCTCCAGGTCTTCTTCGATCTCCGGGCAGCGGCCGTTCTCGTCCACCCGCGGTTCCTGGCGGGGAAACCGCTTCGCGATCGTGGTCAGCTCGGCGCCGGCGACGTCCTCGAAAGTGGCCGGACCGCCGTTGATCACCAGGTTCGGCGGGTGTTCGAACTCGGCCAATGTCGCCAAGTCGACTCGCCACCACGCGTGCTCGCGGGCAGGCAGGTGCCGGGTCGAGCTGAAGACGCGCAGCTCGTTGCGTTCCTCGGAGAAGTAGAACCGGTCGGTCGCGCCGGTTTTGAGGTCGAACGGCACGAAGACCTCGCAGCGCAGCAGGCCGATCAGCAGCTGCTCGCGCGACAGCCAGCCGACGCTCGCGAAGGCGAGGAGGGTTTCCAGCGGGTTTTCCGGCTTCGGGTAGCCGCGGCGGATCGGACCGGCCTTGTACTCGGGGTTTTCGCGTTCGTCACCGGTCTGGTGGCCGTCGTTGTCGACCTTCACCCAGCCGGCGACCGCGGGCAGCGGCACGCCGAGTTCGCCCAGCCCGGCCTTCGCGTACTCCGGGTCGACGACCTCGCGCCAGCTCTCCTGTCCCGGATAAGCGACCGGGGTGCTGAGCCCGCCCGGATGCGGATGCGCCTGGCGCAGCTCGCCGTCCGGCTCGCGCACGAGCACCGACGGGGCGGGGAACAGCTCTTTGTCCGGACGGCCGTCGTCGAGGAACGCGACAGTGTTGTAGGGGATCGACCAGCCTTCGGGGACCCGCAGCACGCGGTCGTGGTCGACCCGAAGGCCGCCCGGCCCGGAGACCTCGGGGCCGTGCACGGCGCGCAACCACTTCCCGACCTTCTCCACCGCTTCCGCCGCTTCCACCTACTCGATCCTCTCCAGGCTTCCGTCGGACTCGTGCTCCGCGATCGGCTTGGGCAAGACGTACGCCACCGCGCCGCCGGGAAGGTTCGCCCAGGGCACCGTCACCCCGGTGATCACGTGGAGTGATCTTCGGAGGCGAAAAGTGCTGGTCATGCGCTCCCGTTCGAGTGGCAGGGACGTCGTCGCGAACCGTACCGCCTGGTGGTGGACCAGGTTGCCGGGTTCTTCGCCGAATCGCAGAACGACGGTACCTTCCGCCAACCGAGTGAGTCTCTTGTTCCGCAGCAGCGTGAGGGGAGGGTCACCCGGCACGGGCTGGACCGGCCAGTCGGCGACCTCCCGCGCCGTTTCCAGCGGGGTTTCGCGGCCGCCGGTCGCGCGGGCGGGATGCAGCAGGAGTGCGCCGAGCAGGTGGTGCGCGGCGTCTTCGAGGCGGGCGAATGCCTGCTCCCGACCGTCCGGCGCGACGACCGCCCACCCGGCTTTGACCTGGTAGAGGCTCCATTTCCCGGCTTCCCGCCCGCCGAGGCAGCGGACGTCGGCCCACACGCCGAACGAGTCGAGCCGGTGTTCGAGGTGGGTCAGGAGTTCGGCGTCGGACAGGACCGGGTCGGGGTTGGTTTCCCGCTCCGCGGCGACGTCGCCCGCGGTCCGCTGGAGGTCGTCCGGCGTGGGTCGCGGACGGGGTTTCCCGGCCAGGTCGGCTTCCGCCGTGCGGCGCACCAGATGGTCGACGTACGGCGGATGAAAGCCCAGGTCACGGATGTGCTGGAGCAGTTCGGGCTCGGGCGCTGTGCCGTGTTCTCTCAAGCGCTCGGCCACCTCGACCGGCCAAATCCAGGTGCCGTCAGTGCGGTGTCGTTCGCCGACCTCGGCCTCGCGTTCGAGGTATCGCAACACGAGCGGCAGCTCTTCCTGCGACAACGGTTCGCCGGTCCCGGCGGTGGCGTGCCGGAAGACGACGCCGAGCGGGAGGCCGACGTGCAACCGCCACCAGTCGGGAAGGTGCTCGTCGTCGCGGGGAAAGGTGGTGAGTTCGGCGAGGTAGGCGGACGAATCGGGCGGCGTCGTCCACGGGGGCTCGTCGTCGGTGAAGTAGTCGAAGTCGAACGCGCCGTCCGGGGTGAGCACGTAGCGCGCCTGAACCCAGGTGCCGCGGCCCGCTTGGTACATCTCGGCGCGCAAGTCGGTGAGCCGCTGGACCATCTCGGTGGTGGCGACGGTGTTGCGGGCCTGTACCTCGTAATGGTCGCCGAGCTGGGCGAATCCGATGCCGGCCAGTGCGTCCGGATCGGCCCGGTGCGCCTTGATCAGCCGACCGATCTCGACGAGCACCTGCTGACCGGTACCCGTTGGTTCCACGTGAATCATTGCGTCCGGAGCGGACGACATCAGGACCCGCGACGGCGGTTCTGCGGAACGGTTCCGCGCGGACGGACACGACGCGGGGTCGGCCGCGGGGCGGGCATCGAGGAGCTGTGCTGCGGTTCGGGTGCGTCGGCCAGGTGCTGCACGAGTGCCTGGACGGTCGACGCGAGCTGCGCGGGGGTCGTCCGCTCGAAGGCGTCCGGGGCGAACTCAAGCCTGCCGAGCGTGCCGGCCGGCCCGGCGGTCGCGCGGACAAGCCCGTCGGGCGAGGTCAGGACAGCCGGCGCGGCGTCGAGACGGGCACGGTCGTCGCCGATGGTGCTCACGGTGGCCCCCCGTGTCGGTTGCGCGTGCCGAGATTAACTCGACCGGGTCACAAGTCACCCTAATGCCCAACGGTGAGTTACTACCCCCGTTTGGGTTCAACGGTTTGCGGCAGCGAATCGCCGCGCCGCCGACCAGCCAGCAGGTATCCGACCCCGCCCAGCAGATAGAGCGCGGTCGCGACCACCATGAGCTCGGGCGAGTACCCGTTGTCCTTGACGAAGAGCGCCGCGAGCGAAACCGCCACCACCTGGGTGATGTTGAACAGCGTGTCGTACAGCGCGAAGACCCGCCCGCGAGCCTCGTCCGCGACATCCAGCTGCACCGACGAGTCGACGGACAGCTTCACGACCTGACCGGTCCCCATGATCAGGAACGACGCGATCAACGCCAACGGCAGCAACATCGGCAACCCGAACGCGGCCTGCGCGACCGCCGAAACGAGCAGCGACCCGAGCACCGCCCATGTCCGCCCGAGCGACCGAATCAGCCGCGCCGTCACCAGCCCCGCGACGAGAATTCCTGCTCCCGCACAAGCGACCATCTGGCCGAGCCCGGGCAGTCCTGCGCGAAAGATCCCGTCGTCAGCGAAGTAATTGCGCATCAGCAACACGCTGAGCAGCAACGAAATCCCGTACGCCGCCCGATGCGCGAACAACGCGACAAACCCAGCCGTAACCCGAGGCGCCCGCCACGCATGTCGAGCCCCATCCGCGAGCCCACGCGCGACCGCCACCACCGGATTTGTCGGCTCGTCAACCACCGTCGGCCCGAGCACACCCTTCGCGAACCGATGCGCGAGCACGGCGGACACCAACGCCCCGACCGCAGCAAACGCAGTGGTCTCCGCCGACCCGACATCCCCGGTCCCGAACACCGCCCGCAACCCGATCGCACACCCGCCACCGACGACCGCGATCGCCGACCCGAGCGTCGCCGCGACCGCATTAGCCGAAACCACCGCCGACGGCTCCACTACATGCGGCAACGCAGCAGACAACCCAGACCCGATAAACCGGCTGATCCCCTCCGCGAGCAACGCAAGCGAAAACAACCCGATCCCGCCGACCCCGGCCCCCACCGCAACAACGGACGCCAAGATCGCGACGGCCCGCACCAGATTGGCGAACACCAGCACCCGCCGCCGGTCCCACCGATCGAGCAACGCCCCAGCAAAGGGCCCCACCAGCGAATACGGCAGCAGCAGAGCAGCAAACCCCTCCGCGATAGCCAACGGATCAGCAGCCCGCTCCGGATTGAACAGGACGGCCCCAGCCAGCCCAGCCCGAAAGACCCCGTCCCCCCACTGAGCCGCGAACCGCGTAAACAACAACCGCCGAAACAACGGCTCCCGAACGACCCACTCCCCCACCCGCACCACACAACCCTACTGACCACCCCCGACAACCCCAGCACCCCAAAAGGCGACAAATCGACAGCCCAAGTACGCCGGGCTGGCTAGGGGCAGATCGCGCCGCGTCGCCCCTGGCGAACGAACGAGCCCAGCCGACAGCGCCCCGAAGCAACAACGCCCAACCCAACCTCACTCGGCCCAAGCCGCTGAACGGCGAGCTAACGCCACCCCGACCGCAACAAAGCCCACCCACGCCAGCCCGAGCCAGATCGCCAGGCGGCGAGCTGGCCCAGCGAGCCCGCAGCGGCGCGAGGCAACAAAAGCCCACCCGCACCTGCCCGAATCAGATCGCCGGGCGGCAAGCTGGCCTGCCCAGCCAACAGCAGCCCCGAGCAACAAGCCACCCACGTCCGCCCGAGCCAGAGTGCCGGGCGGCAAGTTGACCCGGCAAGCCCGCAGCGGCCCGAGGCAACAGAGGCCCACCCGCACCTGCCCGAATCAGATCACCGGGCAGCGAGTTGGCCCGGCGAGCCAACAACGCCCCGAAACAACAACGACCCACATTGGCTGGGGCCAGGTCACGAGGCGGCGAGTTGGCCTGCCCAGCCACCAACGGCGCTGAAGCACGGAACCCACCCACATTGGGCCAAGTCGTTGGGCGGCGAGTTGGCCTGCCCGGCCAGCAACGACCCCGAAGCACGGAGACCCACCCACCCACGTTGGTGGGCGTCAGGTCACGAGGCGGCGAGTTGACCTGCCCAGCCTGCAGCGGCCCCGAGACAACAAAGCTCACCCACATCCATCCAAGCCGACGCGGAGCCACGGACCGAGCCACGGACCGAGCCACGGACCGAGCCGCCGAGAAGGCCGCCGCCGCACCCGCGTCAGCTCGCCGACCACCGAACGGTCCTAGCCAACAACGCCCCGGAAGCAACAAACCCCACCAGCACCGGTTGCCAAAACAAAGGGGGCTCCGCCCCCGCCCACCCCGAAAACCGCAGCCAAAGGCACCGCGGGGGTCCGGGGGGCTCGGCCCCCCGGGTACACGGCGCCGGTGGAAGGGGAAGGTGCGCAGCACCGAACAGGACTCGAGAACACCGGCGCACTCGTTTCGCCTCTCGGCGGCTTGGCGCAGTGTGGCTCCGGCCGGACCGGTATTCCACAAAGGCGGTTCTTCAGTGAGCCCGGGGGACACGAGTGCGCCGGCTCATTGTTCTCAACGGGGCGGGTGGTGCTGGTGTTCCCGTGCCGGGAGGATTTCCCTCGGCGGGTGATGGGATCATGGGTGGCGTGCCAGCGGACGCCGAGGTTGAACCGGGAACGCTCCTGGTCGCCGCACCCACGATGTTCGACCCGAACTTCAAGCGGACAGTGGTGTTCGTGATCGATCATCGGGCGGAGGGCACGCTCGGGGTGGTCTTGAACCGGCCGTCCGATGTTCCGGTGAATGACGTCCTGCCGGGGTGGGGCGCGCATGTCGCGGAGCCGCAGTCGGTGTTCGTCGGCGGGCCGGTCGACAAGAAGACCGCGCTTTGTCTCGCCGCGTTGCGGACTGGGGAGACCGCTTCCAGCGTTCCGGGCGTGGTTGCCGTCCGGGGGCCGGTCGCGCTGGTCGATCTGGACAGCGATCCCGAGGTGCTCGTGCCGAAGGTGCGGGGCGTGCGCGTGTTCGCGGGCTATGCCGGGTGGGATTCAGGGCAGCTCGCGGGCGAGATCGAGCGCGAGGACTGGGTGATCGTCCCCGCGTTGCCGAGCGACATTCTCGCGCCGCCCAGCCGTGACCTGTGGGGTCAGGTGCTGCGCCGCCAGGGGGTGCCGCTCGCGTTGCTGGCCACCCATCCTGGCGATTTGCAGCGGAACTAGGCCTCGCTGGACTTCTGCAGGACTCCGCAGCCGCCGGCGCCGCACGCGCAGCCGCTGCAGCCGGCCGGGGCCGGCGACGGGGCGGGCACGGTCAGGGCCGCTCGCGCGCCCATCCGGGCTCCGGCGACGACCATCACCAGCAGGCCGAGCAGTCCGACGATCGCGGCGGCGACCAGGCCCGCGGTGGCGGGGATCGCGAGACCGGCGAGTCCGCAGACGACCGCGGCCGCGCCTCCGGCCAGGGTCGGGATGCCGGCCACCCGGTTGGCGAGCTTGAACGCCTCTTCGCTGCGCATCGAGGCTTCGGTCCGGACTCCGGCCCCGCTCGCCCTGCTCAGCCGCCCGCGCACGCCGAGGAAGCCACCCCAGCCGACGACGACACCAAGGACGATCGGAACGAGCGCGATAGCGAACACCCCCTGAGGATAAGCGTGACCTCGCGGCAATGTCCCGGATACCCTCGTCGGCTGTGCTACGGGCCATGTCTTCGTCCACGCGACACCGGCTGCTGGCTGCCGCCGGGATCGTCACCTTGTCCTTGCTCGTCCCCGGAACCGGGACCGCCGCTGCTGCCGCGCAGCGGCCCGTCCGGCTGCTCGGCGAGCAGCGAGTGCCGCACAATCTGCAGTTCCAGGGCACCACGGTCGGCGGATTGTCGTCCGTCGACTTCGATCCGCGCACCGGCGGTTACGCCTTCATCAGCGACGACCGGTCCGCGATCAACCCGGCCCGCTTCTACACCGCGAAGTTCGACGTCGGCGCCAACGGTGTGGGTCCGGTCACCTTCACCGGTACGCATCCGCTGCTGCGCCCGGACGGCACGCCGTATCCGCCGCTCGCGAAGAACGACCCGGCCGCTCCCCAGAACGAGCAGACGATCGACCCCGAAGAACTGCGCGTCGACCCGTGGACCGGGCACTACGTCTGGTCGCAGGAAGGCGATCGGCTCGCCGGCCAGCACCTGATCCAGCCCTCGATCCGCGAGGCCACCCGCGACGGGCACTACGTCCGCGACCTGCCGTTGCCCGCCAACGAGCGGATGACGCCGGATGCCGGTCCGCGCCGCAATTACGTTCTCGAAGGGCTCGCCTACACCGGGTTCGGCACGCTGCTGGCCAGCGAGGTCGAGGCCCCGCTGCTGCAGGACGGGCCGCCGCCCACGCCGACGTCGGGTGCGTTGTCGCGGATCACCCTGCAGAGCCGCTTCGGGCCCGTGCTCGCGCAGTACGCGTACCCGCAGGAGAAGCTTTTCGCCGAGCCCAAGCCCGCCACCGGGTTCGCCGACACCGGGGTTTCCTCGATGCTCGCGGTGAACCAGGCCGACCCGACGAAGTTCCTGATGATGGAGCGGTCCTTTGTCACCGGCGTCGGCAACAAGGTGCGCATCTTCGAGATCGACACCACCGGCGCGACGAACGTCCTCCACACCCCGTCCCTGACCGCTGCGAAGCACGTCAAGCCGGTGAAGAAGAAGCTGCTCGCCGACCTCTCCGACCTGCCGCTCTCCACTGTGGACAACATCGAGGGGATGACCTGGGGCCCGGCGCTGCCGTCCGGGGAACGCACCCTCGTGCTCGTGAGCGACAACAACTTCTCCGCGTCGCAAGTCACCCAGGTCGTCGCTTTGGCGGTCCCGTCGGAACGGCTTTGACCAGCGCGTTACGATGAATGCATGAACACGGCTCGGCTGCTCCTTGGCCTGCCGCGCTGACCTGGTCCGATGACCGGCTCGGCGCGGCGACCCCTCATGCCTTCTGGCTTGGGGGGTCGAGTTGTTTCTGGGAGTGGCTCGACACGGAGGAAGACGGCGATGACAGGGTCTGACGAGGCCACCGGGGCCGCGGCGAAGAGTGCCGCGGACGCTGAGCACGCCCCGCCGTTCCGCTACACCGCGGAGCTGGCCGGGCAGATCGAGCAGCGCTGGCAGGACCACTGGTCCGACCACGGCACCTACCACGCGCCGAACCCGGTCGGCCCGCTCGCGGAAGCGGGCGAGCCGGTGCCCTCGGACAAGCTGTTCGTGCAGGACATGTTCCCGTACCCGTCCGGTTCCGGCCTGCACGTCGGGCACCCGCTGGGCTACATCGGCACCGACGTCTACGCGCGGTACCACCGGATGATCGGCCGGAACGTGCTGCACACGCTGGGCTACGACGCGTTCGGCCTGCCCGCCGAGCAGTACGCGGTGCAGACCGGCACGCATCCGCGCACCACGACCGAGCAGAACATCGCCACGATGCGCCGCCAGCTGAAGCGGCTGGGGCTGGGCCACGACGAGCGCCGCTCGATCGAGACGATCGACCCGGACTACTACAAGTGGACCCAGTGGATCTTCCTGCAGATCTTCAACTCCTACTACGACGAGGACGCCCGCAAGGCGCGTCCGATCGAGGAGCTGGAGAAGGCGTACGCGGCGGGTGAGCGCACGACGCCGGACGGCCGTCCGTGGACCGAGCTGAGCACCGTCGAGCAGCGCAAGATCATCGACGACCACCGGCTGGTCTACATCTCCGAGGCTCCGGTGAACTGGGCTCCCGGCCTGGGCACCGTCGTCGCGAACGAGGAGGTGACCGCGGACGGCCGCAGCGACCGCGGCAACTTCCCGGTGTTCCGCAAGAGCCTGCGCCAGTGGATGATGCGGATCACCGCGTACGCCGACCGCCTGGTCGACGACCTGGAGCTGCTGGACTGGCCGGAGAAGGTCAAGTCCATGCAGCGCAACTGGGTCGGCCGGTCGCAGGGCGCGAAGGTCTCGTTCGCCGCGGGCGGCGAGAAGATCGAGGTCTTCACCACCCGTCCGGACACGCTGTTCGGCGCCACCTACATGGTGATCGCGCCGGAGCACCCGCTGGTCGAGAAGCTGACCGCGGCGCAGTGGCCGGGCGAGCACCCGGAAAGCTGGACCGGCGGCGCGAAGACGCCCGCCGAGGCCGTCGCCGCGTACCGGGCCGCCGCCTCCCGCAAGTCCGATCTGGACCGGCAGGAGAACAAGGAGAAGACCGGCGTCTTCACCGGCACCTACGCGGTGAACCCGGTCAACGACAAGGAAATCCCGGTCTTCGTCGGCGACTACGTGCTGATGGGCTACGGCACCGGCGCGATCATGGCGGTGCCCGCACAGGACCAGCGCGACTACGATTTCGCGAAGAAGTTCGAGCTGGAGATCGTCCGCACGGTCGACCCCGGCGAGGGCTTCGAGGGCGAGGCGTTCACCGGCGACGGGCCGGCGATCAACTCCGCCAACGACACCGTCGACCTGAACGGCATGGGCGTCGCCGACGCCAAGAAGACGATCATCGCCTGGCTGGAGGACCGCGGCGCGGGCGAGGGCACCGTGCAGTACAAGCTGCGCGACTGGCTGTTCGCCCGCCAGCGTTACTGGGGCGAGCCGTTCCCGATCGTCTACGACGAGAACAACCTGCCGATCGCGCTGCCCGAGGACCAGCTGCCGGTCGTGCTGCCGGAGGTCGACGACTACTCGCCGAAGACCTTCGACCCGGACGACGCCGACTCCGAGCCGTCGCCGCCGCTGTCGCGCGCGAAGGACTGGGTCGAGGTCACCCTGGATCTGGGCGACGGGCCGAAGAAGTACCGCCGCGACACGAACGTCATGCCGCAGTGGGCCGGTTCCTGCTGGTACCAGCTGCGTTACGTCGACCCGGCGAGCCAGGACGTGTTCTGCGCGCCGGAGAACGAGGCGTACTGGCTGGGCCCGCGCCCGGCCGAGCACGGCGTGGACGACCCGGGCGGCGTCGACCTGTACGTCGGCGGCGTCGAGCACGCGGTGCTGCACCTGCTGTACTCCCGCTTCTGGCACAAGGTGCTGTACGACCTGGGCCACGTGTCCTCGAAGGAGCCGTACCGCCGCCTGTTCAACCAGGGCTACATCGAGGCATTCGCCTACACCGACAAGCGCGGTGTGTACGTGCCTGCTGAGGACGTCGTCGAGCGCGACGGCAAGTTCTTCTTCGGCGACGAAGAGGTCAAGCAGGAATACGGCAAGATGGGCAAGAGCCTGAAGAACGCCGTGACGCCGGACGAAATGTCGGACACCTACGGCGCGGACACCTTCCGGCTGTACGAGATGTCGATGGGCCCGCTGGACATGTCGCGGCCGTGGGCGACCAAGGACGTCGTCGGCGCGCACCGGTTCCTGCAGCGGCTGTGGCGGCTGGTGGTCGACGAGCAGACCGGCGAGCTGCGGGTTTCCGCGGACGAGGCGACCGAGGCGGACCGGAAACTGTTGCACCGCACCATCGCCGGGGTTCGCGAGGACTACGCGGAGATGCGGTTCAACACCGCGGGCGCGAAGCTGATCGAGCTGAACAACCACCTGACCAAGGCGTACGGCTCGGCCGCGGCGACCCCGCGCGAACTGGCCGAACCGCTGGTGCTGCTGCTGGCTCCGCTGGCCCCGCACGTGGCCGAGGAGCTGTGGCACCGGATGGGCCACGCCGATTCGCTGGTGCACGGGCCGTTCCCGGTCGTGGACGAGAAGTACCTGGTCGAGGACTCGGTCGAGTACCCGATCCAGGTCAACGGCAAGGTCCGCTCGCGGATCACCGTGGCCGCGGACGCGAAGAACGACGCGGTGCAGGCGACCGCGCTGGCCGACGAGAAGATCGCCGCGCTGGTCGGCGACAAGACGCCGCGCAAGGTGATCGTGGTGCCGGGCCGGCTGGTCAACATCGTGCTGTGAAAAAGCGAGTTCCGGCCCGGGAGGCGATCCCGGGCCGGTACTGTGCTTTCCGTGCGTAACCGAGCGATCACCGCGATAGCTGCCGCGGCGGCGGCTTTGCTGTCGGGATGCGCCGTCGCGCCCGCTCCGCCGCCGGGGAAACCCGCACCGCGGCTGCCGGCGGATTCGATCGCTTACGACACGCTGCCGGTCATCAAGAGCAGGCCGAAGCTGTTCCCGGGCGACTGTTCGCAGTTCGAGAAGAATCCCGAGTTGCTGGGCTCCCTCGGCGGCAGTTCGCCGATGTACAACCCGTACGCCAAGTCCTGTGTCCTGACGCGGTCGGCTGGCATTGAGGTCGAGGTCGGCTCGATGGACCCGGACCAGCGCATCCCGGAGCCGTGGCCCGGCTGGTGGAAGGCCTACGACTACAACGTCCACCACTTCCGCCGGATGCTGCTGCTGGATCGCTATTACGCGGTTTCCCAGCTCGACAGGTACGGCTGCCTGGTCGCGGTGAACACCGGTTCGCTGCAGGTGGTCACCGTGCGGGTCGGCGCCAAGACAGGCGCCGGCCCGGTTCCCGGCGACAGTGTCGACGCGGATCGCCAGACCGCTGAGCTCTTCTGCCCGGACGCGCAGAAGGCCGCCGAGACCTACCTGAACACGGTCGACCCCGGCGGCGGCTCGCTGGCCGGTTGACCCGGGGTCACGCCGCTTCTCGCGTGCCCGCCCGCCAGATCGCGACCCCGGCCAGGCCGATCCACACCACCAGCGACGTGGTCAGCGCGACCGGTCCGTGCTTGGCGATCCCCGCGAGCTGCCGCGCGGGCTCGGCCGGATCGACCCATCCCGCGTAGTCGATGCCGCTCTGCAGGAACACGAACAGCAGCGACAGCAGGACGTAGGCGGTGATCGATCCGGCGGTGTTGGGGATCAGCCAGCCGATGGTGATCGCGAACAGGGTCATGCAGAACCCGCCGAGCAGGATCGTCGCGACCATCGCGCCCGGCCGGGCGTCGAGCAGGAACTGCGTGTCGTATCCGTCGAGCTGGCTGCGGTAGTAGGTGAAGGTCATCAGCAGGTTCAGGCTCGAGGTGACCAGCCATACCCCGATCGAGATGGTGGCTTGCGCGAGCACGTAGCGCAGCCGCGACGGCTGGGCGAGCAGGGTCGGCTGCGCGCTGCGGTAATGCCATTCCGCGGCGATCAGCTTCACGAGCACGACGTTCATCAGCACCGCGCCGAGCCGGATGGTGAGGAACACCGGCAGCAGCTGCTTGTCGAGCGTGTAGTCGCGCATTCCGCCCTGCAGGAACAGCAGCGACAGCGTCACCAGCAGGATCGGTGCGGAGATCACCAGGATCTTGTCCGCCACTGTCGCGGTCATCTTCCGCAGTTCGACGCCCACCACGGTGCCGAACGGCGCGCGCCGCTGCGCCGGGGCCTGCCACGCGGGCGCCTGGGCCGGGATCATCGGGCTCCTCCGGTGAGCCGGAAGAAAAGCTCTTCGAGGTTCTGCTGTTCCTCGCGCAGCTCCAGCACCTGCACGCGGGCGCCGAACGCGAGGTCGGACACCTGTTTCATCGGGGCGGCGACGGACACCCCGTCCGCGCTGGTCTGGCGCAGTTCGAGCCTGGCCTGGCGCAGAGCGGAGGTCAGCCGGGGCAGGTCGGCGGTGCGGATGAGCGTGCGGGCCGGGCCGGCGAAGCTCTCCAGCGGACCGTCGGCGACGACGCGGCCCTGGCCGATCATCACCACGCGGTCGGCGGTCTGGTCCACTTCGGACAGCACGTGGCTGGACAGCAGCACGGTGCCGCCGCGCTGGGCGTACCCGCGTAGCAACTGCCGGGTGGAGCGGATGCCGTCCGGGTCGAGGCCGTTGATCGGCTCGTCGAGGATCAGCACCGGCGGATCGCACAGCAGTGCCTGCGCGATGCCGAGCCGCTGCCGCATGCCGAGGCTGTACTTGCCGATCCGCCGGTTCGCCGCGTCGGAGAGGCCGACCTGCCCGAGCACCTGGTCTACCCGGGCAGCGGGCAGCCGCATCAGTTTCGCGGCGTTGAGCAGGTGATGCCTGCCGGTGCGGCCGGGGTGCACAGCGGACGCGTCGAGCAGCACGCCCGCGACGTGCGCCGGGTTGGGCCATTCGCCGAAGCGGCGGCCGGCGATGGTCGCGGTGCCGGACGTCGGCGTGGTCAGGCCGCAGATCATCCGCAGCGTGGTCGATTTCCCGGCGCCGTTCGGTCCGAGGAACGCGGTCACCGTGCCTGGTCGCAGGCTGAACGACACGGTGTCGACCACGCGGCGTTGGCTGTAGACCTTCACCAGCTCGTGGACGTGCAGCAACCCGTCCCCCTCCCCCTTTTCGCTGGCAGGAGTCTGTCACACGCTGTGGCCGCCCGGGTGCGGAATCGAACCGTCACGGCCGAAAGACGCCAGCTTCGCCCGTCGGCCGGCGCTTCGATGGTTGAAAGCGAAACAAACGGAAGGGGCGGACATGAACCTCGACGGCAAAGTGGCGCTGGTGACTGGCGGGAGCCGCGGAATCGGTGCGGCGACGGCACTGCGGCTCGCCGAGGCCGGTGCGGACGTGGTGCTCACCTACGCGGTGAACGCCGAGCAGGCCGCGACCGTGGTCGACCGGATCAAGGCGCTCGGCAGGCGTGCGCTCGCGGTCGGTGCGGACAACGCGGACGCGGCGGCGGTCGAAGCCGCAGTGGAAGCGGCGGTCGCCGAGTTCGGGCGGCTGGACGTGCTGGTCAACAACGCGGGCGTTGGTTTCGTCGGTCCGCTGGAGCAGACCGGGATGGACGACGTCGACCGCGTGCTGGCGGTGAACGTGCGCGGCGTGCTGGCCGCGACCAAGGCGGCGGCCAAGCACCTGCGCGAAGGCGGCCGGGTGATCACGATCGGCAGCTGCGTGACCGATCGCGTGCCCGGGCCGGGGATGGTGCTGTACGCGGTCAGCAAGTCCGCGATGGTCGGGATGACCAAGGCGCTGGCCCGCGAATTGGCGGCGAACGGCGTGACGGTGAACCTGGTGCACCCGGGGCCGACCGACACCGAAATGAACCCGGCCGACGGCCCGTACGCCGCGGACCAGGCGTCGATGACCGCGGCCGGCCGGTACGGCAATCCGGCGGAAGTCGCGGACGCGGTGGCTTTCCTGGCTTCGCCGGACAGCGCCTACATCACCGCCGCGACCCTTTCGGTCGACGGTGGGCACGCGGCCTAATCGCGGTAGAGGCCGACGTCGCGGGCGAGGTCGGTGAGCATGGCCTCGAACAGGACGTCCGGTTTGGACACCGGGATCGGGTAGTTGCCGAACACCTCGAGGGTCACGTGGCCGTAGAGCCGCGCCCAGAAGGTGATCATCAGGTAGGTGAGCCCGAGGTCCAGCTTCTCCGGCGGAATTTCCCGCCCGGACTCCTTGAGCACCGTCAGCAGATCCTGCTGGAACGCGGTGAGGTCGTCGCGGAGTTCGGGCGGGACCACGTCGTTCGGCGGCATGACCAGGTCGTGCTGGGCGAGCACGTGGCCCGCCGCGGCGAGGAAGATCTTGCCGAACGGCTCGTCGAGCCTGCGCAGCGCGCTGCCGGTCGCGGTGCCGGTGGCCCCGGTCGGCGACGCGAACACCAGGGTGAATTCCTTGGTGTGGGTCAGCGCCCAGCGGCGGAACCCCTTGCAGATCTGGAACAGCTGCAGCAGGCCCTCGTCCTGCAGTTCCGCGATGTCCTCGGCGATTTCGGCGGCGAGGTCGGTGCAGACGTCGAGGCGGAGGCTTTCCAGCAGGTCGTCGCGGGATTCGTAGTAGCGGTAGAGAGCCGGTGCGGTGATCCCCAGCTCCCGGGCGATGGCCCGCAGCGTGACGGCTTCCGGACCCTGGCCTACCAGCAGGTTCCGCGCGGTCCGGCGGATGTCGGATTCGGTAGCCGCTCGCGCGCGACCCCTGCGTGTGGGGCTGCTCATCTGGGCAGTCTAGGTGGTCTGGACACCGATTTCGGCACTTGGCGGGAGAACCGGGGCGCCGCCGACGCCGATCACTCGGGGGGCTACGTGATCGGCGCCGGCGACCCGATGCCCTCTCCGGTGCGCTTCCGGTCGGGGCAACGTCATCGGCTCAAGTCCGGTGACGCTCGAAGAAGAGCGAAGCCCGTCGCAGAAGTGACGCCTGGGGGATACGGATCCCCCGATCGAGTGACGGACAGCCGCTGTTCCGCCTGATTGTCGCACTGAGCGCCAAGAAAGTTACAAACGCTTTCACTTTCGGGCACCGACGGCGGAAAGGAAGGGCCATGGCAGAGTGGCGGCATGAGTGCTGCGGTGCTGGTAGTCGGGTCCGCGAATGCCGATTTGGTGGTCCCGGTCGACCGTCGTCCGGGCGGCGGCGAGACGGTGCTGGGCGGCGACACCGCGTTGTCCCCCGGCGGCAAAGGCGCGAATACCGCGGTCGCGGCGGGAAAACTCGGCGCGGACGTCGCGTTGCTCGGTGCGGTCGGCGACGACCCCTACGGTCGATTGCTGCGGGATTCGTTGTCGAATGCGGGTGTCGATACGCAATTCGTTCGGACTGTCGATCGGCCTACCGGAATCGCTTACATCACCGTGACTCCGGACGGGGAAAACTCAATCCTCGTCTCCCCCGGCGCGAACTCCGCGCTGGAGCCCGGCGACATCACCGACGAAGCACTGGACGGCGTACGGGTGCTCGTCGCCTCGCTGGAAGTGCCGCTGCCGACGATCGAACGCGCCGTGGTGCGGGCGCGGGAAAACGGCGTGCGGGTGCTGCTGAACCTCTCGCCGGCGGCCGAGGTGTCGCCGGAAACGCTGGCCGCGCTGGACGTCCTGCTGGTCAACGAGCACGAGGCCGCCTACCTGCTCGGTTCGGACGACGCTGACCCGCGCAAGCTGCTCGAGCTCGGCCCGCGCGCGGCCGTGGTCACGCTCGGGGCCAAGGGGGCGGCGGTGCTGGAGGGCGACAAGTCGACAACCGTCGAGTCGCCCAAGGTGGACGCGGTCGACACCACGGGCGCGGGCGACGCGTTCGCGGGTGCCCTGGCGGCGGCTCTCGCCGATGGCGCTGACCTGGTCGAAGCCGCCCACCGGGCAGTAAAAGTCGCTGCGGTGACCGTGACCCGGCATGGCGCCCAGCCGTCGTATCCGACGGCGGCCGAGCTGGAATGAGACACGTCCGGGCCGTGTTGCAGGTCACGTGGGCGATTCGTTCGGTTCGGCGTGGTGGCAGGGGTACGCGACCCGGTTGCGGAGGATCGCGGCAGCGCGTGATCCGCTGGCGTTGATGCCGCTCGACGAGACGCTCGCCGCGCTGGGCCGCACCGCGGAAACCTACGAGGGCCTGCGCAAAGTCCCGGTCGACGGCGTAGTGGGCTCCCTCGCGCGCGCCGAGGACTTCGACCGGCTGTTCCGGCCCCGCAACCGTGCGCTGCGGGACCGTTGGCGCGCGATCGCCGACGCGGTCGGGGAGCTTCCGCCGGTGCGGCTCGTGCGGCTGGGCGACATGTACTTCGTGGAGGACGGACACCACCGGATCGCGCTGGCCAGGGCGCGCGGGGCGGAGGCGGTGCTCGCCGAGGTGCGGTCGGTCTGCACGGTCGCGTTCGCGATGCGCTGCCTGACACTGGCGGACCTGCCGTCGAAGCGGGCCGAACGGATGTTCCTGGAGCGGGTCCCGCTCGCCGACGCCGACCGGACCGACCTGTGGCTGGACGACCCGGCGGACTGGTTCCGGCTCGCGGACTCGGCGGAGGCCTGGGGTTTCCGGCAGACTTTGCGGGGCCGGGTGCTGCGCGATCGCGCGGAACTGGCCCGCGCGTGGTGGCACGAGGAGGTGCGTCCGGTGGTCGAACGGGTGCGAAATCGGGAATCAGTCGCGGCGCCGCGAGAGATCGCGGTCTACGTGAGCTATGGTCTAGACCATGTCTGAGAGTGCTGCCGCTCCGGCCGAGTCCGCTGCCGGTTCCTCGCTGACCGGGGTCGCGGTGAGCCCCGGACGCGCGAGCGGACCCGTCGTCCGGGTCGCCGAGCCGCTCGGGGAACCCGCCAGCACGCCCGCGCCGGACGATCCGGCGGCGGAGGCGGCCCGGATCGAACCCGCCGCGCAGGCGGTCGCCGCGCGGCTCGAAGCGCAGGCCGAGGCCGCGACCGGGGAAGCCGCGACGATCCTCGTCACGACCGCCGCGATGGCCGCCGACCCGGCGCTCGCCTCTCAGGCTCAACAGCTGGTGACGGCGCGGAACCTACCCGCGGCCCGCGCCGTCTACCAGGCCGCCGAAGGATTCGCCGACGCGTTGGCGGCCGCGGGCGGGTACATGGCCGAGCGGGTCCGCGACGTCCGGGACGTGCGCGACCGGCTCGTCGCCGAACTGCTCGGCATCGCCCCGCCCGGGGTGCCTGAACTGACGTCGCCGAGCGTTCTCGTCGCCCGCGACCTCGCCCCCGCCGACACCGCGGGGCTCGACCCGGCGAAGGTGCTCGCGCTGGTCACCGAGGAGGGCGGTCCGACGAGCCACACCGCGATTCTCGCGCGGGCGCTGGGGATTCCGGCGGTCGTCGCGGTGCGCGGGCTGCTGGCTTCCGACGCCAAGGCGCTGTCGGTCGACGGCGACACCGGCGTGATCGAGGCGGTCGACCCGTCCGCGCCGATCGTCACCGCCGCCGCGTCTGGGCCGGCCGAGTGGAACGGCGTCGGCGAACTGTCCGACGGGCATCGGGTGAAGGTGTACGGCAACGTCGGTTCCCCGGCCGACGCGCAGGCCGCCGCGGACGCGGGCGCCGAGGGCGTCGGGCTGTTCCGCACCGAATTCTGCTACCTCGACGCACCGGCCGAGCCGTCCGTCGAAGAGCAGCGAAAAGCTTATGCCGCAGTGCTTTCGCCATTCCGCGGCAAGCCGGTCATCGTGCGCACGCTGGACGCGGGCGCGGACAAGCCGCTCGCGTTCCTGTCCCCGGACGACGAACCCAACCCGGCGCTCGGCGTGCGCGGCGTGCGGATCGCGTTCGACCGGCCGGAGGTGCTCGACCGGCAGCTCGAAGCCATCGCGGGCGCGGCGGAGGACTCCGGCGCGGAAGTTTCGGTGATGGCCCCGATGGTCGGCACCGTCGAGGAAGCCGCGTGGTTCGCCGAACGCGTGCGCGCCGCCGGGATCGCGCGCGCGGGCGTGATGATCGAGATCCCCGCCGCCGCGCTGCTGGCGCGGGAGATTCTCGGCGTGGTCGATTTCGTGTCCGTCGGCACGAACGACCTGGCCCAGTACACCTTCGCGGCCGACCGCCAGCTCGGCGCGGTGGCGAAGCTGAACGACCCGTGGCAGCCCGGTTTGCTGCGCCTGCTGAAGCTGATCGGCGACGCGGCGGAAGCGACCGGAAAACCGGCGGGCGTGTGCGGTGAGGCAGCGGCCGACCCGCGGCTCGCGCTGGTGCTGGCCGGGCTCGGCCTGACGAGCCTGTCGATGAACGCACCGGCGGTCCGCGCGGTCGGCGCGAGCCTGGCGACGGTGTCGAGGGAGAAGGCCCGCGAGATCGCGGCGGCGGCGCTCGCCACCGCCGATCCGGCCGCGGCGCGCAAGGCCGTCGCGGACGCTCTTTCCTAGCCGAGGGACGCCGGATCCGGGTGAGAGATGGGGTAACCGGATCCGGCGCCGGGCGCTGGTCAGCCGAAGATGCCCCGCCGAGGGTGGCGGATGACCAGCGAGCCTCCGTGGATGCGCCCGGTCAGCACGTAGCGCGGGGTGCCCGCGCGGCCGTTGCTGCCGGTCTTGTCGTCGAGCGAGCCGAACTTGATCTCGGTGATCGAGTTGTAGTCCACCGCCGCGTGCTGCGGGATGATCAGCTCGACCGAACCCCACTTCGAGTCGAGTTCGATCTGCACGACCGAGGTGGCGACGCGGGCCTCGGTGAAGTCGAGTTTGGTGCTGCCGTACTTGTTGCGCACCACCATCGCGGCCGGGACCTGCCACGGGCCGCTGCGCTGCAGTGACGAGTACTTGGCGTTGAGCTCGAGCCGCTGGCCCAGCCCGTAGTTGGGCCCGTAGCCGGGCGGTTCGGGCGTCGGCGCGTACTGCGGAGCCGCGCCGGGGTGCACCAGTCCGGGCAGGTCGGCGAGGACCGCGTTGAGGTCGCCTCGGGTGCGGGCCGCGAGTGCCTGGTCGGTGCGTTCGGTGAACTCGTCGAGGGTGAGCATCCCCTGTCCGATGGCTTTCTGCAGCACGCCCACGACGTGCTCGCGTTCGTCGTCGGACACCCGGATGTCGCGCGCGGTCAACGGCTTGGTCTCGGTCGCGGGCTGCGCGGCGGTCGTCTCTTCCTCGGCCATGGCATCGATGGTAGAACTCGATTTCCGCTGGCAGATCGGGGAAAAACCCTGAACGGACCCGTACTTCGCGCGATGGTCGCCCTTGCCGCGGCCTGCTGTCTGCTGACCTCGTGTACGAGCGAGGCTCCGGTGCCCGCCCCGGTGAGTTCGGCGCGGCCCACTCCGACCACCCCTCCGCCGACCGGCCTCGACGGGCTCGTCGCCACCGGCGGCATCGGCGTGGAGTTGCTGCTGGCCACGTCGCCGCCGACGGTGTTCGACGCCGATTCGGGTGTGCGCGGAATCCTGCCCGGCGTTCCCGGCGGGCAGCGGACGGTCTCCGTGCTGCGCGTCGGCCACACCCCGGTCGTGCTGACCGCGCAGACCTGCCAGCAGTCCTCCTGCGACCCGGCCGAGGTGTACGTCTACCTGGGACTTTCGAACCCGCGGTCGCTCGGCAAAGCGGTGAGCGCGGCTCCGGGCGCGGACGGCACCAGCGTGTGGCTGATCCGCGAGGACGGCCCGGATCTTTGCCGGTTGGAGCACGTCGCCCTCACCGGCACCTCGTTCGGCCGGGGCACCGTGGCGTCGTGCCACACGCTCGTCCGGGTCGAGACCTCGCACGGGTTGCTGATCACCGTCGGCAGCGGCACCGCCGAAACCGTCGACGTCCTGATCGACCCGGCCACCGGGCGGACCGTGCAGCAGTCGCCGCGCATTCTCGCTGCCGCCGGTGATCGGCTCGTGCTTGGCGGGCTGACCGACCTGACCGTGCTCGATTTGCGCAGCGGAGCGCGGAAACCGGTGGCCCTGCCGGTGCCCGCACCCAATCCGTACGTCCTGCCGAGCCGGGACGGCGATGTCGCGGCGGTCGATTTCGGCACCCCGTCGTTCCCCGGAACCGGTACGCAGACCCGGGATCTGTGGCTGCTGAACCTGCGCGACGGCAGCTGGCAGCAGGCTCCCTCGATGCCGTATTCGACGGAGAACCTGAAGCATTCCGGTCTGGATTGGACGGAAGCCGGCGACCTGGTCATCGACGACGGGGCGGTCGCGGCGTGGCATCCCGGCGAGCCGGCCTGGCGGCTGGGGAAGGCGAAACTCGCTCCGGCACAGCAGGCCGCCGGGGTCGCGACCTCCTGAGGTCAGTCCTCGTCGAGGCCGTGCTCGATCGCGTAGCGCGCCAGCTCGACCCGGTTGTGCAGCTGGAGCTTCCGCAACGTCGACTGCACGTGGTTTTCCACCGTCCGGTGCGACAGCACCAGCCGCTCCGCGATCTGCCGCGCGGTCAGTCCTTTCGCGACCAGCCGGAGCACGTCGGTCTCCCGGTCGGTGAGCCGCGGCGGCTCCGGCGCGCCGTCCGGGACGTCGGCCATCCGCCGGTACTCGCCGAGCACCAGTCCGGCCAGCCCGGCGGTGAACACTGGGTCGCCGTCGGCCGTGCGGCGCACCGCGTCCACCAGTTCCGCCGCGGACGCCGATTTCACCAGGTAACCCGACGCGCCCGCCTTCACCGCTTCCAGCACGTCGTTGTGTTCGCCGCTGGCCGAGAGCACCAGAACCCGCGTGTCCGGCGCCGCCGCGGTGATTTCGCGGGTCGCTTCAACGCCGGACGTGCCGCCGAGGTTCAGGTCCATCAGCACCACGTCCGGCCGCACCGCGCGCGCGATCCGGATCGCCGCCGGGGCGTCCGGCGCGGTCGCGGCCACCTCGAACCCGTTCTCGCTGAGGTCGCGGGCCACGCCGTCGCGCCACATCGGGTGGTCGTCGACCACCATCACGGAGATCGTCCGTTCCGTCATCGCCCGTCCCTCATCGTGGTTGGCACCCGCACTTCCCACTCCGTGCCGCGGCCGGGAGCGCTGTCCAGCACCGCGGTCCCGCCGAGGTCGTCCACCCGGCCGCGAATCGACTTCACCACCCCGAGCCTGCCCTCGGCCGCCGCTTGTTCCAGCCTGCCGCCCGCGATCCCCGGGCCGTCGTCGCGGACGCTCACCACGACCTCGTCGCCGAGGTCTTCGAGCAGGACCCAGGCGTGCGCGTCCGGACCAGCGTGTTTCTCCACGTTGGCCAGTGCTTCGCGGGTGATCGCGACGAGTTCCTCGGTGACGTGCGCGGGCAGGTCCACGGTTCCGGCCGGCGTCGAGACCTGCACCGACGTGGTCGACAGCAGTTGCAACGCCGAACGGAGGTCCACGGTGTCGCCGGACCGCGTCGGCTCGGTGCTCACCAACGCGCGCAACGCGATCTCCTGCTCGCCCGCGAGCCTCGCCAGTTCCGCTGCTTCACCGCCTGCTTCGAGACCGCGGCGCCGTACGCGCGCGAGCACCTGAAGCACGCTGTCGTGAATCGAGCGCGCGAGCCGTTCGCGCTCGGCCGTCGCTGCTTCGGTGCGAAGTGCGCGCGCGAGCGCTTCGGCGGAGCTACGCGCGAGCGTCGCCGCCATGCCGACAAGGAGACCGCTCGCGCACAACAGCACCCCGTCACGGATGACGTCGATGTCGACGTTCGCGCGCGCGACACCAGTGCTTACCGCCACGACGAGGCCCGCCGATACGCCACAGCGCGCGCCGAAACGCGTTGCCACCGCGATCGGTGCTACTGCCGCCCAGACCGTGGTGATCAACGGCGTAGTCGCGTTGTCGAACTGCGCCTCCGACAGGATCCACGGCGACGTGAGCAGGAGCGCTGTGGTGAGGACGAGGTCGAAGATCACCAGCCAGCGGTGCCGTCCGTTCTCGCGCACGTACGCCAGACTCGAAACGACCGACCACACAGCCATCACTCCGATGACGACCCATCCCAGCCACGGCCGCTGGAAGCCGTCGTGGTGCGCGATCACCACTGCCAGCGCGAACAACCACGTGACGACGCGCAGCACCACGACACCGCGCCACAGCGGTGCCGCCGGATCTCGGGAAGGTCGAACAGTCACTTCTTGTCTTCTGTGCTTTCTGTGTCTTTGCCGGAGCCGGACTCCTTGTCGTCCGCGCCCTCTTCCGGATCGTCGTTCGGGTTGGCGGCTTGGCTGTGCAGCGCGTCGACGGTCGCCGGATCCGGATCGTGTTCGTGCAGCAGGGACCGGACCCCGGCGTTGAGCACGGCCAGCAGCGGCACCGCGAGCAGCGCGCCCGCGATCCCCGCGGCGACCAGGCCGGTGGCGATCGCCAGCACCACCGCGAGCGGGTGCAGCCGCACCGCGCGGCCGAGCAGCAACGGCTGCAGCACATGGCTTTCCAGCTGCATCACGCCGACCACGATGGCCAGCACGACCACCGCGCCGATGACGCCCTTCGACACGAGCGCGATCAGCACCGCGACGCCGCCGGTGAGCAACGCGCCGATGATCGGGATGAACGCGCCGAGGAACACCAGCGTCGCCAGCGGGATCACCAGCGGCACGCCGACGATCCACAGCCCGATGCCGATGCCGACCGCGTCGACCACGGCCACCGCGGCGGTCGCGCGGATGTAGCTGACCAGCGACGCGAAACCGCGCCGTCCCGCCACGTCCACGCGATTGCGCACCCGCGTCGGCACGCCGCGCACCAGGAACGACCAGATGCCGTCGCCGCCGGCGAGGAAGAAGATCGTGACGAAGAGCGTCAGCACGAAGCCGGTGAGGATCTCGCCGACGGTGCCCGCGGTGGTCAGCGCGGTGGTGGTGATCGAGGCCTGGTTGTTCTGCAGGAAGCCGATGGCCTGGTTGATGAAGTCCTGGATCTGCTCCTGGCGCAGGTGCAGCGGACCGTTGATGAGCCAGTCCTTGATCTGGTTGAGGCTCGTGGTCAGTTGCTGCTGCAGTTCCGGGAGGCCGCTGGAGAACTGGGTGATCACGAAGGTCAGCAGCCCGCCGAGCACCGCGAGCCCGGCCACGAGCACGATCGCCGTGGCCAGTCCGCGCGGGAAGCGGATCTGCACGAGCCGTGACACCGCGGGGGCGAGCAGCGCCGAAAGCAGCAGGGCGATCGACACCGGCACCACGACCGAGGCGAGGTAGCCCAGCAGCCACACCACGGCGTACAGGGCGGCGATGACCACGATGAACCGCCACGACAGGGCGGCGGATACGCGCAGTCCGCGCGGGATGAAGCCGGTGACGTCGGCGACTGGTTCGGAAAGGGACGGTTGTTCGCGTTGTCCGCGCCCTGGCTGGCTCACGGGGTCAACCGTATCGGCCCCGTCGACCGAAACCGGGCGGATCGCCCGGTGCGGGGCGCGAATCACCGTTTCGCCGGGCTGCGCGAACCGACTCCGGAGTAACCGGCCGTCTTCTCCGGGGATGACCCATCGTGAGACCCGGCCACACTCTGTGTTGTTCACACGATGGTGGCATCAAGCCGTGTCAAGGATGCGCGGCGACCCCTAAATTTGGTTGTCTCGGTTTTGCACCACCGAGGAACTGTGCCGTTCCCGGCAAAAACCGAAATCATTTTTTACCCGAGGAGAAATCACCTGTGACGAACGACGCTGTGCACGAGAGGCGGGGCGCGACGCGCTTTGGCCGTCTCGCGTCGCGTGCGTTGTTCGTCGTCGGCGGCGCGCTCGCGGCCACCGCGGCCGCGTGGACCGTCTCCTCTTCCGCCGCTTCGGCGGACCCGGTCGACGCGAGCGTCACGCCGGTCACCGACGCGACGGCCGCCGGAATCGGCGACGTCACCGACGGCGCGGCCCGGTTCGCGGGCGACGTCACCGGTGCGGTGCAAGGGCTTTCGTCGTGCGGCCAGGGAGCCACCACGTGGTCTGAACCAGGCACGTCGCGGCCCACCTGCTCGCTCGGCCAGCTCGGCGGCGCTCACCGCGACGATCTCGCCGGAGGCCAGCAGGCCGCCGGAAAGGTCAGCGACGCGGTGAGCGACCTCGGCCAGCACGCGGTCGTCAAGCCGGTGGAGCGCACGCTCGGCTCGCTCGAGCACATCGCGCGCAAGCCGGAGGACGCCCGCCAGGTGATCGCCGACGCGACCACCCCGCCGCCCGCCGCACAGGATTTCGGCCGGAAGCTGTGGGATCTGCTCGACCCGAGCGCTCCCTCGAACCTGGTCGACCTGCCGAAACTGCCGACCGCGCCCGCTCCCGAATCCGAGCAGGTGCCCGCACCCGGCATTCCCGAGCAGCCCGCCGAGGCGGAGCAAAACCTCGGCGCGGCCGCGATGACCACGTCTGACGCGTTGCAGTCGGTCTTCCCGGCGATGGACGTCCAGTCCGTCGATCCGGTGCAGGGCGCCGAACTGCCGCAGCGCCACCATGGCGACCGCGACCTGCCCGGCGCACCGTTCTCCCCGGCGCAGCTTCCCGCCGCGCCGCTTTCCATCCCGAACTCCCCGGCCGGTGGCAGCACCGCGCCCGGTGGACACCTCGACGGTTTGAACTTCGGCGTTCCCTCCTGGGTCGCCGCCGCCGTCGACAACGCCGTGGCGGGTTCGACCCGCACCGGCCTCGCGCACACGCCGCGCACCCCGGGCGAGCAGCCCGGCGTCACTCCTGACTGATCCACTTCACCCGCGGGGTCGTTGACGCACCCACGCGCACATCTTCGTGTGCCGTCACCGTCATCGACACATCTCCCGCGGGTTTTTCGCGCGCTGCGCAATTTCCGCGCACGCATTCCCGGTGCATTCCCTCACGCAACAGGGCGCACCTCCACAAACCCGCAAGGGACCCCGATATGAAGGAGAAAAATCCCATGCAGACCTGGGCAAAGCGCGGACTCCAGACCGCGTTGGTCACGGGTGGGTTGCTGATGCTGGGCACCGGCATCGCCTCGGCCGACGAGAACGTCAACCCGGACACCCCGGCCTCCCCGCTTGATCTCAACGTCACCGTCCCGATCGACGAGGCCAACAACGCGATCGGCACCCCGCTCGGGCAGGTCGACCTCCCGGCGCACCACAACGAGATCAGCACCAAGCCCGTCACCTCCGCCGTCAAGGGAGCGCTCGCCTCGGCGAAGACGCCCGGCGGCTCCGCGGGCAGCCTGACCGACAGCCTCCCGAAGGCGGACGCGCCCCGTCAGCTCACGCCGACCCACGACGCGTTCAAGGGCAACAAGGTCAACGGCGACGTCGTCGTCCCGATCCAGATCGTCGACAACGCGGTCGGTGTCATCGGCGACGCCCACGTGCAGGGCGGCGACCACGACCAGACCTACAGCCACAACCAGGACGTCGCGACCGACGGCAAGCACTCCGGCATCGCGGGCAACGTCGTGGCGCTCGACTACGCGCTCCCGGTGCAGATCGCGGGCAACGGCGTCGGCCTCGCCGGCGGCAGCGGCGCGGTCCACGGCGGTTCGGCGCACCAGAGCACCAGCGAGACCGGCAACATCGACACCACCGGCGAGGGCTCCGGCCTGTCCGGCAACGTCGTCGGCGGCCAGTTCGCGACCCCGGTCCAGGTGACCGGCAACGCCGCGTCCTGGATCCTCGGCAACGCCTACAGCGGCGGCTACAACGCCGACACCACCGCCACCTCCGGCGGTTCGATGAAGTCCAACGGCAAGGGCGCCGCGGGCAGCGGCAACGTGGTCGGCGCTCCGATCGCGCTGCCGGTCAAGTTCAACGGCAACGCCGGCGGCGTGTGGGGCTCGGACGCGGACTCCACCTCCAGCTCCTCGGCTGACGCGAAGGCGGGCGACACCCGTCCGGGCAGCCTGAAGGGCATCCCGACCTACATCGAGACCGACGGCGACCAGTCGTTCCTGTCCGGCAACGCCGCCGCCGCGCAGGCCAGCCCGGTCGCGAACGTCGCGTCCGTCGCCGGCTCGTGGATCGGCAACGCCACCACCGGCCAGGCGCTCGACCGCCAGGCGTCCTCCTCCACCCACGAGACCACCGCGACCTCCGGCGGCTTCGTGAAGACGAACGGCAACGACGCCGCCGGCTCGGCCAACGTGGTCGACCCGGCAGTGGCGCTCCCGGTCGAGGCGTGCGGCGTGGGCGGCACCTACATCGGCCGCGCGGTCGCGAACTGCGACAACACCACCACCGCGACCTCCGGCGACGGCAGCTACACGACCGGCAACGGCTCGACGCTGACCGGCAACATCGTCAACACCCAGGTCGCGGGCGCCCCCGAGGTCCACGGCATCGGCGGCAGCCACATCGGCAACGCCTCGGGCACCTCGACCGAGACCAAGACCGTCACCGCGGGCAACTACGACGGCACCCAGGGCAACGACTCGTCCGGTTCGGGCAACATCGTGCAGGTCCCGGTGGCCGCGCCGGCCGAGGTGTTCGGCGTGGGCGGCTCGTTCATCGGGCAGGGCTCGGGCGACGGCTCCGAGACCAAGGTCGTGAAGGCGGGCGGCGGCGGCAACACCGCTGACGACAACGGCTTCCTCAGCTCGAACCTCGGCACCGTCCCGGTGTCGACCCCGGTGCAGCTGTTCGGCATCGGCGGCTCGTTCGTCGGCCAGGGCCACGGCAAGGCCAGCAACGACACCACCTCCACCGCGGGCCAGGACGTGCACGCGACCGGTGCGGGCGGCGCGGGCGCGGGCAACCTCGTCGAGGCCCCGGTCTCGCTGCCGGTGCAGGGCCACGGCGTCGGCGGTTCGGTGGCCGGCATCGGCACCGGCATGGCGGACAACCTGACCGACTCGAAGGCGGGTGGCAACGCCACGGCCGACGGCAAGGACGGCGCGCTCGCCGGCAACATCGTCAAGGCTCCGGTCGCCGGTGCGGGCACGATCTTCGGCGACGGGCTCGCCGGGGGCGCGATCGGCCACGGCACCGCCACCAACGACATCACCTCGATCGCGGGCGGCGACGCCACCACCAACGGTGACGGCGGCGCGGTCGCCGGCGACATCGTCGGCGTGGACCCGGCACCGGTCGCGCAGGTCTTCGGCGACGCGGTTTCGGTCGCGGGCGTGTCCTCGGGCGACGCCATGAACAACACCGTCGTCACCGACGCCGGCAAGGACACCACCTCGGGCATGGAAGGCTCGATCTCGGGCGACATCCTCGACTTCCCGGTGCCGGTCGTCGCGCAGGTCTTCGGCGACGCGGTCGCGGTGGGCGGCGTGGCGCACGCGGTCGGCGACAACGTCACCACCGTGACCGACGGCAACGACGCCACCAGCACCGACGGCACGGGCTCGGCGCTGTCCGGCTTCGACTACTACCACCCGCTGGGTGCGCTGGTGCAGATCTTCGGCGTGCCGCTGGAGGTCATCGGCGTGGCCACCGCCGAGGCTCCCAACTCGACGACGGTCGACCCGGAACCGGCCATCGACGTGCCGTTCGGCGGCGAGATGGGCGCTGACCAGCTCCCCGCGCTGCCCGCCGTGCCGGGTCTGCCGGGCGGTTCCTCGGCCGCGCCGTCGCTGCCGTCGGCTCCGGCGCTGCCGGGCCTGTCGGGTCTGCCCACCGCCACCACGCTCCCCGCCCCGGCGCTGCCGGGTGCCGAGCGCGCCGACGTGCCGCAGGTCAGCGGCCTGTCCGCGCTGGGTCAGCTGAACCAGCTGAAGGGTGCTTCGGCGCTGCCGCAGGTCTCCGGGCTGCAGAACGGCATCCACCTGCCGTCGGCCCCGGCCGTTCCGGCTCTGCCCGGCGTTCCGGCCCTGCCGGGTGCCGCCGCGCAGCGTGCGGACGTTCCGGCCCTGCCCGCTCAGCTGCCGGTGAAGACGTCGCTGCCGACGCTGAACCAGCTGCCGGCCGTCGCCGCGCTGCCGGCCGTGCCGGGTGCGCCGACGACCCTGCCGACCACGATGCCGACCACGATGCCGACCGCTCCGGCCGTGCCGGCGATCGGTGACGCGACCGGTCCGCTGGGTGCGTTCCAGAAGCTGGCCGCGAAGGTGACCAGCCTCTTCAAGAAGTGAATCGCTTCGCCTGAAGCGAGCCGGGGATAACCCGGGCGGGCCCGGAAGCCACGTGCTTCCGGGCCCGTTTTTTGTGCTGGGTCAGGAGAATTCGAGCGACCGCTTCGCCAGTCCGTGCCAGAAACCGTCGATCACCGTGCGGCCCTCGCCTTCGGCCGAGCTGGCGCCGAGCGAGACGAACAGCGGCGCGAAGTGCTCGATCCGCGGGTGCGCCATCGCGGCGGCGGGGGCCTTGTGCTGGAAGTCGAGCAACGCGTCGAGGTCGCGGGCACGCAGCATCTCGTCGCCCCAGTGGTCGAATTCCGCGGACCATCCCGGCGGGGTTCCGTCGCTGCCGTCGACCTCCCGCATCGCGCGGAGGTTGTGGGTGAAGAATCCGCTGCCGATGATCAGCACGCCCTCGTCGCGCAGCGGCGCGAGCTTGCGGCCGAGGTCGTAGAGCGCCTGAGGGTCGAGCGAGGGCATGGAGATCTGCAGCACCGGGACGTCGGCTTCGGGGAACATCTCCACGAGCGGGACGTACGCGCCGTGGTCGAGGCCGCGGTCCGGGGCGTCGTGCACCGGGGTCGCGGTCGAATGCAGCAGCTTGCGCACCCGCGCGGCAAGCTCCGGCGCACCCGGCGCGGCGTATTTGACCTGGTAGTAGTGCTCGGGGAAGCCCCAGAAGTCGTAGACGAGCGGGACCGTCGTCGTTGCTCCGAGCGTCAGCGGCGCCTCTTCCCAATGCGCCGAAACGACCAGGATCGCGCGAGGTTTCGCCAGGTCAGCGGACCATTCCGCGAGCTGGCGGGTCCACGTCGCGTCGTCAGCGAGCGGCGGCGCACCGTGGCTCAGGTACAGGACCGGGGTGCGGGTCGCCATGACTGCCTCCAAGTGTTTGAAACTTCAACTACTACGGTACGCCTGGTTCGCGGACTTGGCGAATTCGTCCTCGGCGGCCGCCTCCGTGCGCCAGACTCGACCGGTGAAGTTCTTCTGCTACCACCGGGACCGCCCAGGCTCCGCCGCGTTGCGCGCCGAGCTGGTCGAAGCGCATTGGTCCTATATGGACGGTTTCGCCGCCGAACTGATCGCCCGCGGCCCGACCCTGGACGGCGAAGTGCCGACCGGCAGCGTGCACATCGTCGATCTCCCGGACGCCGCCGCGGCCCGCGAATTCGCTTTCGCGGAACCGAATTACCAGGTCGGCGCCTATCGGGACGTCCTGATCCGCCGCTGGGACAACGCTCTTGGCCGCACGATGTGGGAATTCCCCGGCGATCCGGAGGCGGCGAACCTGTATTTGGTGCTGGGCTTGGGTTCCGGCCCCGCCGTCGACCTCGAACCGTCCACCACGGAGTCCCTGATCGCCTACGGCCCCCTGTGGTCCGACGACGGCACCGCCTGGCTCGGCACGGCAGCCCTGGTGCAAGCCACCGATGCCGACACGGCCCGCGGACTCCTCACCGCCGAGCGCTACGCCGCGATCGAGGTGCACGACTGGGCGCCCGGCGGCCGCTCCTGAGCGACCGGCAGGCCCGGCTCGGGTCAGTCGTGGGCCAGGTCGGCGAAGCGGCTGTAGTGCAACTGGTGCGCGACCACGATCGTGCTCGTCGGACCGGCACGGTGCTTGGCCAGGATCAGGTCGGCCTCGCCGGCGCGCGGGTCGTCGCGTTCCCAGGCGTCCGGGCGGTTGATCAGGATGACGATGTCCGCGTCCTGCTCCAGTGAGCCGGATTCACGCAGGTCCGACAGCATCGGCTTCTTGTCGGTGCGCTGTTCCGGACCACGGTTCAGCTGGGAGATCGCGATCACCGGCACCTCGATCTCCTTCGCCAGCAGCTTGAGCTGACGGGAGAATTCCGAGACTTCCTGCTGCCGCGATTCGACGCGCTTGCCGGAGGTCATCAGCTGCAGATAGTCGACGACCACGAGCTTGAGGTCGTGCCGCTGCTTGAGCCGGCGGGCCTTCGCGCGGATCTCCATCATCGTCATGTTCGGCGAGTCGTCGACGAACAGCGGGGCTTCCGAGACCTCGCTCATCCGCCGGGCCAGCCGCGTCCAGTCGTCGTCGGACATCTTGCCGCCACGCATGTCGGCGAGGCGGATTTTCGCCTCGGCCGACAGCATGCGCATCACGATCTCGGTCCGGCTCATTTCCAGCGAGAAGATGACGCTGGTCAGACCGTGTTTGATGGAGGCGGAGCGGACGAAGTCCAGGCCGAGAGTCGACTTGCCGACACCGGGACGGGCCGCGACGATGATCATCTGGCCGGGGTGCAGGCCGTTGGTCAGCTCGTCGAAGTCGGCGAACCCGGTCGGGATGCCCTGGGACTGGCCGCCGCGCGAGGCGATCGCGTCGATCTCGTCCATGGTCGGCTGGAGCAGGTCCTCCAGCGCGACGTAGTCCTCGCTCGTGCGGCGCTCGGTGACGTCGTAGATCGCGGCCTGTGCGCGGTCGACGACCTCGTCGATGTTCGCGCCGTCCGCCGCGGCCGCGCCGTAGCCGTACTGCACGATGCGCGTGCCCGCCTCCACGAGACGGCGCAGCACCGCCTTCTCGGACACGATCTCGGCGTAGTAGCCCGCGTTGGCCGCGGTGGGCACGGTCGCGATGAGGGTGTGCAGGTACGGCGCGCCGCCGACGCGGCCGAGTTCGCCGCGCCGCTCGAGTTCGGCCGCCACGGTGATCGGGTCGGCCGGTTCGCCGCGGCCGTAGAGGTCGAGGATGCAGTCGTAGACGGCCTGGTGCGCGGGCCGGTAGAAATCGCCGGGTCCGAGCGCCTCGATGACGTCGGCGACCGCGTCCTTCGACAGCAGCATGCCGCCGAGCACCGACTGCTCCGCCGCGATGTCCTGCGGCGGCTGGCGGTCGAACCCGCCGGGGCCGGGGTCGCTCGGACCCGGATCGGACTCCGCGTACGCCGGACCGCGGTCATCGGTCACCGCCACTGCCCGGACACCTCCCCTCGCCCAGCCGTCGTACCGGCCGTCCCCGTCGTCTCGCGTGCGCCTGTCCTGTGCCGAACCGCACCCGCCCGCCGCCGCCCGTGACGGTCAGCCCAGTCGAACACCTGTTCGATTATGCCGGAATCGGCCCGGCTTTCCCACCCGCCCGTCCGGCCCCCTTCGATGATGGACCGGACGGTTCCCCGCGCCGGTGACCGCCACGCGGAGCCACCGGGAGTACCGGGCGCGAACGCACGCTAGATCCCCCGGAAGGACGAGCGCAATTCCGGTTGTTGACCGTGCTGTGGACAACCTGTGGATGACTGGGGGCAACGAATCACAGGTACCCGCGAGCCTGTGGACAAAGTGGGGACAGTGCAGATCGGCTTCACTGAACCCGCAGGTCAAGGCCTGTGCAGAGACTGTGGAGAACTTCCCGAAAACTCGTCCGGCGTGTCGTGCCGAACTGGTTCTTCGGCGTGTCGCCCCCGCGTTGGTCCACCGCCCTGTGGATGGTTGCTACGCACGGTAGATCACTGCCTCGATAGGCTGAACGAAGGAGAATTCCCCACGCGGCCCAGCCGATGGCTGCGCACAGTGAGCGATCCGGCAAAAGCGCAGGTTAACCGCGTGCAAACGCGAAACCGGGTGAGGTTCACCGGCAAGACACCGCACGGTGCCGTGCCGGGAACCCCACCCGGAGTAACGCTCGGGTGCTCAGCCCAAGGCGCTTTGGGCCTGGCGGAGCCGTTCGGAGATCGCCTGCTGCGTGCCCGGAGTGAACACGATGAGCGGCTCCTTCCCCGGCCGCTCCTCCATCAGCCACCGGCCCTCGCTGGTGTCGATGAAGTTGACCGGCTTGGGCACCCGCCGCCGACGCCCGCCCTGCGGCCGGGACGCGACGTACAACGCGCCGCTTCCGGTGCGCGGCAGCTTCAGGATCCGCTGGATCTCCTTGAGCGGTGCCACGGTTTCGGTCCGCTGACCGCCGCCTCGCATGATGGAACCCTGCGGGACTTCGTCCGAGCCCGCGGTCCGGCCGCTCTCGTACTCGGCCCGGCTGGTGATGAGCGGCTGCCCGTTCGCGGCCTTGCCTGCCGGAATGAGATCGAGGAACGTCTGCAGCAGCAGGTCCGGTCGCTGGCGGGTGACCGTCACGACCTGCTCGCCTTGGACCCTGATCAGGCCGAAGCCGCCGCCGTTGCCGCTCCCGACCAGCGCGCCGTAGTTGGACGGGCTGTCGTCCTCGAACGCCCCGTCGAACCAGCCGTAGTACTCGATCTGCGGGTGCGAGACGGACTCGACCAGCGCGAGCAGATCGCGATCCATCCCGCGGGGGCCCATCAGCCCGGCCTCGGTCAGCACGGCGTTGACGTCCTGGTCGATGCGCCGTTCAGCCGTGGGGTCGTAGAACGTCGCCGCGTCGGCGATGACCTGGTGTGGTTCCCCGCCGCGGCGCTTGATCAGGTTGCACAAGGTGAGGAGGGTGAAGCGGGTGGGCCTGTCGAGAGTGATCACTGTGCCTGTCCTCATTCACCGATGACCGGCGGAACAGTCAGCTGATCCGACCCGAAGATCTCGTTGGCGTCCTCTTCCACCAGGTACTTGGTCTGGTGTTCCTCGTCGTCCTGGCCCTTTTGGCCGCCGCGGCCGCCGCCCATGCCGCCCATGCCCGAGGCTCCGGCCTTGCCCGCCGCGCCCGCGCCCATGCCCCCGCCGCGAAGACCGCCCGCGCCGCCGACACCGGCTCCCGCGCCGCCCGCCGCCGCGCCCGAACCGGCACCGCCGGGACCGAAGCCCGCGCCGCCGAACGCGCCGGGCCCGAAGGCCGCACCGCTGCCCGCGCCCCCGCCGCTACCGCCGGGACCGAACTGGCCCGCGCCGCCGCCGGCCGGCCCGAACGTGCTGGGGTTGAATTTCGCCGCGTCCGTCGCCGGAGGCGTCCAGCCCGAGGTCGTTGTCCCGTCGCCGGGACCGGTGTAGCCGCCCGGCCCGGTCGGGGTGAACTTGCCCGGACCGTTCGGGTCGGTGAAGTGGCCCGGCCCGCCCGGCACGTTCGAGTGCGATCCGGGGCCGTTCGGGTCGAACTTGGGCGTGTCCACCTTGGGCGGCGAGAAGCTGCCGCCGCCACCGCCGATGCCGCCGGTTCCGCCGGGCACGTTGCTGCCGGGGCCGCCGCCGTACTTGCCGGGGTCGCCGCTGCCGTCGGAGAGGTTGTTGCCCTGCCAGGCGCTGTACTGCGGCAACTGGCCCGCGTTCTGTCCGCTGGCGTTGAAGTAGTTCGTGTACGCCTGGACGTTGGCCTTGCTGTTGTCGTTGTACTGATTGATCTCGTCGTCTTTGTCGCTCAACGGGTTGATCCCGTCGAGGAACCCGGCCGACGGCGGATCCTTGGGCAGCTGCTGCACCTTGCCCTTGACCGTGTGGAAGCAGTCGGCCTGCGTGTTGAGGTACGTGTGGCTCTTGTTCAGGTTCTGGACGGAGTCCTCGAGCCAGGTCTTGAGCGGGTGCGCGCCCGCCTGCGCGGCGGTGGCGCCGCCGCCCTGCCAGGCCGCGTCCATTTTCTTGTTCAGATTGTCGATCTCGGTCGCCCGCTTGTCGTGGGCGTCTCCGAGGCTCTTGGCCGACGCGACCCCGGTGTCGAGCGAAGACGTGTCGCCCGCGTGGATCTTCTCGTAGATCGTGTACGCGTCGATCGAGCGGCCGCCGAGGTCCGCCGACATTTGCTGAGCTTCGGGACCGCCGCTGAACAGGCCGACCAGACCGCCGACGACGGCGCCGACGCCAGCGCCGACCGCGGTGCCCACACCGGGTACGACCGACCCGATGGCGGCCCCGGTCCCGGCGCCGATGGCCATGCCTTTCAGCTCTTTGCCTACGGTATTGGCGTCATTCCCCATGATGAGCCATTCCTTCCGTGCTGGGCAGAGGTCGAGTGACGATCACGACGCCCCCTGGAGATGTCCGATCATCGCGGTGGCGAACTTCTTCGCGATGCTGCAGGGGTCCTTCTTGTTCGAACCCATGCTGATGTTCGGCAGGACCGAGACGGCGAGCTGGTCGGTGACGCCGACCCAGAGGGTGCAGATGCCGTTCGAGCGGCTGTCCTCGGTACCGGCGAAGACGGCCGGGTAGCCGTTGACCGTGGTGGGTTCGAAGTAGGCCTGCTTGGCCTTCTGGTCGTAGATGTCGCTGATCCCGCGCTTGTTCTGCTCGA
>NZ_JARACH010000140.1:0-2161 GCF_029087445.1 Amycolatopsis sp. La24
GCCCGCCCCGCCCTCACCGCCGAGGCAGAGGTACTCCTCGCAGTCGCCGAGGCAGCGCGCGACCAGCGTCCGGTCAAACTCGCCTACACCGCGGCGCACGGTCGAAGCAGCGAACGCGTCGTCGAGCCGTACGGTGTCGTGGCACATTCCGGCCGTTGGTATCTCACCGGCTTCGACTCAAGTGCCGGACAGGTGCGCACGTTCCGCGTCGACCGCATCGAGCGGGCCGAACCGCAGGACGGAACCTTCAGCGCCCCAACGGATTTCGACCCCGCCCGCCAAGTACTGACCGGCATCGCCGAAGCACCGCACCAGCACGAGGTAGCAGTGCGGATCCGCGCGACCGCAGAAGAAATCCGCGCGATGTTCCCGCCGTCCATCGCCATTCTGGAAGCCGACGACCCGTGGGTCCGCGCGCGCATCCGGGCCGAACGCCTCGACTGGATCCCGCCGCGCCTCGCCGCACTCGACCGGCCGTTCGTCATCGAGCGGCCGGACGCACTCCGCGACCAGATGCGCGCGCTCGCCGACCGGCTGACCGGTTACGCCGGATCCTCCTCCAGCGCGACATCCAGCAACGCACCCAGCTCGTTGAGCTGAGCCGCCGAAAGCCGGCTGAACGACTTCTTCACCACGACGTCCGCCAGTTCCTGCCCCGCCGCCCGCAGCTCCGAGCCCTTCTCCGTAAGCCGATGCCGCACCGCGCGACCCGGCCCCGGCACCCGCTCGATCAGGCCGCGCTCGACCATCCGCGCGGCCAGCGTGCCGAAGGACTGGTCGGTCTGAAAGGTCAGCACGGCAAGGTCGTGCAGCGACGCCTCCGGGTGATTCGCCAAGTGCCGCAAGGTGTCCCACTGCACGAGCGACAGCCCGAGCGGCTGCAACGCCTGGCTCAGCGCGCGGTGATGGCGGTGCTGCAGGCGCTTGACGGCCAGTGCGACGTCGGCGTGGCGGTACCTCATAGCCGGGGAGCCTACCCCGTAGCGAAACAGGTTGCTTATATAAACTTCCTTATATAAGGTTCCTGATATGACTTCCTCGGAGACGCTCCAGATCCCCTCGGCCGGACCGGTCGAACTCGCCGTCCACGACCGCACCCAGACGTTCCTGCTGCTGCACGGCGGAGGCGGCGTCGCGACGATGGCCGGTTTCGCCGACCTGCTGGCGGAACGCACCCACTCGCGCGTCCTGCTCCCCACCCACCCCGGTTTCAACGGCACCCCGAAAGCGGCTGAACTCACCGACGTCACCGCACTGGCCAAGGCGTACGTCGCCCTGCTAGACCACCTAGACGCCTCGAACGTGACCGTGATCGGCAACTCCTTCGGCGGCTGGCTGGCCGCGGAAATCGCCCTGCTGCACAGCCCGCGCGTCAGCCGCGCAGTGATCGTGGACGGCATCGGCATCGAAGTCGCCGGACACCCACTGGCCGACGTCCGCGGCAAGACCGTCGCCGAAATCCAGCAGTTCTCGTTCCACGACCCGTCAAAGGCCCCGGTACCGCCCGCCGGGAGCACCGGCCCGAGCCCGGACGTCCTGGCACTGGTGGGTTACACCGGCCCGGCGATGACCGACCCGACACTGGCCGAGCGACTGGGCAAAGCGGACATCCCGGTCCACGTCCTGTGGGGCGAAAGCGACCGCATCGCCGATCCTGGGTACGGCGAGGCCTATGCCGCGGCGATCCCGGGTTCGACCTTTACTGTGCTTCCTCGTACCGGGCATTTGCCGCAGGTCGAAACGCCGGAGGAACTGCTCGGCGCGCTGCTCGCCCTTGACGCATAACCACGACAACCCGCGGGGAACCAGAACTCCGACCCACTTTGCGCCGCGTCCGGCGGCAGATGCCCGCCGCGCGACTGGCGAACGAGTACGGCCCCGCGGAAGAAACGGCGTGGTGCACCGCCTGGCACGTACCGTCCGGCGACCCCCCTAAAGTCTCCCGCGACCAAGGCCGCGCGGAAGCACGCTCGGCACAGGCAGAGCACGCCCTCCGCCGACCGAATTCTTCCGCCAGCTCCGCGCTACCCGGCCGTATCGCGCCGCACCTCGCGCCCCGCCGAGTCGCACCCGACGACCTCGCCGCGCCCCGCCTCGCGACCCCCGCCGCACCCCACCTCACATCCCTGTCGCGCCCCACCGCGCCTCCCCGCCGCACGCC
>NZ_JARACH010000141.1:0-1584 GCF_029087445.1 Amycolatopsis sp. La24
GGCACAGCGTCGGAGGTGAAGGTGAGCTCGAACCCGACGTGGGGTTGCCCGCTGAAGCGGCGAAGCCAGCCGGGCCGAAGCAGCCCGACCAGGTTGGACCAAACGGTGATCGCGCCGGTTGGGTCGACGGTCGGCGGTGCCTGCACAGTGACGAGACGTGCGTCAGCAGCCAGTCTTTCCTGGTAGCGGTGTCGCCACCGCTGTCGCGCGGCCGCTGCGGCGGCGATGGCGACGGCGAGGACCGGCGCTCCGATCGGTCCTAACGTCAGGACTAGGTCGCGCAGGTAAGAGGCAATGTTCTGGAACAACCCGAGCGGGTCGCGCAGGTAGTCGCCAAATGGCGAGGCGAGCACAACTGTTGGAGGACCGGAATCACCGGCGGGTGGTAGGGGCCAAGGCATCGGGAGTCTCCTGAGGAATCCGCTGTAGAAGGAAACATGGACCGTCCCGCGGCTCAGGCCGCTCGGCGGTGCTCGGTGTCCTTCGCCGAGACGAGACCGGGCGACGGCGAAGCGGTTTCGTCCGAGGACCGCTTGCAGTTCGCGACGGAGCGCAGGTGGCGGCGGTTCTGACGGGCTGTGCCCTCGGCGTCGACCTCGGCTTGCCATTCGGAGAACCGACGCCCGGCCATGCGCTTGAGATAGCGGGGAATCCGGTTGGCGGGAACGCCGACGAGGTGGGGGCCGAGCACGGCGAGCAGGTCGTTGGCCTTCTGCGAAGCCCAGCCGGTTGCGGCGATGGAGGCTTCGTCGGGAAAAACGTCGGCTACGCGATCTGCTTCCGGATTCAGGGCAGAGTCCTGGGTTCCGCCGTAGGAATACACCCACCAGAAGTTCGCGGGCGGGTTCGGCTCGACGAGGCGGCGGAATCTGGTGACTTCCTTGGTATAGGCATAAAATGCCGTGTCCGCCCGGGCGCGACAGATCCGGAGCCACGCCAGAAGGTAAGGGTCGCTGAAGAAATCGCCTGCGTCGTGGATCCGTACCCAGACTCCGCGGAACTTGGCTGACTCCAACTCGGAGAGCATGGCGGCTTCCCAGCCGGGCAAGTCGTCGAGGACGAACATCAGGTTCCGGTGATGCTTGGCGCGCACGACCGGCCAGGTGTAGGTGCCCTGCCTGGCGTAGCAGACTTGCGCGCAGATTCCGGCGCTGGGGCAGGTGTTGAAAGTTCGCCCGTCGGGCAGACGGCCAGCCCACGCTGGCAGGGACCAGTTCCATGCGCCGATCTGGCGCATCTCGCTGTTCTGCGTGAGCAAGGGTGCAGGGTGGCGAACGTTTCCAGGCGCAGACATAGGTATCTCCGTAACTTGTTACGTGGTCCGTGAGGGCGTTGGGTCTTTTCAGGCGACGTCGAGTTCGACCTGCGATGCCTCTCCGTCCTCGAGCGGGTCTGCGCTGAGTTCGACGTAGGTGTCGTCGGTCGCCTGTGCTGCGTCGGAGAATTCTGCGATCTCGGCAGGATCGGATACCGGAACTTCCCGGTGTTCGTCGGTGCTGGCTGTTCTTTGTCGACGCTGGGGCGCTGGCCAGCGCGCTCTCACTCGATGGTGTGGACTCTCTGACATGACGTCAGGATTTCCGA
>NZ_JARACH010000142.1:0-1526 GCF_029087445.1 Amycolatopsis sp. La24
CTAATGGGTTGTGTTCGGGCGGGTTTGGCAGGCTCGGATGTGGTGGCTGCTGGTGGGTGAGCACTCGTGGGGCCTGGGTTTGTTGAGACCTTCGTGAAGACCGTGCCCCCGCCGGTGAGCAAGAGATGTGATCACTGAAGGGATGTCGTGCCCGCTGCGGGTTGGCGTGAGCACTCGACCATTAGGCCGTTGATTTCTCTTGCGTGGCTGCCGGACTCAGACCGTGTTGACAGGCTGGAGTGCGAGCGATCGTGTTGTTCGTCGGTGATGACTGGGCGCTGGACCACCACGATGTGGAGGTCCAGGATCAGGCGGGGCGGCGGCTGGGCAAGGCCCGGCTTCCCGAAGGCGTCGAGGGTGTCGCCCGGTTGCACGGGCTGCTCGCGCGGTTCCTGCCCGAGGACGCCGAACCTTCTCAGGTGCTGATCGGGATCGAGACCGATCGCGGTCCGTGGGTGGCGGCGTTGGTCGCGGCCGGCTACCGGGTGTTCGCGGTCAATCCGCGGCAGGCGGCGCGGGCGCGGGACCGGCTGGGGGTCTCGGGGGCGAAAAGCGACGCCGGCGACGCGCATGTGCTGGCCGATCTGGTCCGCACCGATGCCCACCAGTTGCCTCAGGTGGCCGAGGACAGCGATCTCGCCGACGGGGTGCAGGCCCTGACCCGGGCGCATCAGGCCTTGATCTGGGACCGGGCAAGGCATGTGCTGCGGCTGCGGGCCACGTTGCGGGACTACTTTCCCGCCGCGCTGGAGGCGTTCGCCGATCTCGCCGAGCCCGAGGCCCTGGAATTGCTCGGCAAGGCTCCCGATCCCGACCGCGCGGCCCGGTTGTCCCGCTCGCAGATCGCCGCCGCGCTCAAGCGGGCCCGCCGACGCGACATCGAGGGGAAGACCACCGCGATCCAGGCCGCCCTGCGCGCCCCGGCGCTGGGCCGCGGCCCGGTCCTGACCGCGGCCTCGGCCGCGGTCACCCGGTCGTCGATCTCCGTGATCAGCGCCCTGACCACCGAGATCGCGCAGCTGGAGACCGAGGTGAAAGCCCATTTTGGACAGCACCCTGACACCGGGATCTACCTGTCCCAACCGGGACTCGGGCAGATCCTCGGAGCCAGGGTGCTCGCCGAGTTCGGGGACGACCCCCACCGCTACGCCTCAGCGAAGGCCCGCAAGAACTACGCCGGGACCAGCCCGCTGACCATCGCCTCCGGCCGCAAACGCACCGTCCGGGCCCGGTTCGTGCGCAACGACCGCCTCGTCGACGCGCTGACCCGGCAAGCGCAATCAGCACTGCGGGCCTCACCCGGAGCACGCGCCTGCTACGACGCACTCCGAGCCAGAGGCATCGGACACCAGGCCGCGCTGCGCCAGCTCGCCAACCGGCTCGTCGGCATCCTCCACGGATGCCTCACAACCAGCACCCACTACAACGAAGCAACCGCCTGGCCACAAGCCACCACAACCAGCCAAAACAGACAACAACCCACAGCCGCTTGACAAACAAAACCCAGGGATGTCTTCACGGACCTC
>NZ_JARACH010000143.1:0-1382 GCF_029087445.1 Amycolatopsis sp. La24
TCCGGCCCGACACGCCGGGCTGAGGTCCGGCGGGATGGGCACTGTGAGTGATGACATCGGAGCTTGTGAGTCCACGTAAGCGTGACGAGAAGCCGGCGCGGGAGCTGTCGCCGGAGCAGGCCGCCGCGGCGGCGATGGTGGCCGAGGCGAAGGCTCGCGGGCTGGCGTTGACCGGCCCGGACGGCCTGCTGAAGCTGTTCACCAAGAACGTGCTGGAAACGGCACTGAACGAGGAAATGACCGAGCACCTCGGTCACGAGAAGCGCCAGGCCGATCCGAGTCGGGAATCGACCAACGTGCGAAATGGAAGCCGGCCGAAGACCGTGCTCTCGGATGCCGCCGGCGAGGTGCGGATCGACGTGCCGAGGGACCGGGAAAGCACTTTCGAGCCTCAGATCGTCAAGAAGCGGCAACGTCGGCTCGCCGATGTGGACGAGATCGTGCTGTCGCTGTACGCGAAAGGAATGACAACCGGGGAAATCTCGGCGCATTTCAATGAGATTTACGGGGCTTCGGTGAGCAAGGAGACGATATCGCGGATCACTGACAAAGTGATCGCCGAGATGCAGGAATGGTGCAACCGGCCGCTCGACGCGGTCTACGCGGCGGTGTTCATCGACGCGATCCACGTCAAGGTCCGCGACGGGCAAGTCGCCAACCGCCCGGTCTACGCGGCCATCGGCGTGACCGTGGACGGCCGCAAGGACGTCCTGGGCCTCTGGATGGGCGTCGGCGGCGAAGGCGCGAAGTTCTGGATGAGCGTGCTGATCGACCTGAAGAACCGCGGCGTCCGCGACGTGTTCTTCCTCGTCTGCGACGGCCTCAAAGGCCTCCCGGAGACCGTCGTGAACGTGTGGCCGCAAACCATCGTCCAGACATGCATCGTCCATCTGATTCGCAACACCTTCCGCCTTGTCGCACGGCAGAACTGGGATGCAGTCAAGCGGGACGTCAAGCCAATCTACACGGCACCCAATTCTGACGCCGCACTCGCCGCATTGAATGCTCTCGAAGAGAAATGGGGGAACAAATACGGTGCCGTGATTCGACTGTGGCGCAACGCATGGGAAGAGTTCGTGCCCTTCCTCGACTACGACATCGAAATCCGGCGCATGATCTGCTCGACGAACGCGATCGAATCACTGAATGCCCGCTACCGGCGGGCCGTCCGCGCTCGCGGGCACTTCCCGACCGAGCAGGCCGCGATGAAATGCCTGTACCTTGTGACTCGCAGCCTGGACCCGACCGGGACCGGCCGCGCCCGATGGACGATGCGCTGGAAACCCGTGATCAACGCATTCGCCATCACGTTCGGTGACCGCTGGCCGGGAGCCGAAACCTACTGATCAACAACGCCGGAACACCGATCATGGGATAGACCC
>NZ_JARACH010000144.1:0-1360 GCF_029087445.1 Amycolatopsis sp. La24
CCGGTTAGAACCCAATGCCGCGTAGCTTAGTTTGATCATGCTGCTGGGGTGAGTTTGCGGAGTCTGATGGCGGGTGGGCCGGGGTGGCGGGTGCTGGCGGGTTCGGTGCGTTTCTTGACCCGGTAGGCGTTGTGGCGCAGGCGTTTCACTGCGCGTGGGCAGGTTCGGTGTCGTCGTGGCGGGAGGGGGCGTCGGGTGATCTCGGCCAGGATGGCGGGCAGGGCGTCAGTCCAGTCCTGAGGGGGAAAAGCCCGCCGTTCCGGTGGCGGTGCGGCGGGCGGTGCGCAGGAGGTGGCTGTAGCTGATCCCGTCGGGGTCGAGGTCGGCGGCCTCGGCCGCGCGGGCGCTGAGCACGCTCAGTGCGTAGTGCACGGTCAGCCAGGCCCAGATTTCCTGGTGCACCAGTTCCGGCAGCCTCGACCGCAGAATTTTCCCTGGTCCGCGGAGGTGGGTTTTGAGCTGGTCGTTCGCGGTTTCCTGCTCCCACCGCTCGTGGTAGGCCTCGGCGAGGTTGCCGGCGGCCGCGTCGGCGGGGTCGGTAATCGTGGACAGCAGCACGATCAGTTCTCCGGTGCCGTTGCCTTCCCGATCCGGGACGTCGTATTCCACGACCCGGGCCAGGTGCGCCTCCTCGGGGCGGATCTCGTGCCCGGCTTCGGCGGCGGCGAGGATCCGCTCGCGGCGGCCGGCACCGCGGACTTTCGGGTTGACCAGGACGGTCAGGTAGGTCCCGTCGGGCAGCACCCGGGCGACCGGCAGCGCGAGCCGGCCCGGCGCCCGCCACAACAACGCCGCGCCCGTGCGCGCGGCGGCATCCCAGGCGTCCCAGCTGTAGAAGTTGCGGTCCGCGGTCAGCAGTTCGTCCTCACGCAGGCGCGGGTAGAGCCGCTGGGCCAGGGTCTGCTCCCCGGTCCCGTAGGCGCCGACCCGCGCGGCGAGGAACGCGTGGGTGCCGCACTCGGCCAGCGCCACCACCCGCGCTTTCGGGAACGCCGACCGGTGCCTGCCCGACCCCGCGTACCCGAACTCGGCCGCGTTGCCCGGGGTGTCGGGCAGATCGACCTCGAACCCGTCGATCGCCACCAGCCGCCGGCCCCGCAACCACGCCCCGCGCGTGTCCGAGGTCGCCACCGCCTGCGCCACGCCCTCGAACACCTCGGCCATCACCGCAGGCCCCAGGCGTTTGCGGGCCTGGGTGATCCCGCTCGCCGTCGGGACCGTCCACGACGCGTCCCAGCACCCGAACCGCGACAACGACCCCGTGACCTTGGTCGCGACCTCTTCGTAGTCGTCACCGGGAAACAGGCACAACGCCATCGTCAAATACGCCACCACATGCGGCGGCAGCTTCCCGTCCGAC
>NZ_JARACH010000145.1:0-1269 GCF_029087445.1 Amycolatopsis sp. La24
GGGTCTGCCCAGGGTCTGGTTGACACCTCACCTGTGAGGCTTCGGCCTCGCCTGGAAGGATGTCATCGTGCCCAAGCCCTATCCCCGCGAGTTCCGTGACGACGTGGTCGCCGTGGCCCGTCGCGGCGAGACCCCGTTGAAGCAGGTCGCCAAAGACTTCGGGATCTCCGAATCCTGCCTGGCCAACTGGCTGCGCGCCGCCGACGTCGAGGACGGCGCCCGGCCCGGCGTGACCCGCGAGGAGTCCGCCGAGCTACGCGAGTTGCGTAAACGCAACCGGCTGCTCGAGCAGGAGAACGAGGTCCTGCGCAAGGCCGCGGCTTACCTGGCGCAGGGTAATTTGCCGGGAAAATAGCCTTCCCGCTCGTCCGTGAACTGGCCGCGGCCGGCGCCCCGATCAGGGTGCCGGTCGCGGTGACGTGCAGGGTGCTGGGGATCTCCCGGCAGGCCTACTACCAGTGGTGCTCGTCTCCGGTCTCGCAGCGCGACTTCGACGACGCGCATCTGATCAACGCCGCGCTGGAGATCCATGCCGACGACCCGGCGGACGGGTACCGGTTCATCGCCGATGAACTCGCCCGCCGGGGGTTCACCGCGTCGGAGAACCGGGTGTGGCGGATCTGCTCGATGCAGCAGATCTTCTCGTTGCACGCCAGGAAGAAAGGCCGTACTCGTCAGGCGGGACCGCCGGTGCACGACGACCTCGTGCGCCGGGATTTCACCGCCACCGCCCCGAATACCAAGTGGTTGACCGATATCACCGAGCATCCCACCGGCGAGGGCAAGCTGTACTTGTGTGCGGTCAAGGACTGCTACTCCAACAAGATCGTCGGATACTCCATCGCCTCGCACATGCGGGCCTCACTCGCCCTCAGCGCGCTGCGCAACGCGATCGCACTGCGCGACCCGCGCGATGTCGTGGTCCACTCCGACCGCGGCGCTCAATTCCGGTCGGGAGCCTACCGGTCCCTGTTGCGCAGCCATGGGCTGACCGGGTCGATGGGCCGGGTCGGTGCCTGTGGTGATAACGCTGCGATGGAGTCGTTCTTCTCGTTGCTGCAGAAGAACGTTCTCGATACCCGCTGGTGGCGCACGCGGGAGGAGCTTCGGTTGGCGATCGTGTCCTGGATCGAGACGAAGTATCACCGCAAGCGCCGGCAACGGGGGCTGGGCAAGCTCACCCCGGTCGAGTTTGAGACCATCTACACGGCTGCAGAAGCGGCCTGAGAAACAGTCAGCCCCGGTGTCAACCGAAGTCTGGGCAGACCC
>NZ_JARACH010000146.1:0-1107 GCF_029087445.1 Amycolatopsis sp. La24
TGGGGATTTTTCATCTTGTTGGTGCTGGTTAGGTGGGGTTGACGGGGCTGGTTGTGGTTGTGCTGTAACGGAGTTGCTGGGCGGGCGTGGGCCGGGCGGGAACGCGGTGGAGCCCCCGGATGTTGATCAAGTCGTGACTCAAGAAAAAACGTCCGGGGGCTCCGCTCTCACTGTCTCACAGCAGGTTCTGGCCTCGTATCGCAGCGTGCTGCCGGTGTCGCCGCCCACGATCGCGATGCTGGCCGGGTTGATCGGCCGGCGCCGCCGGGCGATCGGGTCGCGGTGGCGCAAGGCGTCCCCGGCCGAGCAGGCGGTGCTGGTGCTGGCGATGCTGCGTCACGACCAGCGGCTGCTGGACCTGTCCCGCGCCAACGCGGTGTCGGCCGCCACGATCCGCCGCTGGCTGCTGGAAGCCATCGACCTGCTCGCGGCCCGGGCGCCGCGGCTGGGGCGGGTGCTGCGGCGGCTGGCCGCCCGCGGCGCGGTGGTGGTGCTGGCCGACGGGACCCTGATCCGCACCCGCCGCCGCACCGGCACAGACAATCGCCGCAATTACAGCGGCAAGCACAAACACCACGGCCTCAACGTCCAAGGCCTCGCCGACGAACACGGACGGCTGCTGTGGGTCTCGGCGGCACTGCCGGGCAGGACCGCCGACATCACCGCCGCCCGCCGCCACCGGCTGCGCGACCGCCTCCACGCCCACGGCCTGACCCCCGCCGCGGACAAGGGCTACCAGGGCTGGCACAAAGACGTCCGCGACACCCGCCACTGCCCGGACTGCGGCGGCCCCTGCGCGCAGATCGTGCTCACCCCGTTCAAAGCCGAAACCAACCGGCCGCTCACCGAGCCGCAGAAACAGGCCAACAGCGTGTTCAACGCGATGCGCTGCGCGGTCGAGGGCGGCTTCGCCGCCCTCAAAACCTGGCGCGTCCTCGACAAACTCCGCATCGCACCACGCCACGCCACCACCCTCGTCCGCGCCCTGCTCGTCCTCACCCAGCACGAACAAGCCGTCCGCGACACCGCCCAGCCCACCCCGGCCTGACAACTACCACACCCCGTCAACCCGCCATGACCAGCACAAACCAGGATGAAAAATCCCCA
>NZ_JARACH010000147.1:0-985 GCF_029087445.1 Amycolatopsis sp. La24
CTGCTCGATGGTTCCGGCGCGGCCGCGGTGCTGTGTTTCGGCGGTGACCGTGTCGAACCCGGTGTTGGTGAACACGGCCTGGTAGCGGTAGACGGGGAACAGTTCGCCGGTCGCGTCGGCGGCGGTGGCGCGGGTGGTGTCGCGGACGCGGCGGACGACGAGGCGGGCGGTGATGAACTGGCCGTTGCGGGTGGCGTTGGCGAAGGCGGTGTAGGGGATTTCCGCGACCTCGGCGGCGCGGACCTGTTGTCCGCTGTGGTCGTCGCGGATCGCGCGGCCGTAGTCGATGCGTGTCCACGCTGCTTCGTCGATGGCGGCGATCGCGGCGCGGACTGAGGGGTTTTGCGGTGCGGTGACGGAGAACCGGGCTCCTTCTTCGGCGATGGCGGCGAGGATTTCCCCGTGGTAGAAACCGGAGTCCAGCCGGACCACCAGGGTCGCGGTCGCGCCGCAGGCGCGGGCGGCGGCGAGGTTGGCGCGCACGAACGACACCGCCGCGCGGGCGGAGTGGGCCTGCCCGCCGCGCAGCCGGGTCCCGGTGACCACCGGTGCGCTGATCGGCGAGGACAGGCACCCGGCGAGGAAATTCAGCCCCCGGACCTTGGTGTAGCCGGCCGCGGCGCCTTCCTTGCGGCGACCGGACACCGCGGTGATCTTGGAGTCGACGTCGAGAAACGCCAGCCCGCCGATCCCGGGCAGCAGCGGGGCCCGTGCGATCAGGTTCTTCAGGACCGAGAGGGAGACGTTCTCCAGCTGCGCGACATGGCCGATGCCGACATCGCGCAGGAACGTGCCCACCGTCGAGGGCGCCCTGGCCCCGGCGAACAACCTCGCCATGCCGCCGTGCCGGACCACGTCGAGATCGTCGATCGAGTCCGCCCCGGCCGCCATCCCGGCGACGATCGTCGACACCTTCGCACCGCTGTTGGACCCCGCGGTGGTCCCGAGGGTGAGCAGCTCGTCGGCCAGCTCGCCCAGCCCGGCG
>NZ_JARACH010000148.1:0-962 GCF_029087445.1 Amycolatopsis sp. La24
GCGTCGCTCGCCGCGAGCCGAAGAAGAAACCGCGCTCGGCATGGCGGCGGTTCGTCTACCCGGCCCCGAACGCGTGCTGGCAACTGGACGCCGCCGAGTACGTCCTGACGGGTGGGCGCAAATGCGTGATCTTCCAGCTCATCGACGACCACTCCCGCTACGCGGTCGCCTCCCACGTCGCGTCCGGCGAGACCGCCCGGGACGCGATCACCGTGGTGGACAAGGCCATCGCCGCGCACGGGGTGCCCCAACGGCTGCTGAGCGACAACGGGCTCGCGCTGAACCCGTCGCGGCGCGGGCGTGTCGGCCGGCTCGTCGCGCACGTCGCCGCCCTGGGCGTGGAAGCGATCACGGGCAAGCCCTACAAGCCGACCACGCAGGGAAAGAACGAGCGCTTCCACCAAACCCTGTTCCGCTACCTCGACAAGCAGCCACTGGCCGAGTCGCTGGCCGAACTGCAGGCCCAGGTCGACGCGTTCGACCACATCTACAACACCCAGCGCCCCCATCAAGGACTGCCCGGGCGCGTCACGCCCCTGGCCGCCTGGGAAGCGACCCCTAAAGCCGATCCGCCCCGCCCGAAACCGAACCGGCCCGCCTGCGAGCCACCCGCCCCGGCCCGTCGTCCCCGAGCGAAGCCGCCTGCCGACCTGCCCGCCGACACCCACATCAGGACAGTCGCGACCGCGGGCACCATCGTGCTGGACAAAGTGGTCTACATGGTCGACGTCGACCACGCCTTCGAGCAGGTCCTCGTCATCGCCAACGGCACCGAACCCGGCGACAAGATCACCGTCACCGACCTGCACGGCGAAATCCTCGCCGAGCGCACCCGACCCGCCCCCGGCATCCGATACGTCGGCAACGGCCGACGCCCAGGCACCCGCCCGAAGAAACAACAACCGTCACCGAAGTCCTGACACACCAACCGTCACCCAAGTCCTGATGCGGAACTGTCACCC
>NZ_JARACH010000149.1:0-819 GCF_029087445.1 Amycolatopsis sp. La24
CCACGGGGACATCCTGGCCGCGATCCTCGACGAGGGAGCCCGGTTCTCCGTCACCGCGCCGCAGAACCCCGCGGTCCGCGCCGCGATCGCCGCCATCGACGAAACCGCGTGGCAGCGCATCGACTACGGCCGCCCGGTCTTCGACGAGGGCAGCCGGGCCTGGGTCCATGCCGCCGAGATCGCGGAAACCCCCTACACCGCGTTCACCAACCCCACCCGCAACGGCCAGTTCGTCACCGCCCGCCTCGTCGTCCGCCGCGTCCGCGACACCACCCGGGACGCGACCGGGGAACTGTTCCCCGTCTACCGCTACCAGGCCGTGTTCACCAACACCGGATTCGACCCGGTCACCGCCGAAGCCCAGCACCGCGGCCGCGCCGGAACCATCGAGCAGATCTTCGCCGACCTCAACAACTCCGCCCTCGCCCACTTCCCCTCCGGCCGCTTCGCCGCCAACGCCGCCTGGCTCGCCCTCGCCGGAATCACCCACAACCTCCTGCGCGCCGCCGGATCCCTCGCCAGCCGCTTCCACGCCACAGCCAGAACCGGCACCATCCGCGCCCACCTGGTCGCCATCGCCGCCCGGCTCACCCGCACCGCCCGCACCACCACCCTCCACCTGCCACAGAACTGGCCCCGGGCCGGCAGCTTCCTCGGCCTCTTCACCGCCACCCACCGAAAAACCTGACCCACGCCGACCCAGCCCACCACCGACCGGAGAACCCACAGTGGACACGCTGGTGCGACGCCAGCCACACCAACGCGCCCACCCAACAAACACCACCCGCACACCCACCACCAAGATCAGCAAAACCTCAA
>NZ_JARACH010000015.1:0-150293 GCF_029087445.1 Amycolatopsis sp. La24
CCCCGATACGAAGCTCTCCTGCGGTCTGAGGGTGCTTGTCAAGGCATCTTTCCCGCCTTGACAAGCACCCTCAGACCGTCAGCACAATCAAGCTTCGGGGTGCCCCACGCAACCAGAGCCGCGATGTGCGAAGCACGAGCAGTCCCGGCGCTTCCTCCCTGCCTCAACCCAAGACCCATGGAATCATCACCCCCAGCAACACCCCAGCACCAGGGAGCCAGCATGACCACCGGCCGTCCGGCCCAAGTCGAACTCAACAGCGGCGTCCTCCCCGGCAACGTCCGGGCCGACGACTGGATCATGCTCGCCCTGGCAGTCGTCTCCACCGGCATGCTGGCCTGGCTCCTCATCGGCCCGCCCCCGCCCAACATCAGCCAGTGGTTCTTCCTCGCCGACTGCATCATCTGCGGCATCTTCTTCCTGGAACTCCTCCACCGCTGGCGCAAACAAGGCTGGCGCGCCGCCTTCCTGGCCCGCACCTGGTACGAAATCTTCGCGATGATCCCGGTCGCCCACCCGGCCTTCACCGCGAACCATCACGTCATCGGCGTAATCCTACTGATCATCCGCCTGGGCAGGGCCGCCGACCGCGCGGTAGGGGAGCAGTTCACCTACCGCCTGGTGGACAAACTCTCCGAACCCATAGTCCGCGCCATCAAAAAGCCCGTCACCATCGCCGTCCTCGACGAGGTGGTCAAGGTGCTGGAAACCGGGAACTACCCGGAGAACCTTGCCAAGTCCCTGAGCGAAAACAAGACCGAACTCCGCGCCATCATCACCGAAAAGATCTCCGAGGACCCGCAGTTGGGCAGACTGCGCAGGCTGCCGTTCCACGACGAGATCGTCCGCGTCACCGTCGACACGTCCTTCCGGGTCCTGCTGGAAGTCCTTCTGGACCCGCGCATCGACGACTTCTTCTCCTCCGTCGTCCGCGACAACCGCGAGCAGATCCGCCGCGCGGTCGCGCTCGGACTGGCCGATGTGGACGAGTCCCCGGACGAGCAGCTCCTGCGCACCCGCACCCAGCGCACCGCCGCGCACGAGTACGACGCCCAGCATCCGCGGCGTTGATCATCCATTGTGGACATACCTACCGTGCGCCGTCGGGTGCGCACTCTCCGTTGCAGCACAGGAGATTCACCGTTGACGCCGGGCAGTGAACGCGTCAACCGCTGAAAGAGTGCACTGTGGTCGCGCGGCGCGCGCACAGACGCCTGGAGTAGGGTGAGATCTCTCGTTCCGTTGCTGCACAAGGGTTGTGTTGGCGCGAGTACGGGGCGTTCCCGCCGGAGCCGAGGCAGACTGGAGCCGGCGGGGAGGTTGAGCGCGGTTTGGAGTCGTGGACGTGATTGATAGCGGGCAGCAGGTACGCAGGTGTCGCCGGCGGGACTGCACGGAGGATTCCTTGTGGCGCGGACTGTGCTCCGTGCACTGGAACCGCTGGCAGAGCGGCGCGGACGCACTCGAACTTCCAGACGATGACGTACCCCCGCCGCCCGCGCAGGTCTGGTGGCCGCCGGAGCGTTCGCACGCGCCGCTGAGCAGCCGGGTGCCGGGCTCGTAGCAGCCCCCGGCGCGCGTCGAACACGGTCGGCGCGCGCTCGGTTACCTCGGGCCACCGAAAGGCCCGGGCACAGCTGTTCCCCGGACCCGTGCGGATCCGGGGAACAAACGCCTTACCGGCGAGAACGCGGGATGTGCGGCTCGTCCGGCGCGGAGAGCATCCGCACCAGCCGGGCCCGCGCCACGCGGTAGAGCAGGTCGCCGTGCTCATCGGGGACGACCCTGCCGTCGAGGTCCCGGCCCGCCGCCCGCACCACCACCTTGATCGCCTCGGCGGGCACCCGGCCCGCGAATTCCCCGGTCAGCCACGTGGTGACCTCGTCGGTCACCCGGCTTCGCACCGTCATCGGACACTCCAGTCTCCGCTCGCGGGGCCGTTCGGGGCGGCCCCGGCACTGGTCCGACGGCCGCGCCCGGAACCCGTGACGCGAAACCCGAGAGAAAGTCTTTCCCGGCGGTGCGAATGAACCCGGGAGTAGGTCACCGCAACGCGTTGCGCGCGATCACCTCCGCGTACCACCGTGCGCTGCGCTTCGGCGTGCGCTGCTGAGTGCGGTAATCGACGTGCACGAGACCGAAGCGTTTCGCGTACCCCTCGGCCCATTCGAAGTTGTCCAGCAGCGACCAGTAGAAGTACCCGCGCAGATCAACTCCGTGGGCCAGTGCGTCGTGTGCGGCCCGCAGATGTGCGTCGAGGAAAGCGATGCGGTCGTCGTCGGTGACTTCGCCGTCGCGGATCGGGTCCGGATACGCGGCGCCGTTCTCCGTGACGTACAACGGCACCGGCGGATAGTCCCGATGCACTTGCAGCAATGACTCGGTCAGCCCGCCGGGACGCACCTCCCAGCCGGAATCCGTGCGCGGCGCGGCCGGGTCCGGGACGAAGTGCACCTGGTCGGCTCCCGGCCACTCCCGGCCCGCCGGGATGCTTCCCGGCCGCGCCGATCCGGCCACCCGGTAGCCGCGGTAGTAGTTCACGCCAAGCCAGTCGATCGGCTTGCCGAGCACCGCCTCGTCGCCGTCCTGCACCACGGCGTCGAAGCCGAACCGGGCCAGGTCTTCACGCAGGTCAGCGGGGTAGCCGCCGCGCAGCAACGGGTCGAGGTACAACCGGTTCTGCAGTCCGTCGATCCGCCGGGCGGCGTCGGCGTCGGCATCGTCGGATGAGTCCGCGACGACCGGGTACAGGTTCAGCGTGATCCCGGACGGGCTGCTCGTGTGCTGCCGGAGCACGTCCATCGCCAGCCCGTGCGCCAGCAGCAGGTGATGCGCCGCCGCCACAGCAGCTTCCGGGGACGTCCGGCCGGGCGCGTGAACGCCGGAACCGTAGCCGAGCATCGCCGCGCACCACGGTTCGTTGAGCGTCGACCAGCTGGCCACCCGGTCGCCGAGCCGGGCCGCGATGACCTCGGCGTATTCAGCGAACCGGTACGCGGTGTCGCGCGCGGTCCAGCCGCCGCGATCCTCCAGCGATTGCGGAAGATCCCAGTGATACAGCGTCGCCCACGGCTGGATGCCCGCGGCCAGCAGCCGGTCCACGAGCCGGTCGTAGAAGTCCAGTCCGCGCGGTTCCGGTTTGCCGTGCGGGAGGATTCTCGGCCAGGACAGGGAAAACCGGTACGCGGTGAGCCCGAGTGACTGCATCAGCGCCACGTCGTCGGCGTAGCGGCGGTAGTGGTCGGCCGCCGGGTCGCCGGTGTCGCCGCGGGCCACCGCGCCCGGGCGCGCGGCGAAGGTATCCCAGACGGACGTCTCGCGTCCGTCCACTGTGGTCGATCCTTCGACCTGGAAGGCCGCCGTGGCGGCGCCCCAGACGAACGCGTCCGGGAACGCGAGCACGTCGGGGATCGGCTGTGCGGACATGGTCACCCTTTCACGGCGCCTTGCATGATCCCGGCCACGATCTGGCGGCCGAGCAGGAGGAAGACGATGAGGATCGGAATCGTGGCCAGCGTGGTGCCCGCGAGCACCAGCGAATAGTCGACGTAGTAACCGCTTTGCAGTTTCTCCAGCGCCACCTGCACGGTCGGATTGCCCGCGTCGAGCACCACCAGCGGCCACAGGAAATCGTTCCAGGACGTCATGAACGTGAACATCGCGAGGATCGCGGCGGCCGGGCGGACCGCGGGCAGGCACACGTTCCAGAAGACCCGGATCATGCTGCAGCCGTCCATGCGCGCGGCCTCGATCAGTTCGTACGGCAGAGCGTCCACTGTGTACTGCCGCATCCAGAACACGCCGAACGCGGTGACCAGGTTCGGCACGATCACCGACTGCAGCCCGCCCGCCCAGCCGAGTTTGGACATCGCGATGAACAGCGGGATGATGCCGAGCTGGGTCGGCACCGCGAGCGTCACCACGATGAATACGAACAACCCGTTGCGGCCGCGGAAGCGCAGTTTGGCGAAGGCGAACCCGGCCAGCGACGAGAAGAGCACCGTGGTGAGCGTGACCGTGCCGGACACAATGACGCTGTTGGCCAGCGCCCGCCAGAACGGCACGGTGTCGAACACCCGCGCCGCGTTGGCGAAGAAGTTGCCGCCCGGCAGCAGCGGCGGGATCCGTTCGGTGAGCATTCCGTTGTCGCGGCTGGCGACGAGAAACGACCAGTAGAACGGGAAGAGCGAGCCGAGCACGAACACGATCAGCACGCCGTAGGTCGCCCTGCGCGGTTTGCCGAGCCCGGTCATTTTCGCCTCCCCGCGAGCCGTCCGGTGACGAAGTAGTTGACGAGCGCGATCACGATGATGATCAGGAAAAGCACCCAGGCGATCGCGGACGCGTAGCCGAGATTGAAGTTCTCGAAAGCACTTTGGTACAGATACAGCGTCACCGTCTGGAACTGATGCGTGGAGCCGCCGTTGTTCGATCCGGGCATCGCGTCGAACAGCTTGGGCTCGGTGAAGATCTGCAGCCCGCCGATCGTCGACGTGATGGTGACGAAGATCAGCGTGGGTTTGAGCAGCGGCAGCGTCACGTGGGTGAACCGGCGCACGGTGCCTGCGCCGTCGATCAGTGCGGCCTGGTGCAATTCCTTCGGAATCGCTTGCATGGCAGCGAGAACGATCAGCGCGTTGTACCCGGTCCACCGCCAGTTCACCATGATCGCGATGGCGACATGGCTGGCGAACCGATTGGCCTGCCAGTCCACCGGGGACAGCCCGAACGTCTGCAGCACGCCGTTGACGAGGCCGTAGCGCGGCCCGAAAAGGTTCGCGAAAATGATCCCCAGCGCGACCAAGCTCGCCGCGTAGGGCAGCAGGATGCCGACCCGCCAGCCGGTCGCGCCGCGCAACCGGAGACTGAGCACCGCGGCGAGCAGCACCGCGATGATCAGCTGGGGCACGCTGGACAGCAGGAAGATGCTGACCGTGTTTTCCAGTGCGTGCCAGAACTGCGCGTCGGTGAAGAGTTCCTTGAAGTTGTCCAGTCCGATGAAATCGGGATTGTCGTCGCCGGCCTCCCAATGGAACAGCGAAACATAAGCCGTGTACAGCAACGGGAACATGCCCACGATGGCGAACACGATAAAGAACGGTGCCACGTAGAGATAAGGCGAGACCTTGACATCCCAGCGCGCCAGCCGGTCGCGGAGGCCGGGCCGCGGCGCGGCCCGGCTTTCCGGAGCGACCTTGTCGATGACTGTCATCGTCAGCGGGCGAGTTTCTTCGCGCCGTCGACCAGCCGCTGCCAGCCGTCCGCGGCCGAGGCTCCTTGTTCCACCGATTGCAGTGCCGGGCTGGCGACGTTTTCCTGGATCTGACCGTCGTTCGGGCCCTTGTACTGCGGTTTCGCCACCTTCTTCGCCTGCTCGGCGAACAGTTCGCCGATCTTCGCGCCGCCGAAGTACGCGTCGGTGGCGTTCAGCAGCTGCGGGCTTTCCAGCGCCTTCGCCTGGCTCGGGAAGTTGCCCTTGGCCTCGAACGCCTTGATCTGCTGCTCCGGCGCGGTGAGCCAGGCGGCCAGTTCAGCGGCTTCCCGCGGGTGCTTGCTCTGCTTCGGCACGGTCAGATACGACCCGCCCCAGTTGCCGCCTCCGCCGGGAAACGCCGCGGTGACCGCCCATTTGCCCGCGTTGTCCGGCCCGGCCTGTTCCTTGATCACCCCGAGCATCCACGCCGGGCAGGCTTTTGTCGCGAACGCGCTCTGCTTGAACCCGGAATTCCATTCGTTGCTGAACGCGGTGAGCTTCGCCGATTCGCCTTTCGCGACCGCGTCGGTCACCTTCGCCCAGGCGTCCTTGATGCCCTGGTTGTTCTCCACGGTGAGCTTGTCGTTGGTGTCGAGGTAGCCGACCGGCAGCTGGTTGACCATGGAGTTGAAGTTCTGCGCCGCCGAATCGAACCACGCCTTGCCGGTCTTGGCGGTGTACTGGGCGCCGGCCGCGAAGTAGCTGTCCCAGGTGGCGAACAGCGGTTTCACCGCCTGCGGGTCGCTGGGCAGCCCGGCCGCGGCGAGCAGGTCCTTGCGGTAGCACATGGCGAGCGGGCCGATGTCCGTGCCGTAGCCGATGAGCTTGCCGTTCTTGTCTTTGCCTGCGTCGTATTTCCACGAAAGCCACCGGTCCGGCGAAACGCCCGACGGCCCGATCTGGCTCAGGTCGTTGAACTTCGAGGACTTGCTGAGGATGTCCGACAGGTGGCCTTCCTCGACGGCCTGCACGTCGGCCAGTCCGGAGCCCGCCGCGAGTTTCGTCATCATGTCCTGGGCGTACGGCCCGCCCTGACCGGTCTTGCGGTGGGTGATCTTGATGTTCGGGTGCAGCCGCTCGTACTCCGGGATGAGCGCCTCGTAGCCGAACTCCGTGAACGTCGCGAGCGTCAGGTCCACGTGCTCGTTCGGCCCGGCCGCCGCGGGCACGTCGCCGCCACCACCGCCGCACGCCGCGGCGCTCACCGCGGTCATCGTGATGCCCAGTGCCAGCACCAGGCCCTTCCGGAACGTTGTCACCGTCGTCAACCCCTTGGAAGTCGTTCTGGGAGCGCTCCCAGATGCCGAACGAGTGTGTTGCAGGTAACGGGGGATGTCAAGGCCAGAGTCTCCGGGAGCGCTCCCGGGCAGACCCCGTTAAGCTGACCCGATCGACAGTCAGGGGGTGGGCGGAGTGGCGCCTCGGTCCGAGGACGAGCGGCCGACGCTGGAGGACGTCGCGGCGTTCGCCGGGGTCTCGCGGTCCACCGCGTCGCGGGCGCTGAACGACGACGCGTACGTCAGCGCGCGCTCGCGCGAAAAGGTGCTGGCCGCGGCGCGTGACCTCGGGTATTCGCCGAACCAGGCGGCTCGCTCGCTCGTCACCCGGCGGACCGGTGCCATCGCGGTGGTGCTCTCGGAGCCGGAAGCACGACTGCTCGACGACCCGTACCGGACTGCGGTGATGCGCGCGGGCTACCGGGAACTGGCCGACGTCGGCTGTCAGATGGTGCTGCTCTTCAGCGACACCCGGGAGGATCTCGGGCGGACCGTGCGGTTTCTCGAGGGCGGCCACGTCGACGGCGTCCTCGTGTTCGCCCCGCACCGCGCCGATCCGCTGCCCCGGGCGTTGCGGTTGCTGAAGCTGCCTACGGTGTTCGGCGGACCGGCCGCCGATCTGCGCCGGGGCGTGCACCTGGTGGATTTCGACAACGAGGGCGGCGCTCGGCAGGCGGTGACGCACCTGGTGGAGTCCGGCCGTCGCCGGATCGCGACAATCGCGGGTCCGCAGGATCAAGGCGCGCCGATCGACCGGCTTGCCGGCTGGCGCAAGACGCTCGTGGACGCCGGGATCGATCCGTCCGGGCTGGCCGAAGAAGCTGACTTCACCCTGGCTGGCGGCGCGAAAGCGATGGCCGCGCTGTTGGAACGGGTGCCCGATCTCGACGCGGTGTTCGTCGGCAGCGACATGATGGCGGTGGGCGCGTTGCGCACGCTGTCGGATGCCGGACGCGACGTGCCCGGTGATGTCGCGGTGGTCAGCTTCGACGACAACGCCGCGCTGGCTCCGGCCATGACCCCGCCGTTGACCTCGGTGCATCAGGATCCGCGCGAGCAGGTCCACGCGATGGTCTCGACGCTGATGCGGCTGCTGGACGGCGAGGACGTCGCGCCGGGTGCGCAGATCCTGCCGGTGTCGCTGGTCGTCCGGGAGTCGAGCGGGTCCAGCTAGCCCGGTTCTTCCGGGACCCCTCCCAGCCGGGTCGTTTTACCTTCCCGGGCATGGGAGCGAACGAGGGGCGCGGCCGGACCGCCGCGGCGCGGGTGCGGGAGGTGTCGACCCCCGAGCTGTACCGGCGCAACCCGTTCCGGCTCGTCGGCCTCACCGCGGTCGCGACCCGGCGCGAGGTGCGGGAGCGGCGACTTCGAGTTCTAGGGGTGCTCGAAGTCGGCGGCGCGGTGCCGGACGGGGTGCCCGCGGACGCGACCGTCGACGAGGTGCGGGCAGCCTTCGACGCGCTCGGCAACACCGAACACCGGTTCGTCGACGAGGTCTTCTGGATCTGGGGCATGCCGGTCGACTGCGAATGCCCGCTCCAGCTCCACCGCGCGCACGACAACGCGGTCGCTGCGTACGCGGCAGCCCTCGACGCGGAAGCCGACCGCACCGACGACCACCCGGCTCCCTTGTGGACTGAAGCAGCCCGTTGCTGGACGGTGGTGCTGCGGAGCGAATCCTTCTGGCGGCACCTGAACCACCGCGTCGAGAAACTGGGCGACCGGCGGCTTGACGAATCCACTGTGGACGGATTACGGACGGCGTTGCCAGACGCGTTGCTCGCACCGTTGATCGAAGTAGCCACGAGGTCGGCTGAGCCGCAGCGGTTCACCGGGTATCTCGCGTTGTTTGAGGCTGATCGGCACGCGGTCGAGGACGCGCGGGCGGCTATCGCCGACGGGACGTACCGGCGGGTCGAGGCATTGCTCAGAGACCTTCGGGGCGACCTGGACGGCAATCGGGTGCAGGCCGCCGCGGAGCGGGCCGTCAAAGAGGTCGAGCCGCTGTTCGACCGGCTCGAAGAGGTGGTCCCGCGAGCGGAATTCCGGCGCACAGCCGCGCTTTCGGAGTCGATCGCGGTGGTGGCGAACAACATCGGGGTCGCCCTCGCGGAGGTGCGCGGCGCGTCCGCGAGCCTGATCCGGGACGTGTTCGCGGTCGCCCGGCGACACAGCCTCGATCCGGAGACGCTGGAAGCCGTGGCGCGCAACGAGTTCGCTGCCACGGTCTACGCGCCGACTCCGCCGCCGGAGCGGGAACCGTCGGCGGCGCGGATTTTCGGGGCCTTGCTACACGCGTTGGCAGCTTCAGTGTTCCTGGCTTTGAAGCTTCCGGAAGGCGCGCTGCTTGCGGTCATCTTTCTCGGCGCGGTTGCCGGGGCGTTGACGAATTGCCTCCTCGCGGCCCGGCCGTGGATCGAGCCGGGCCGGTACCCGGTTCTGCTGGGGCTGGACTTCGTGGTTTACCTGGCGCTCAGTCCGGTTGAGCTGCCGTATTGGCTGGCTGTCGCCGTGGCGGCGGCGCTGTTGTATGTCGCCCCATTCGTTCGGCTGCGGAGGAGATTGTGATGCGAGACCGGCGGGGCGAAGAAGCGCGGCAACGCAAGCAGCACAAGGAATTCCGGATCGCCGAACCTGGCCTCCAGTCAGAAGAACGCGCTCGGCTGCGGGAATTACTCGAACAGCTCGCCGCGGTATTGACCACTAAGGACGACGCGCTGCCACTGTCCGAATCGGACCTGGCCGAGGCGGCGACGGCGTTGTGGCGGGCGCGGCGGAAGCTCGCCGGTGCCGAGGACCGGGTGGCGCGGCAGGCGGGCCGGTTCCTCAGCGCGAGCCAGGACGCGCTCGATGCGGCGGGCGTGCTGGTGCAGGACCACGACCGGATCCCGTTCGGCTCCGGGATGGCGCTCGAGGTGCTGTTGTTCCAGGACGAACCGGATCTGGACGTCGAGCGGGTGGTGGAGACCGTGCGGCCGTCGATTTACCTGACCGGCCGCCGGATCCAAATGGGACAGGTCATCGTCGGGCGCCCGGCCGCCCGGGGGAACGGGGAAGCGGATGCGTGACACGATCGATTTCGGGATCGACCTCGGCACCACGAACAGCGCGATCGCGGTGCTCGACGACGGTGCGGTGTCGGTGATCAAGAACAACATGCAGATGGATTACACGCCCTCCGCGGTCTGGTGCCGCCGGCGCGGCGTGATCGAGATCGGGGCGGGGGCGCGGCGCAGGCTCGAGGACGACCCGGACAGTGTGCAGGTCGAATTCAAGCAGTCGATGGGATTGCCGGACGCGCGGCGGGAATTCCCGAAGGCCGGGGTCAGCATGACGCCGGTGGAACTGTCCGCGGAAGTGCTGCGGTCGCTGCGCAGTTCCGTTGCTCCGCGGGAAATGCCGGACGCGGCGGTGATCACCGTGCCCGCCGCGTTCCTGCTGAACCAGACCGAGGCGACGCAGGAAGCGGCGAAACTGGCCGGGTTCACCGGGAATTGCCCGCTGCTGCAGGAACCGACCGCGGCGGCGTTCGCGTTCGGGTTCCAGAACGAAAGCAAAGGCGCGCACTGGATGGTGTTCGACTTCGGCGGCGGCACGTTCGACTCCGCGGTGGTCAGCACTGCCGAGGGAGAATTGAGCGTGCTGCACCACGCGGGCGACACGCACCTCGGCGGACGCAACATCGACCAAGCGGTGCTGGACCACGTGCTGGCTCCGGAGGTGGTGCGACAACTCGGGCTCACCGATTTCCGCCGGGACAACCCGCGCTGGCGGCGGAACTTCGCCCGGCTGCGCAGTACCGCCGAGACCGCGAAAATCCAGCTCTCCCAAGCGGAACAGACTCAGGTGCTGCTCGACCTCGACCGGGGCGACGGGCAGGAGGAGATGTTCGAGTACACCCTGCGCCGCGAGGAAGTCGATCAGGTTGCGCGGCCGTTTTATCTCCGTGCCGTGCAGTTGTGCCGGACCGCGTTGGAATCGGCGAATCTGCGCCCGGCGGATATCGACCGGTTGCTGCTTGTCGGCGGACCGACGCTCGCGCCCGGGTTGCGCGAGCTGCTGGCTGATCCGTCAGTCGGGCTTGGTATTCCGCTCGACCACAGTCAGGATCCGAGCACGGTGGTGGCGCGTGGTGCCGCCGCATACGCCGGAACTGTGGCGCGCCCGAGGCCGGTGCGCCCGGCGAAACGCGGCGAGTACTCGCTGGAACTGTCCTATCCGGCCACCACCAGCCTGCCGAGCGTGCCGGTGTCCGGTCGCTGCTCGACGGACGGTTCGGCGGACTGGTCGCGGTTCCGGATTGCGCTGAGCGCACCGCAGCGCAGGCCGGTCTACCGGACGTCCGAGGTTTCGCTTTCCGCCGACGGCACGTTCACCGTCGACGCGGTGCTCGACGAGCTGAGCACGAACCGGTTCGAGATCGAGCTGCTCGACCCGACCGGCGCGCGCGTTCCAGTGCAGCCGGACTCGCTCACAATCACCCACCAGCTCAACGAAATGATGGGCCAGACCGTGGTCAACACGGTCGGCCTGACCGAGGCTGATGGTTCCTTCACCCCAATGCTGATGAAGAACGCACCGCTGCCGGCCGCGAAACGGCAGACGTTCTTCACCACGGCGACGCTGTTGCGCGGCAATACTTCCTCGGTGATCCGGATTCCGGTCGCGGAGGGCGAACGTCGTCGCGGCGAGCGGAACCAGCAGGTGGGCGTCATCGAAATCCGCGCCAAGGACGTGCGGTTCGACCTGCCGCGCGGCAGCGAGGTTGTGATGACCTTCGAGATGGACGATTCGCGCCAGGTATCCGTGGTGGCCGAGGTTCCGTTGCTGGACAACGAGTTCGAGGCGGTCATCGACCTCAAACAGCAGCACGTGCCGGATCCGCAGACGCTGCGGCGGCTGCTGAACGAGCTGGAAGCGCGGCACGAGCAGGTGCGGACGCAGGTCGAGGGGACGCGTTCGGACCGGGCGCGCGGACTGCTGAACCGGCTGGACGAACAAGGCAGCGTCGCGGCGGTCCGGGACGAGGTGCGCTCCGGCGGCACCGACGAGGGGGCCGCGGTCGCCGCGGAACGGCGGATGCGCGACGTGCAGGCGGATCTCGACGACATCGAGGCGGAGTTGCGCGTACCCGAGGTGCTGGAACGGCTGCGGGACCAGATCGACCACTGCCGCGAGCTGGTCGACCGGGTCGGCGCGGACGAGGACCGGACCGAGCTGGCCGAGATCGAGCGCCGGTACGCGACCATCGCCGACTCGCACGACGCCGAAGCGGGCGAGCGGCTGTCCGAGCGGGCGCTGGACCTGCAAGTGCTGTTGCTGCGCCGGGACGGTTCGCTGGACCTGGAGGTGTTCAATGCGCTGCGGGCCGCGCGGGACACGATGTCCGACCCGGCCCGCGCGCGGGAGCTGATCCGGGAGGGCGAGCACGTGGTCGCGACGTCGAACTGGGCCGCGCTGCCGGACGTCAACCGCCGGTTGCGCCGTTTGCTCCCGGACGACCGGCCAGGTCAGCCAGGCGGCGGCATTCTGCGCGGGGAGCGGTGATGAGCGGGCTTTCGCAGGCACTGGAACGGGAACTCGTCCTCGCCGAAGGCGCCGACCTAGCCCGACGCGGCGATTACGAGGCCGCCGTCGCACTCCTGGAACCGGATTCGGCGGGCGATCCCGCGCGGCTCGACCTGCTGGCTCGCGTGCACGCACAGTCCGGCGATCTAGCGGCGGCGGACGCGGCGTGGGCGGCCGTCCTGGCGTTGCAACCGGACAATTCCGCTGCGGAGGCGGGACGTCGGGTGATCGCGAAAGTCCACTCTGGACGCTTGCGACGGCGGCCGGTTCGGCGATATCTGCTCACCGCCGGTGCGGTGGTGCTGGTCGGCGGCGCGATCGCGGGTGGGGTGGTCTTCACTACGCGACAGCTGCCTCCTCCAGTCGTCACCGCGGTCAAGCCGGACGACAGCCTCCGCGCAGAGCTGGATCGTCTCCACGGCCAGGAATCCCGCGATGCCACCGCCGCGAAGGAACGGCAGGAGAGGTTGAAGCAGCTAGCGCAAACGCTGGCCGCACCAGGTGTGTCCACAAAGGCCGGTTCCGACGCGGTCACCGTCAGCTTCGACCGCAGCCTGTTCAGTCCTAACGCGACAACTCCGAACGCAGCCGGGCGAACGGCGTTGACCGATTGGGCTCCTGTCCTCAAAGGACAGCCACTTCGCGTCACCGTGATCGGCCACGGCGTCGCAGTCCCCGGCGGCCCAGCAAGCGGCGGTTCGACGGTCTCCTTGGCGCGCGCGTCCTCCGCGGCCCGAGTGCTGGCCGCGGAGAGCGGGCTGCCGTTGACCGCGTTCGCCGTCTCCAGCGCGGATCAAGGCGCGGATTCAGCCCGGACAGTCACACTCGAAGTGCGACCGACCGGCGCATGAACGCCACGTACAACGCGCCGGGCACGATGAGACCGAGCAACCACGAGATGTCCGCGCCGCCAAGCAGCGGAGCGATCGGCCCGACGAAAATGCCTTCGACGTTGGCGAACGGGATCTGCACCGCGATACCGAGCACGTACGCGGCCAGCGCGGGCCAGGCCCAGCGACCGTAGCGGCCGTTCGGGTCGTAGAGCGCGTCGAGGTCGTACTTTTCCTTGCGCAGCAGATAGAAGTCGACCAGGTTGATCGAGCTCCACGGCGTCAGGAAGTACAGCAGAAAGTCCAGGAACAGCACGAAGTTCGACAGGAACTGCCCGCGGCCGAGGATGGCGATCACCGCGCCGACCACGCCGACGCCTGCGATGTAGCCGATCCGCGTCGCCTGGGAGAGCGCGGCGCGGCGGCCGAAACCGGTCAGTGCGGTCGCGACGGTCATGTAGCCGCCGTAGATGTTCAGCACGTTCACCGTGAACTTGCCGAGCGCGATGGCCAGCAGCAAGGGGATGAGCAGCGCCTCGCCGCCGAGGCCGACGACGTACGCGACTTCGTGGCCCTTGAACGCCTTCCCGGCAATTGCGTAGGCCAGCGCACCGAACGACATCGCCCAGACTGCGCCGAGCACCGTGCCGCCGTAGGTCCACCAGAACGTCGCGCGCACCGACGTCGCCGCCGGCAGGTAGCGCGAGGTGTCGGCGACGTACGGGCCGAAGGTGAGCTGCCACGACGCGGTCAGGGAGACCGCGAGGAGGAATTTCGGGAAGTCCAGGTGCGGCGCGGCGAGCACGGTGCCGAGGTCGTGCCCGCTGATCAGCCGGATCGTCAGGTAGAGGAAGACGATCACGGACAGCGCGGACGCGAGCCAGCCGAACCGGTGGATCAGCCGGTATCCGACGATCGCGATCAGCGCCGAGGCGAGTGCGTAGACCGCGATGGCGGCGTCCGTCGGCAGGTGCGTGATCTGGGCGACGGCCTGGCCGCCGAGCAGCGAACCGCTCGCGAAGTAGCCCAGGTACATCACCACGACCAGCACCAGCGGGAGCGCCGCACCGTATACCCCGAACTGTGCCCGCGACTGGATCATCTGCGGAATGCCGAGCTTCGGCCCCTGCGCGGCGTGCAGCGCCATCGGAATGCCGCCGAGCGCGTTGCCCGCCACGACCGCGACGATCGCCCACAGCGGATGCACGCCGACCAGCACGGTCAGCGCGCCGGTGACCGCCGACGTGATCTGGGTGTTCGCGGCGAACCACAGGGTGAAGAGGCTGCGCGGGTGCCCGTGCCGCTCGGACTCCGGGACCGGGTCGATCGAGCGTCGCTCCAGTGTGGCCGCCACGTGCCCCTCCTGCGGTTCTTCGGTGAATGCGCTGGACGAACTCAACGTCAGCGCGCCGTTGCGGCCAAGTAGCCGCCGGACGATTCTGTCTCGGATCCCAGACCCTGACCAGCTGTCAGCGCCTGGCAGCGGACTGCCAGCGAAGTGTGCGGCCGGTGCCAGCGACGGCCGCCACTCTTCGGAGGTCACCAGCACACAGGGGAGAACAATGCAGACTCCAGTCACCATCGTCGGCGCCGGCCTCGGCGGACTGACCCTGGCCCGGGTCCTGTACCTGCACGGGATCCCGGCCGAGGTCTACGAGGCCGAACCGTCGCCGATGTCGCGGTCCCAGGGCGGACTGCTCGACATTCACGACTACAACGGCCAGCTCGCCGTCGAGGCGGCCGGCCTGATGGACGAGTTCCGCGGCCTGATCCTCGAGGGCCGCCAGCAGATGCGGATCCTCGATCCCGACGGCACCGTCCTGCTGGACCACCCCGACGACGGCACCGGCGGCCGTCCCGAACTCCTGCGCGGCGAATTGCGGCAGATGCTGCTCGACTCGCTCCCCGACGGCACCGTCCGCTGGGGCCGGAAGATCAGCGGCGTCCGCACGGTCGCCGACGGCCACGAGGTTTCCTTCGCCGACGGGAGTTCGGTCGTCGCGAAGCTGCTGGTCGGAGCGGACGGCGCGTGGTCACGAGTACGGCCGCTGCTGTCCGACGCGACGCCGGAGTACATGGGCCTCGCCTTCGTCGAGACCTACCTCTACGACGCTGAGACCCGCCATCCGGCGGCCGCGGAAGTCGTGGGCGGCGGCGGGATGGGCTCACCCGGACCGGACCGGCGCATCATGGTGCACCGCGAACGCGACGCCCTGCACACCTACGCGATGCTCAACAAGCCCGCGGAGTGGTTCGACGCACTCGACGGCCTCGAGCGCCAGGACGCGCTCGCCCGGATCGCGGCCGAGTTCGCCGACTGGGCCCCGGAAATCCGCGAGCTGATCTCCGGCGGCGACACCCCGCCGATCCTGCGCAGGCACTACACGCTGCCGGGCGTGCACCGCTGGGAGCGGACCCCGGGCGTGACGCTGATCGGCGACGCCGCACACCTGCGCGGCCCGAACGGCGAAGGCGCGAACCTGGCCATGCTCGACGGTTCCGGCCTCGCCCAGTTGCTGGCCGCGCATCCCGACGACGTCGAGACCGCGCTGGCTCTGCACGAGGAACGGATGTTCGCCCGCAGCGAGGCGATCGCCGCGGAGTCCGCGGAGATGGTCAAGCGGATCACCGCCAACAACGGCAAGGACACCGCGAAGGTGGTCGCCGAAGGGTTCCGCCGGATGCTCGCCAAGAAGCGGGAACCGGCGGAACGGGTCAGCTGAGGGGTGCCTGGCTGCCGCGAGGTACGGCGGGGTTCGGGTCTATAGCCTTGAACTTCTCGAGAAGGCGGCGGGCGGGCGCGGACTCCGCGTCGAACGGGTCAAGCTCGTGCTCTGCCCTGCCGGGCAGCAGGGTCAGCACGCCGTTGCAGCGGAAGCAGAAGGCGAGCTCGAACAAGACCCCTTCGGCACCGTGCGCGCGAACGCCGTAGCGGGGCAGGAAGCAGCGCATCAACTCCCCGTCGGGCAGGTCGGAGATGAGCTCGGCGGTCGCGGCGGCGTCCTCGCCGTCCCAAACGCCGAGCACTTTCCCGGGGATGCTGACCCAGTCCCGGGTCTCGATGTCGGTGATCCGGAGGCATTCGAAGCGCCGGATCTGGTCAGCTGAGGATGGCAGGTGCACCGGGTCACCATGCCATACCGGGGGATCGCGCGGCGCGGGAATTCAGGCTCCGGCGAGGCGGTGCGCTTTGAAGAACTGAAGGATGACCGGAGTGGCGTCGAGCGCGGAAGGAGTGTCGGAGTCGTTGTTCGGGCGAGTGCTCGGCCAGACGTGCCCGGCCCCTTCCATCCGGTAATGCACCAGCGAGCATCCGGGCCACCACTGCTTCACCACGTTCCGCACCGGAGAAACCGAGACGGGGTAAGGGAAACACTGGTCGCGGGCGGCCCAGCCGTTCAACCAGTCCGGAATGGACGGCAGTCCCTTGGCCGGATTGCCGGTATAGGGAATGGTGGTGTCGGCGGTGCCGTGGAAGTCGAGCAGCGCGATCTTCCGGCTCGGCTGGCAGGCGCCGCCCTGGGGGTAGAACGCGCCGGAAACGGGGGCGAACGCGGCGATCCGGTCGGCCATCCGGCACGCAAGCACGCCGACGAACCCGCCGCCGTTCGATTTGCCCGCCGCGTAGATCCGGGCCGGGTCCACGCACATCCGGTGCTGCAGCGAGGTGAGCAGGTCGCCGGTGAAGCGGACGTCGTCGACCGGGGCCGAGTAGGGTGCGCCGGTCCAGGCGGATTTGCCGTCGGTGCCGGTGACGCCCTGCGGGTACACCGCGATCACGTCCGAGCCGGAGAAGCCGGACAGCTGTTCCTGGTACTCCGCCGTGCGGCCGTGCCCGTGATAGGAGAGGACGACCGGGTACCGCCGGTGCGAGTCGTACCGCGCGGGCACGTAGATCCGGTACTCGCGATCGATCCCGCCGGAGGTCAGATGCTCGACGGTCGTGGCGCCGGGATGGGCGACCGCCTGCCCGCACCCGGTCGTCGGCGATACCGCTTCGGCCGATGCGGGCGCGGCGAGCACCCCGAGTCCGATCGCCGCCGCTAGTACGGCAACGCCTGCACGGAAACGTCCGGACATCCGATCCTCCTCGATCGACGGGCGAGCGCGACAATAGTCACCCCGCATCGGCCCCGGACGAACCTTTCGTTCATTGAGTTAACGGCTAGGCTCGTTCCCGTGACGGACGCGGAAGAGTCCTCTGTCAACCGCATCGCCGGCGGCCAGTTCGACAAGGTCGTGATGGCCGGGGCGGTGCACGGCGACATCAACGTCGGCCGGTCGGGCGACAGTCCGGCGGACCTGGCCGACCCGCTCATCGCCTCGGTCCGCCTGAAACCCGGCGGAACCCTGGCCGACCTGGTGCTCGACACCGATCCGCCGCAGGTCGCCGTGCCCGGCGGGACGGTCCACGTCATCACGGTGGAAGCCAGAACGAACCGAGCAGTCGTCCTGCAATCCGCGCGGATCGCGGTCGTCTCGCGAACCCCGCCGCGCCCGGCCTGCCTGGTGGTCCGGGTCGGCGGGCACCTGAAACCGCGTCCCTTCACGACCGACTTCGACGCCCCGTCGCCGCGGCTGGTCGCGGAGGGCCCGGACTTCCCCTTCACCGTCAGCGCCACCGATGTCGAGCAGTTCGAAATCGAACCGATCACCACCACCCACGAGGTCGCCTGGCGGCTGGAAGTGGACTGGACCTGCGCGGGCCGCCATGGCACCACGGTCATCGACAACCACGGCGAGCCGTTCCACGCGTACCCGGTGCCGGCGCTCTACTCCGGCCGCTCGCATACGGTGCTCAGTTCCGGCTGCGATCTCTTCCACGAACGCGGCTGCCCGTCGAACCTGCTCGCCGCGTCGGGTGCGCCCGTTTCGCTTTGGGACCAGCCTTCGTCCTACCCCGTGCTGGCTCCGCTCGCGGACGCCCCGGCCGCCGTGGACCTGGATCCCGACCTGAAGGAATCGTGGCCCGAATACCGCCGCGTCGCCAACGCCATCCGAATGGCGGCCGCCTCGGGCGACTTCCGAAGCCACGAGCCGCCGGAGCGCCGCGCGCTGCTCATCCGAGTGCTGCGCTACCTCTTCGTCTCCGGACAAGCTCATCCCGGCGCCGCCCTGGGCCGGCTCATCCACGCCGAATGGACCACGGCGCTGGGCGAGGACCACCCGGACACCCTCGCCGCCGCCAACCGCCTGGCCGGTTGCCTGATCGGCACCACCGAACACGCGGAGGCACGCGACCTGCTGGCCGACCTGCTGCCCCGAGCGAGCCGCGTCCTGGGTGAGGAGGATCCGCTGACGCTGATCGTCGCGAGCAACCTCTGCGTCGCGTACATGGGGCTGAACGAATACGAACGCGCCCGCGACCAGACGGAGGACGTCCTGGCCCGAACCCGCCGCGCCCTGGGCCCGGACGCACTGGGCACCCTGCGGACTACCGGGAACCTGGTGCGGATCCACCTCCGCCTCGACGACCGGGCCGCGGCGCTTGAGGTGCTGGACGACCTGCTGCCGAGGTGCCGAAGGGTGCTGGGGGAGGACCATCCCCTGACGGTGAGTGCTGCTGCGGAGCTGGCTCAGATCCAGGAGTGAGTCCGGGTTTGCCTTGCAGCAGGGCGGTTTCCGCCGAGGTGAGGTGGTCCGGGCCTATGCCCTTGGCTGGATGGACCGGGATCGCGGAAAGTGCGGGGTCGCCGAGCGCAATTCCGCTCGGCGAGAGCGAGCAACGCCGGATTGAGCCACGCTCGCCGCCCCAGTCTTCCGACGCCAGCGCGAGACGCTACCCAGCCCCCTCGCCAGGTCAAGGACGGCAAAACCCCTTCGCCGCCAACACCCGCTCCACCGAAGCCTGCACCTGCGCCCCGGACAGTTCCCCGCTCTCCACCGCCCGCTGGAGCCGGTCCACGACCGCCCCCACGTCGTTGTGCCCGGAGGAGAACAACGCCTGATCCGCCCCCGCCTGCAACGCCTTCAGCACCGCGTCCGGCAGCGCGAACCGGTCCGTGATCGCCTTCATCCCGCCGAGATCGTCGGTGATCACCGGACCGGTGAAGTGGAACTCGTTGCGCAGCAACCGATACGCCTCAGGAGCCAGCGAGGCGGGCTCGTCCCCGGTCAGCCCAGGCACCTCGAGATGCCCGACCATCACCGCGACCTGTCCGTATTCCGAGATGTCGCGATAAGGCACCAGATCGACCCGGCGCAGCTGATCCAGCGGCGGCGTGACGACGGTGCCCCGGTGCGAGTCGCCCGAGCCGTGGCCGTGGCCGGGGAAATGCTTCAGCACCGGCTGCACTCCGGCCGCGCGCAGGCCCTCAGCGAACGCCAGTGCGTACTGCCGCACCTTTTCCGGGTCCGGGCTGTAGGAACGGTCGCCGATCACCGCGTCGTCGGGTTCGTCGCTCACGTCCGCGTCCGGTGCGTAGTCGACGGTCACCCCGCGTGCCCGCAGTTGCTTGCCCCGCTGCTCGCCGATCGCGCGCACCTCGTCCGGCGTCTTCGAGGCCGCCAGCTGCCGGGCGCTCGGGAGCGAGCCGTCGAGGTCGTCGATGCGCTGCACGCGGCCGCCCTCCTCGTCGACGGCGACCGAAACCGGGATCTTCGCCGCCCGCTGGACCCCGTCGAGCGCGCCATTTTGCAACAGCGTGGTCTTTTTGTCTCCCGCGAAGATCCCGCCGACCTGCTGCGTCCGCACGAGGTTCGCGACGCCCGCCGGATCGCCCGCGTTGACGCCCGGCACCACCAGTTGCGCCACGCGTGCCCGCGGATCCATCGCCGACACCGCCGACGCACACGACCCCCGTCCCGGCACAGTCTGCGCCGGCGAGGTTGACGCAGGTGGAGCGGCTTGCGGCGAGCTCCCCGCACTCGGCGGGGTGAGCGCGGTGGGCGTTGCTGTTCCGGAAGCGGAACGATCCCCGGAGCACGCGGAAAGCGCACATATGAGCGTCAACGCGCTGACGGCTCCAGCGGTGCTCCAGCGGGGTCGTGCGTGCGCCTTCATCATTTCCTCTGCTGGTCTGGACAGGTCTCCGTGACGGTAACGGAACCCCACCGGCGGGCCCAACTTCACGCTGTGAAGAATGAGCGCGTCCCGACTAGAGATTTCGTGAAGCCGCGGTGGGCACACTGACCGGCACACGACAAGCACAGGCTCTGCACCGGGGAGGCAGCGATGAATCAGGTCAAGGTTGCGGCATGGGCTTCGGACCCGATCACCCTCGCGGGCCTCATCGACCATCTGCGCACGCGTCGCGAGGTGCGGGTGATGCCGGGCCAGCAGCGCGGTGAAGCCGCGGTGCTCGTGTTCGCCGCGAACCGCGTCACCCGCGAGGTGAAGGCGGCGCTGCGGGCCGCGGCCTCGGAGACCCCCGCGGCCATCGTGTTCGTCGCCGGATACGTGGACGCCGACGATCTCGCCGAGCTGGCCGCCTGGCACGTCGCCGCGGTGCTGCCGCGCGACGCGATCGGCGGCGACCAGCTGGTGCGAAGCATCGTGGCCGCCGCCTCCGGGCGCGAGACCTCGATGCGGGACCTGCTGCAGCAGGCGGAGACCCTGCGCCGGGGCGGCGACCGCACCAACCTGTCGCCGCGAGAGGTCGACGTGCTGCGGCTGATGGCCGAGGGCTGGGACACCGCGGAAATCGCGAACAAGCTCTGCTACTCGGAGCGGACCGTGAAGAATGTGATCTACGGAATGACGAACCGGCTCAAGCTGCGGAACCGTCCGCACGCCGTCGCCTACGCGCTGCGCGCCGGAGTGATTTGAAGGATGCTCACCACGTGCGAAAGCTGACCCGGCGCCCGGCCGTTGCCGCGCTCGCCGCCGCATTCCTGTTACTGGCGGCCGCGTGCGGTTCCGCCGCGTCCTCGGGGAAGATCACGCTGAGCGTGGCCACGTTCGGCGAGTTCGGCTACGCGCCGTTGTTCGAGCAGTATCAGAAGGACCATCCGAACATCGAGATCCGCAGCCGGGTCACCGATTTCGACACGCATTTCAAGAGCCTCGCCACGCAGCTGGCGGCCGGTCGCGGCGCGGCCGACGTCGTCGCGGTCGAGGAGCAGTACATCCCGAAGTACATCCGGGCCAAGGACAAATTCGTCAACCTGGCCGATTACGGCGCGGACAAGCTCAAACAGCAATGGGCGCCGTGGAAGTGGGCGCAGGGCACCGCGGGCGATTACGTCTTCGGACTCGGCACCGACATGGGCAGCCTCGCGATGTGCTACCGCCGGGATCTGTTCCAGCAGGCCGGATTGCCCACCGACCGCAAGGCCGTCGCCGAGCTGATGCCGGACTGGCAGGGGTACGCGAACGCCGCCGCCCGGTTCACCGAAAAGCTGCCGAAGGTGAAGTTCGCCGATTCGGCGGGCACCGTTTACACCGCGATGCTCAACCAGTCGCCGGAGAACTACTTCTCCGCCAAGGACGATTCCTACATCGCCGACCGCAATCCCAGCGTCCGCAATGCCTTCCAGCTGTCCGGCGGTCTCGCGCAAGCCCACGAAACGGCCGGTGCGACCACCTATACCCAGGCCTGGAACGTCGCGATCAAACAGGGCACCTTCGCCACCATCGCGTGCCCGGCGTGGATGCTCGCGCAGATCAAGGAAGCCGGCGGCGACGCGGGCAGCGGCAAATGGGACGTCACCACGGTGCCGGGCAACAGCGGCAACCAGGGCGGTTCCTTCCTCGCCGTGCCGAAGCAAAGCGCACACCCGAAGGAAGCCTACGATCTCGCGCAGTGGCTGACCGCGCCCGCGCAGCAGAAACGACTTTTCCTTTCCGACGGAATCCTGCCGAGCGAACCGAGCGTGTACCAGGATCCGCAGGTCGTCGCGCACACCGACCCCTATTTCTCCAACGCGCCGGTCGGCCAGATCTACGCGGCGTCGGCGGACCGGCTGCGGCCGAACTACCGCGGCCTGCACGACGCGGACGTACGTCCCGAATTCGGCCGCGCGCTCGGCCGGATCGAGGACGGGACGGAGAACGTCGAGCAGGCGTGGGCCGACGCGGTCCGGATGGGCCGCGACGCGATCAAGTAGCTGTCGTGGACCGGAAGCTCACCCCCTACGTCTTCATCCTGCCGTTCTTCGTCCTTTTCGGACTGTTCGGCGCGTTCCCGCTGCTGTACACGTCATGGGTTTCGCTGCATCGCTGGGATTTGCTGTCCGGTCCGGAAGGCGGCCTCGGCCTCGCGAACTACGCGGAGCTGTTCAGCGATCCACGGTTCTACAACGCGTTTCTCAACACCGTCAGCATCTTCCTGCTCGCCGCGATTCCGCAGTTCTTCCTCGCACTCGGCATCGCCGCGCTGCTGAACCGGCCGCTGCGCGCGGCGACCTGGTGGCGGGCCGGGCTTTTGCTGCCGAACCTGGTGTCCGTGGTCGCAGTCGGGCTGGTGTTCGCGCAGCTGTACAGCTCGGGTTACGGCGTGGTCAACGAGGTGCTCGGCTGGTTCGGGGTGCCGCCGGTGTCGTGGCAGTCGCATCAATGGTCGTCGCATCTCGCGGTCGCGAGCATGGTGATGTGGCGCTGGACCGGCTACAACGCGCTCATCTACCTGGCCGCGATGCAAGCGGTACCACAGGATCTGTACGAGGCCGCCGCGCTCGACGGTGCCTCGCGCTGGCGGTCGTTCTGGTCGATCACGGTGCCCGGCATCCGCCCGACGATCGCGTTCACCGCGGTCGCCGGGACGGTCAACGGGCTCCAGTTGTTCGCCGAGCCGCAGCTGTTCGACGCGACCGGCAACGGCGGTGCGGGCGGCAACGACCGGCAGTTCCAGACCCTCACGATGTATCTGTACGAAAAGGGCTTCGGCAAATTCGACGCCGGATACGCGGCGGCGCTGTCCTGGGTGATGTTCGTGATCTGCCTGGTGTTCGCGATCTTCAACTACCGGCTGGTGCGCCGGTTCGTGGGTGCGCCGTGATCCGCCGGGGCCGGGCCGGGGGCTGGGTGTACGCGGTGCTGGTGGGGCTGGTCGCCTCGTCGCTGTTCCCGCTGTACTGGTCGTTCGTGGTGTCCACTCGGGACAACGCGGCGATCGGCGAGACCTCTCCGCTGCTGCTGCCCGGCGGCCATCTCTTCGACAACGTCCAGCGTGTCTTCACTACCGTGGACTTCTGGCTCGCGATCGGCAATTCGCTGATCGTCGCGACGACAGTGATGGTGTCCAATGTGGTCCTGTCCAGCTTCGCGGGCTTTTCCTTCGCCCGGCTCCGGTTCCGCGGCCGCAACACGCTGTTCTTCATCGTGGTCGGCTCGGCGATGGTGCCCGCACAGCTGGGCGTCGTGCCGCTTTACCTGGTGGTGAGCGATTTCGGCTGGTACGGCCGGCTCGAGGCGGTGATCGTGCCCGCGCTGGTGAGTGCGTTCGGCGTGTTCTGGATGCGCCAGGCGTGCGAGGGCTCGATCGATCAGGACCTGGTAGACGCGGCCACTGTGGACGGAGCGTCGATCCTGCGCACGTTCTGGCACGTGGCAGTCCCGGCGATCCGTCCACAAGCGACCGTCCTGGCCATGGTGACCTTCCTCGGCGCGTGGAACGACTACTTCTGGCCGCTGGTAGTCCTTGACCCGGCGCAAACGCCGACCGTGCAGGTCGTCCTGTCCCAGCTGGCCAGCGGCTATTTCACTGACTACGCCCTAATGCTGACCGGCGCGACCCTGGGTGTCCTGCCAGTGATCATCCTGTTCTTGCTCCTCGGCCGAAACCTGGTGCGCAGCATCTCGACCGGCCTACGGACGTCGTGAGACGTACTGCCCGAAGAACTCGGCGATCGCGGACCGCTGCACGGTGATGCTCACCCGAGGATCAATCGTCCCGATCCGGGTCTCCTGAACCTTCGGATCGACCGGCACTTGCTGCGCCAGCTTCGGCAGGAACCACTGGACATCGGTGTAGCTGTAATGCATCGCGGTCGCCAGCGTGATGTCCTGCTTGGGTGCCGAAGTGTGCTCCCACAACGACTTCCACGCCGGTGACGTCCGATGGCTGCGCGCCTGACCGTCGCTGGTGCTGCCCGACGACCCCATCAGCAGCACCGGCCGCGTCACCCCGTCCGCGCCCGCGCGAGTGAGCTGCTTGCCGTCGACGTCGTAAGCGAGCCACCCGTCCAGATCGGCCGCAGCGTCCACCCGGGAGTCCACTGTGGACACTTCGGCAGCGGTATCCCCGCCGAACGAATGCCCGATCACCCCGACCCGGCTCAGGTCCATTGCCTTGCCGAGCCCAGGAATGCCGGGCAGCTGGTCAAGAGTGAACCGGACATCCGCGACCCGGGTTCGCATCCCCGCCACCAGGTCCTTGCTCTGCTGGGAGAACACCACGCGCCCGTCCGGGAACACGACGAACGGCGCCTCGCCGGTGTGATCAATGGTCACCACGATGTACCCACGACTGGCGAGATCCTCGGCGGTTGCGCTGCCCAGCGCCCGCAGCGACGCCCAGCCCGGCGAGTACACGATCACCGGCCACCGCCCCTGCACCGGCGCGTTCGCCCGGGCGTGCGTCCGGACGGCCGCCCAGTCGACCTTGCCGGTCGGCAGCCCCAACGCTGGTGCCGCCCCCTGATCAAAGTACGACGCGGCCGCTGCGGGCAGGTACGACGCCTTCGGCCCAGCGCCGGGCCGAGTGGGGTACCAGACGCTGATCATCAGCTCCCGGTCCCGCGCCGAATCGACGAGGTGGACATCGCGCTCGCCAATCGCGTGCGGGCCAGTTGGGGTAGGCAGCTCGAAAGTGGTCTCCGCCGCGGCGGGCGCGGCCCCTAAGGCGGTGAGGAGGAGGGCAGCGGCGAGGACTGTTCGGAAGCGCATGCCGGAACTCTGCCGTCCTGGCCGGGTTGCGCGCGCCCGCCGACCGTCGCCAGCGACCCCCGACTTTCGTCACCCCGTCCGGCGCGCCACGGCGGTCGCCAGCTCACTGCGTGACGGCGCATCCAACTTCCCGAGCAACCGCACGACATGCGCCTGCACCGTCCGCCGAGGCAGTCGAAGCTCCGTCGCGATCTCTGGATTCGACCGCCCAGCCGCGACGAGCCGGGCGATCCGGACCTCCAGCGTCGACAGCGACTCCCACCCGTGCTCCGGCCGCGCCGACGCCAGCGAGGTCCCACGCTGCACGCCGACCGCCTGCAACCGCGTCTCCGCGTGCTCCAGATTCCACGCCGCGGAAAGCTCCGTGTACAGCGAAGCCGCCTCATCGAACGCGGCCTGCGCGTCGTCCAGCCGACCCACCCGAGCCAGCAGCACCGCCGAGTCCTCCAGTGCGCTGGCCAGCTCCGGTTTCCGCCCCACCGCGCGGAAATGCTCCACCGTCCGCAGCACCGGCTCCGGATCCTCGCCCAGCAACCCCCGGCACCATTCCGCGGCCGCGAACGCCCGCGCCGGTTCGAGTTCCTTCTCCGCCTCTTCGACACACACCGCCAGCGCCCGCTCCGCCGCGGCTCGGTCGCCCGCCGCCAGCGCGATCTGCGCGAACTGCGGCAACCACTGATGCCGCAACATCATCTGCGCGTAAGTCGGATTCAGAATCGGCTCGAACACGGTGATCGCCTTCTGCAGATCACCCTCCTGATAGGCGACCAGCGCGTGCGCGGCAAGCAGAAAGTCGAAACTCTCCCGCTCGGCACTGGTCGCGGGCGCGTGTTCCTCCGCCGCGTCCAGCAGCGCCGCCGCCTGCGCGTGCTCGCCCCGCCGCGCCGCGATGAGCGCCGCGACCCCGTGCAGCAGCAGCGCCGCCGCACCCGGTTCCCGCAGGCCGAAGAAAGTGATCGCCGGACCGTCCTCGGTCACCGTGTCCAGTTCGACCAGCGCTTCGTCCCACCGGCCTTCCCAATACCGGTGCACCGCAACGGAAACCTGCAACCCGCTCGGCATGCTGTGCCGCCGCGTCACCTCGGCGGCCTCTTGCAACGTGCGGTTCGCGTCGTCCAGCCGGTCGAGGTTCTGCAGCGTGAAGACGCGGTTGTCCAGCAGATCCAGGTGCAGGTCGGCCAATTCGTGCTCGTCGCCGACGGCCGCGATCGCCTCGTCCACGTGCTTCAGCGCGCTGGCGTGGTGCCGCCGCACGGAATCGACCAGCCACAACGTCTGCAGCGCGTGCGCGGTGAGGTAGCGGTCGCCGTCCGCCTCGGCCCGCGCGCGATGCGCGGTCTTCTCCGCGACGTCGAGGTCGTCGAGCCCGCCGCGCCGGAAGTTCGCGAGCAAATGGCGGCCGCGGACCCGCCACAGCTCCGGCACTCCCGGATCCTCCGCCGGATTCCCGAGCGTCTCCACCGCGAGCTGCACGTCGCCGCGGCGGAACCGCATCGCGGACACGACGTGGCGCATCTCCGCCGCGTTGTCCGGATCGCGCGACGCCGCAAGCGCTTGCAACGCAAGGTCTTCCGGGCTGCGTTCGAGCCGGAACAACACCCGCACCAGCGCGACCAGCAACGGTTCGCGGCGCGGATCGTCGTCCTCGACCACGGCGAGCGCGCGCTCCAGCAGCTCGACCGCGATCAGCGGGGCCCGGTTCGACACCGCGCTCTGGTGTTCCACGAGCCAGTCCAGCACCCACGGGTCCACAGTGGACGGAACGGCCACGAGCTGCTCGGCGACCCGCTTCACCGGCGCGCCGATCTTGGCCAGGGCTTCGGCCGCCTGCCGATGCTGCACGGCCCGCGTTTCCGGCGGCAGATGGTGGTACAACGTCTGGCGCAGCAACGGAAGCCGGAACGCGAGCTGGGTTCCAGTGTCGAGCAGGATGTTGTCCGCCAACGCCGCTTCGAGCGGACCGAGCAGATCCGAGGGACGCTGTCCGAGCACCGCCGCGATGTCGCCGACCGCGAACTCCATGCCGAGAATCGCGCCCCAGCCGAGCACGTGCCGGGTCTGCTCGGGCAGCAGCTCCAGCCGCCGGTTGACCGCCGCGACGATCGATTCCGGCGGCTCGAACCGCAGCGGATCCGGGACGTCGGCGAGCCCGTCAAGGTGCTTGACCGCGCCGGAGTGCACCAGCGCGTCCAGCATTTCCTTGAGGTACAACGGATTGCCGCCGGCACGAGCGGTCAGGTCGCGCAGCCGCGGCCCGGGATCCGCGCCGATCTGCCGCTGCAGCAGGCACAGAACGTCGTCCTCGCCGAGCGGACCGAGGTCGAGCACGATGCCGTCCCGGGTCTCGACGCCGCGGCGCAGCTGAGTCATTTCCGGCCGCTCCGGCGCCGGTCGCGTCGCGGCGACCAGCAGCAACGGCAGCTGCCGGGCAGCCGCGGACAACCGGTGCCACACCAGCACGCTCGACTCGTCCGCCCACTGCAAATCGTCGACCACGAGCAACAGCGGCGATTCGGCACACAGTTCGTCGACGAGCGCGAGCAGCCGGTCCACCGAATCCAGCACCGGGTCGCCGACGCGCCGCACGGGTTCCTCGCTGCTCAGCGCGACGCGCGCCCGGCGCGGATCCGGCGAATGCGCGTCAATCGCCAGGCATTCATGCATGACCTGCAACGGGAACCGCATGCTCAGCTCGTCCGCGGCGACCCAGGCGACCTGCAGACCACCGGCGTCGCCGAACGCGTGCGCCAGCAGCTCCGACTTCCCGATCCCGGCCTCGCCCTCGATCCACACCGCCCGCCCGCGGCCCGCGCGGACGCCGTCGAGAAGCTTGCGCAGCTTGCCGACCTCGGCTTCCCGGCCGAGCAACGGGTCCTGCGGCACCCGCACGACCGGCTCCGGCACCTCGGGCCGCGGCAGGTCCAGCGCCGGATCCTCGGAGAGCACGCGCTGGTGCAGTTCGCGCAGCCCCGGACCGGGCTCCACGCCCAGTTCGGCGCGGATCGTGCGGCGCGCGTCGCGGAAGACGTCGAGCGCGTCGGAATGCCGGCCGCTGCGGTAGAGCGCGAGCATCAGCGAGGCCCGCAGCGATTCGCGCAGCGGATACTCGGCGGTGAGCGCGGTCAGCTCGGCGATGATCTCCTGGTGGCCGCCCATTTCCAGCCTGCTGCGGGCAGCTCGGTCCAGGGTGTCCAGCCGCAGCTCGGCCAGGTACGCGCGATGCCGCTCGGCGAAATTGCCGGGCACGCCGGACAGCGCTTCGCCGTGCCAGAGCTTGAGAGCGGCACTGAATTCAGCCACCGCCCGGTTGTGCGCCCCGGCCTCAGCCTCGCGTTTGCCGTTCTCCCGGTGCTGCTCGAACTTCGCCGCGTCCAGCGCTTCCGGCGCGAGGTCGAGCGTGTACCCCGCCGGGCCGGACCCGAGCACCGTCGAGGCGGACCATCGGGTGCGTTCGGGTTCCAGCGCGCGGCGCAGCCCGGAAATGTAGGTGTGCACGCTGCCTTCGACACTGGCCGGCGGCGACTCGCCCCACACGCCCGCGATCAGTTCCGCGCGCGGCACCGGCCGTCCGGCGGCGACCGCCAGCATGGCGAAGACCGCCCGCTGCCGCGCGGGTCCGAGCGAGATTTCGGTCGTCCCGCGCCAGGCGCGCAACGGGCCGAGCGCCGTCACCCGCAAATCCCCTGGCATGCCGTTCCATTCGCCGTGTTGACCGAGTTTACCGGTCGATCATGGACGCGAGTCCACCCCGGTTCACTCTCCTGCCGCACGCGCGCGGACCGGACTGGCCCGCCGGATGCCGTACGGCTGCATCCGCGTCTCGGCCCGCCGCACGTCCCAAGCCGCGCCGACCGAGGTGTAGCTGGTGAGTGCCGCGAGGAAAGCCGTGCGCGCCTCGTCGAGACGGCGGTACTCGGCGAGCAGGATCGCGGCGTCCTCGCTGGCCCGAGCGTGTTTGAGCATCCGTCCGGCGGCCTCGTAGTGCGTGGCGGCGCCGAGGATCGCGTCCGGATCCGCGGTGACCAGGCCCCGGCAGTGCGCGGTGGCCGCGGTGTGCGACGGCGGAGTGTCGTACCCGCTGGTGTCGCCCATCAGCCGCAGCGCCCGGAACGCGTGCGGCTGGTCGCCGAGCTGCATGGCGAGCCGGGCGAGGTCGGGCAGCCACTGCTGGCGCGCCGCGGGCGGATAGTTCTGGCCCAGCAACGGGAGAAGCGCGGCGAGCGCGGCTTCCGGATCGCCTTCCAGCTCGGCGAGCTGGGCGCGCGCGGCGAGCAGGTAGTCGCCGCCGTTCGGTTCGAGGCCGTGCGGGAACTGGTGCCGGGCCGCCGCGTCGAGGTGTGCGCGCGCCTCGTCCGGTTCGTCCCGGTGGCTCGCGATCAGCGCGCCGACGCCGTGCACCAGCAACGCCGATCCCGGGCTGCGCAACACATACGACGCGGTTTCCGCACCGCCCCGGATCACCGTGTCGAGTTCGGCGAGCGCCTCGCCCCACCGGCCGCGCCAGTAGTAGTGCACCGCGCCGGCCAGGTGCATCTCGCCGGGCACCGCCCGGGTCGCGGCCAGCCGGCGCGCGGTGCTCAGGTCCGCGTCGTTGTCGAGCCCGTCCAGCACACCCAGTTCGGACAGATCCGGTGCGGCCGCTCGATGGTCGACGGCGAACCGCTCGATGGTCACGCGCAGGGTTTCGTGCCGCCCGCGCCACATCTCCGGCACCTTCGGATCGGCCAGCGTACGGCGGACTTCCGCGGAGGCTTCGGCGAATTCGCCGCGCCGGTAATAGATGTAGGCGAGGATCCAGCGCATTTCCGCGGCCTGCCTGCTGTCCTGGGTGCGCGCGACGACCGAACGCGCTTCCGCCTCCGGCTCCCGGCCGAGCCAGAACAGCAGCCGGGCGAGCGTGGCGGTGAGCGGTTCGCGGGCCTCGGCGGGCAGCACAGCCTGCTTGACCACCTGTTTGAGCAGATCCACCGCGACCCGCGGCGACTGCGCGGCGACCGTGCCGATGTGCTCGACCAGCCAGTTCGCCATCCACGGGTCAACCTGCGCGGGCGCCGCCGCCAGTTGTTCGGCGACGCGTTCCGCACCCGCTCCCGCACCATCGAGCGCTTCGGCCAGCTGCCGGTGCAGCGCGACGCGCATCGCGGCTGGCGTCTTTTCGTACAACACGCGGCGCAGCAACGGATGCCGGAACGCGAGCAGATCGCCGGACTCGACCAGCACTCCCGCAGTGAGCGCCTCCTCGACCGCGGCGACGAGCGCGGTCGGCGCGCGTTCGGTGGCGATCGCGATGTCGGCGAGCGAGAATTCCTTGCCCAGCAAGGCGGCCCAGCGCAACAGGTCTCGCGCGGAGCTGGAGAGGAAGATCAGATACAGCGTGACCCGCGAGCCGAGCGGCGACGGGATCGAGCGGCACGAGGAACCGTCCACAATGGCGTGCGCGCCGTCGAGCAGGATCATTGAATTGGCGAGCAGGGTTTCGACGATTTCCGTGGCGTAGCGCGGGTTTCCGGCGGCGTGGCCGAGCAGCACCGAGAACATCCGGTTCGGCGGCGCACCGGTGAGATCCGCGGCGATCTTCCGGATCTCGTGGTCCTGCAACGGTTCCAGCCGCAGCAGCGAGGTCGCGCCGGAAGACAGGTCCGCGGCCAGCGCTTCGAGCGCGGCCGAGCGGGGGAGCGGACGGCTCGCTCCGACGAGCAGCAGCGGCAGCCGCCGGGTCTCGCGAGCGAGGTGCTGCCACACCTGCAACGTCGTTTCGTCGGCCCACTGCAGATCGTCGACCACGAGCACGAGCGGGCCGTCCGCGCACAGCTGCCGGACCAGTCCGAGAATGCCCTGCACCGGGTCCAGGTCCGGGTTCTCGGCGAGCGCCACCGCGAGTTCCGCGCGGCGCAGGTCCGAGGCCCGCGGGTGCACGCCGAGCGCGTCCAGCAGCGGACGCAGCGCGAAGCCCTGGTCGAGCGAGTCCGCGGCGGCGAACAGCGCCGGGTAACCGGTTTCGTGTGCCAGCGCGACGGTTTCGGCCAGCAGCGCGGTCCGGCCGATTCCCGGTTCGCCCTTCACCCACACCGAACGGCCGAGGCCGCCGCCGAGACCGGCGACGGCTTCGCTGAGCAGCTGCAGTTCGTCTTCCCGCCCGACGAACGTCGCCGGACGCGGCGGCAGCACCGGCAACGGGAAGCGGGGGACCTTCGTGACCGGAGCGGGCGTGACCGCCTCATCAACGGCCAGCAGCTTTTCGTACAGCTCCCGCAGCGCGGGACCCGGCTCGGTGCCGGACGCTTCGACCAGCCGCTCGCGCAGCTCGGTGTAGACGGTGAGCGCCTCGTGATGCCGGCCGGCCTGGTCGAGTGCTCGCATGAGCAGTCCGTGCAGCGGCTCGCGGAACGGATGTTCCGCGGCGAGTTCGCCGAGCTGCGTGACGAGCCCGGCGGATTCGCCCGAGTCCATCGCCAGCTCGGCCCGGCGTTCGACGGTCGCCAGCCGCAGTTCCTCCAGCCGCACCCGCTGCGCGGTCGCGTAATGCCCGGAGAGACATTGCAGCGGCGTGCCGTCCCACTCCGCGAGAGCCTCGTCGAGCACGCTCCGTGCTTCGGCCCGGCGTCCCTCGGCGAGCAGCCGGTTGCCGAGGTCGCGCAGCGCGCTGAAGCGGTGGACGTCGATCTGCTCCGGTTCGACACAGAGCGAGTAGCCGGATCCGGTGGACGCGATCAGCCGTGATTCGGCGCCTTTGCGGCGGCCCGGTTCGAGGACGCGGCGCAGCCCGGAGATATAGGTGTAGATGCTCCCCTGCGCGCTGGCCGGGGGAGCGTCGCCCCACACCGCGTCGATGAGCACTTCGCGGGAGACGGTGCGGTTCGGCGAGAAGGCCAGTACTGCGAAGACTGTGCGCCGATGAGCGGAACCGAGGTCGAGCTGCCGGTCGCCGAGCCAGGCTCGCACCGGTCCGAGCAGCTGGATTTCCGGCGCCGGGACGCCGCCGGATGCCGACATCGGTCTCCCTTCACGCGCTGACGGATCGTCACACGCCGGATGCCACTGGTGAGCTTACGCCGAAAAGGTGACGTCGCGGGACCGCCCCGGGTTGCTTTTGCCGGTCTTGTCCAGCGAATTGTCCGGTGGACAGAGTCGGGGGAGAGGCCCGCCGGTGAACGCCGGGCAAACCGGCCGGGCGGTCCGGCAGGCACACCTGCCGCGACAAAGGGGCATCGGCCGCGCTCCCCGGTTTCCGGACGGGAATCCCTGCGGCAGCCTCGATGAGGAACCCGCGCGCTCGATTCGCGGCTTCGGCGCGACGGTGGTGAGGAGGAGGCGTGGACCCGGTTCCGGCCCCGGCGGGGGCGAGGTTCGCGGCGGCGATCGACGCGGCGAACGCCTGTTTCGGCACGGTGAACAGCGAAATGGCGGCGCTGCAGGCGTCGTGGCGCGGCGAGGCGGCGGTGCGCTTCGGCCAGGCGATGAACGATTGGGAGCAGCAGTTCGATCGCATTCTGGCAAGTCTGGCAGATCTCGTGGACGTCGCGCGCGGTACGGCCGCGTCCACCACCGCACTGTGCTCAAATGAGCGCGTGCGGTGCCCTGATCATCGATGAGCGGCGATCCCGGCTTCGAGCAGGCCGCCGAAGTGTTGTCCCGGATCCGCCGCACGACCGCCGACCTCGACGCGGTGCTGGCGGAACTGGAGTCGGCGGTGGAACCCGAGGTGGCCGCCTGGCCCGCCGCCGCGCGCGCCCGCTACCGGGAGGCCAAACGGGAGTGGGTCGCCGCGCTCGACCGGATGCCCGAATGCCTCGACCGGGCGGCGCAAGCCTTCCGCGAGATCTCGTCTCCAGACCCGAAAAGAGGCCGCTGAACAGGGAAAACCCTGGTTTTCTCCACCGGCCTTCACGAGCGCGCCAGAAAACGTGAAGTCTCGCCCGCCACACTGCGTCCAGGCAATGTGAAGGGGGTAACCGTGAAGCTCGTCAAGGTCGCAGTGCTCGCCTCGGACCCGATCACCCGGGCCGGAGCCGCGAGCCTGCTGGGTTCGCGCCCGGAACTGGTCCTGCTCGGCCAGGACGCGGCGAGCCAGGCGGACGTGGTCCTCGTGATGGAGGAGCACGTGACCGACCGGGTGCTGTCGCAGGTGCGGGACCTCGGCAGGCAGTCCGAGCAGCTGACCGGACCGCATCTGGTGATCGTGGTCGACCATTTCCGCGAGAGCGACCTGATGACGGCCGTCGAATGCGGGGTCGTCGCGATCCTGCCGCGCCGCGAAACCGGCGGCGGCGAACTGGTCGCGGCAGTGCTGGCCGCGGGCGACGGCACGGCGACGCTCCCGCCGCGGCTGCAGGGCGCGCTGCTCGCACAGGTGCAGCGAATGCGCCGCGACGTGCTGGAGCCGAACGGCCTCACGCTGTCCGGCCTGGCGTCGCGCGAATGCGACGTGCTGCGTCTGGTCGCCGAGGGCTATGGCACCGAGGAGATCGCGACGAAGCTCTGTTATTCGGAGCGGACGGTCAAGAACGTGCTGTACGGCCTGATGACCCGCTGCGGTCTGAACAACCGTGCGCACGCCGTGGCCTATGCCCTGCGCGCCGGCGCGATCTAGTCTTCTGACCCATGGCGCAGACGGCAGTAGAGATCGCTCGCGGAGTGCGGGCAGGGGAGCTGGACCCGGTCCAGGTGACCGAGGAAGCCCTCGCCCGGATCGCAGCAGCGGACGGCGTCGTCGGCGCGTTCCGCCGCGTGCGCTTCGCCGAGGCCCGAGCCGAAGCCGCCGAAGTCGCGGCCCGCCCGGACCTCGCTTCGCTACCGCTGGCCGGCGTCCCCGTCGCGGTCAAAGATGTCACCGAAGTCGCTGGCGAATACCAGGGCTGGGGTTCAGAAGCAGGCCCCCGCGACCTGGCGACCGCCGACGGCCTGATCGCCACCCGCCTGCGCGCAGCCGGTGCCGTCATCGTCGGCCTGACCCGCGTGCCGGAGCTGTGCATCTTCCCGACCAGCGACGACCCATCCGGGATCGCCCGAAACCCCCGCAACCCAGCCTTCACCGCAGGCGGTTCCTCAGGCGGCAGCGCGGCTGCGGTAGCCGCGGGCCTGGTCCCAATCGCCCACGGCACCGACGGTCTGGGATCCATTCGCTTGCCCGCCGGAATGTGCGGCATCGTAGGCCTGAAACCCGGCCGCGACGTGGTCCGCGAAGACGCTCCAGGCTGGTTCGGCCTCTCCACCCACGGCCCACTGACCACGACCGTCGCCGACGCCGCCCTCCTGATGTCCGTCCTGGCCGACCGCCCGGAATGGGCCACCCTGACGCCCCCGGGTTCCCTGCGCATCGCGACCTCCACCCAGGTCCCGTTCACCCGAGCCCCACTGTCGCGCCCGCTCCGCGCCGCCGTCGACCAGGCCGCTTCGCTCCTTTCGGCTGGCCACACCGTCACTTCCGCGACCCCCGCCTACCCACTCCGCGCCCTAGGCGGCCTGGTCAGCCGCTGGTTCGCCGGTCCGGCCGAGCAGGCCGCAGGCAGCTTCGACCTGTCGCGCCTGCAACCCCGCACTCGCGTCCACGTCCGCCTCGGCCGCCTGACGGCACGCCTGGTCAACGACCGAGCCCGCGACGAATGGGAGGCGATCGCGGAGCAGTTCTTCGAGTCCCACGACGTGCTGGTGACCCCGACGTTGGCGACCTTGCCGCTGAAAGCCCGCCGCTGGCACCGCGAGCCGTGGCTGGCGAACGCAGTCCCGTCCTCGAGGGTGGCGTCATTCACCGGCCCGTGGAACCTGGCCGGATACCCCGCGCTCTCGGTCCCGGTGGCCCGGCACCCCGTCCATGACCTGGCGATGTGCGTGCAACTAGTGGCCCGCCCCGGCGGGGAACCAGTGCTGCTGGGGCTGGCGGCGGAACTGGAATCGGCGAACCCCTGGCCGCGGACGGTCTAGGGCTTACTGGCTTGATGCCTTCACGGACTTGATCTCAGGCCCCGGCTCGGCTTGCGTGGTTGGTGGGACCGCGCGCGTCTTGCCGATAAGCAGGCTCCCTCTCCTGCGGACAGGCTTTACGGAGGCTCGGTTAGCCGCCGCGCTGGTGTCGCCCGCGGCATGGGCAGAAATCCACGCCCGCTGCGCACCAACCAGGCCGTCAGCGGACTGAGGTGCCCCTGAGGTTCAGAGCTGCGTTGGAATCCGCCGCACCGACAAGCACGCCATACCGCGCCGCTGCGCCGATCCGTCGGCAGCCGAGGCAACCCGGGCTCTGCGGGCCGGGCTAAGTTGCTGGGCTCGCCCGCCGTCTGTGGCTGGGACTTGGCGTTGGTGCCCGCCGGGCCATGCCCAGGTTGGCGGCCTCACCGCATGCCGTGGCTAAGTTGCTTGGCTTGCCCGCCGTTCGTCGCTGGGACTTGGCCGCAGTGAGCCCGCCGAACCATGTCCGGTCCGACGGGCTCACTGGATGCCGTGGGTCAGCTGCTCGGCTTGCCCGCCGTCTGCGGCTGGGACTTCGCGCCGTTCGCCGTCGAACCGTTGCCGTTCTTCGCGCCGTTCCCAGCGGAGCTTTCCGTCGCCCCGCCATTCGCGGACGAGCCGTTCCCGGGCGCGCCCTTGGCAGCAGAACCGTTCTCGCCCTTCGGCTTCGGCGACGGTGCGGGCTTCGGCTCGACCGGGGCCGGCGAGGGGTCTGGCTTCGCCGGGTCGTCGCCGCCGACCAGTTTTGACGCGGCGGGCAGCACCGATTCCGACGGCAGAGCCGTGAGCAAGCCTTCGCTGCGGCCGAGGACCTCGTCCGCCAGCGCCAGGTTCTTGCGGGCCTGTTCGCGGATCTCGGCGAGCCGCTCGACCTTGCGCGTCGCCGCGGTGGTGCGCTGGGCTGCCTGCGTGGTCGCCTCGTCGAGACGGCGCTTGGCCTCCGCCGTCGCCTCCTCGACGCGGCGGGTCGCCTCCGCGGTGGCTTCCGCGATGCGGCGTTCGGCCTGGTTTTTGCTGGCCGTGCGCTGGTCGGCGATCATCTTTTCGTGCGCGGTGCGCTCGGCGGTGATCTTCGCGTCGAAATCACGCTCGATCTTGCGGCGCTTGCGCTCGGCTTCGTTGTCGAGGAGTTCCCGGCGCTGCGCCGCCTCGACCGTCAGCCGCTGCACTTCGGCGCGGGTTTCCTTCAGCGCGGCCTCGTGCTCCGAGTGCAGCGCTTCGGCCTGCTTGTCCAGCTCCTCGACCAGGCGGTGGTACCGCTCGCGCAGCTTCGTGGACGCCTCGGTGGACGACGCCCAGTGCTTCTCCGCCGCCACCTGCGCGCGCTTGGTGATCTCCTCGGCCCGCGCGTTCGCGAGCGTGACGGTGCGCTGCATCCGCTCGTCCAGGTCCTCGAGCCGCTCCGGCGGCTTCATCAGTTCCTCGACCCGCGACTGCAGCTTCGACACCTCGCCGCGCGTCGTCTCGAGTTCGCGCGACAGCGTGGCGACCTGGGCGGCCGCCGCGTCGCGGTCGGTGATCAGCCGGTGCAGCTGGCTTTCGAGGTGGTCGAGGTACTGCCGCACCTCGGTGCGGTCGAAGCCGCGCCAGGCTTCGGTGTACTCGCGCCGCAGCGGGAGGAGGCCGTTGTCTCGCTCGGGAACCATGCCCACGACCGTACCCGCGCACCTGGCGTGCGTGCCGCCAGGAGTGGCGAATCACCGCCCCGGGTCGATTCTTCCTGTCGATCTCGCCTGAACGGCCTCACCCGCCGCGCGAAGCCGTCACTACCAGTGGAAGCCGCGCGACAGCCGGGCCAGCGCCATCGCCGCGCGGGACAGGTGTTTCTCGCCCCGCCCGATCTTCAGTTTCCCGCTGCCGCCCGCCGCCGCGGAATCCGGGAAGATCCGGAAACCCTGGTACGCGATCGCGTCGGTCAGCCCCGGCGCGAGCGTGTAGGTGAGCCCGATCGCCTGGCCCGCCGGGGTGCCGATGTGCTTCGGCCGCTGGATCAGCGCCTTCAGCACCATGTCCGCCGCCTGCTCCGGCGATTTCGTGGGGAACGCGTCGTAGATCTTCGTCGGCCGGATCATCGGCGTGCGCACGAGCGGCATGTGGATGGTGGTGAAGGTGATCCCGTCGCCGTGCGTTTCGGTCGCCGCTATCCGGGAGAAGTAGTCCAGCGCGGCCTTCGACGCGGCATAGGCGGAAAACCGCGGCGCGATTCCCTGCACGCCGATCGAGGACACGTTCACGATGTGCCCGAATTTCCGCTCCGACATGTGCGGGAGGACCGCCAGGATCAGCCGCACCGCGCCGAAGTAGTTGATCGCCATCGCGCGCTCGTAGTCGTGCATCCGGTCGTACGACAGCTTGATCGACCGCCGGATCGAGCGGCCGGCGTTGTTCACGAGCATGTCGATCCGGCCGTGTTCGGACAGCATCGCGTCCACGGCCTTGCGCACCGAATCCTCGTCGGTGAGGTCGGCCGGGTACACCGACGCGGTGCCGCCTGCCGCGATGATCTCGTCGCGCACTTCTTCCAGTTCGTGCTGCCGCCGCGCGACCAGCAGCGGCACCCCGCCCGCCGCGGCGACCTTCAGCGCGGTCGCCCGGCCGATGCCCGACGACGCGCCGGTGATGATCACGCGGCGGCCGTCCAGTTCGCCGCGCGGACCGTGCTTGCGCGCGCGGAACGGGTCGAGGTGTTCGCGCCAGTAGCGCCACAGCGTGGGGGCGTATTCCTCGAGCCGCGGCACCTCGACGCCGCTTCCGGCCAGCGCCTTGCGCGTCTCCGCGGACGCGAACACCGACGGGAAAGCCATCGTTTCCAGCAGCACCGGCGGAATGCCGAGCCGCTCCAGCACCGCGTCGCGGGCGATGGTGAACCCGGGAATGTGTTCGCTGAGCTTGACCAGCCCGACGATTCCCTTCGACACCCTGTCGCCGAGCTGCACGGTGATCGTCGGCGCCCCGGCGGCGCGGGCGAACGCGTTGTAGACCGACACCACCGGCTGCGGTTCGGGGTTCACGAGGTGGAAGGCGCGGCCGTCGAGACCCGGGGTGGTGACCAGCTCCAGCAGGGCCTTCGCGACGTAGTCGACCGGAACCACGTTGGTGTCGCCCAGATCCGGTCCGGCGGACGGGACGTCGGGCAGCCCGGCGAGCCTGCTGATCGCGGGGAAGAGGTAGTACGGGCCGTCGATCTTGTCCATCTCGCCGGTCTGCGAATCGCCGACCACGACCGCGGGCCGGTACACCCGCCACGGCACCTCGTGCTGGTCCCGGACGAGCTTCTCGGCTTCGAATTTGGTGCGGTGGTACGGCGTGATCAGCCGCTGTCCCACGTCGAACATGTCCTCGGTGAACAGTCCTTCGTGGTCGCCCGCGACGGCGACCGACGAGACGTGGTGCAGGCACCCGGCGTTCAGGTCCGCGGCGAGGTCGATGACGTTCTGCGTACCGTCCACATTGGCCCGGATGCTGGTTTCGTCGTCCGCGGTGATGTCGTAGAGCGCGGCGAGGTGGATGACGTGGTCGACGCCGCGCAGCGCCTCCCGGTCCGCCTCGGACACTCCCATCAGCGGTTCGCCGAGGTCGCCGGTCACGAGCGTGACCCGGTCCGGATGCGGCCACGCGTCGACGAGCGCGGCCAGCTTCCCCCGCGACGACGCGCGCACCACCAGCGCGACCCGTTCCACGTCCGGCCGGGTGAGCAGCTGCCGGGTGACCTGGCGCCCGATCAACCCGGTCGCGCCTGTCACCAAGAACGTCGCCATCTCCATCACCCTCCGCCGTGCCGCCGCCTGGACCCATGGGCATTCTGCTGCATGGACGCCGCCCTGACCACAACGCGGCAGGGTGAGGTTACTCGCAAGTAACTTAGCGTCGGCACGGGGTCCCGCAGGTGGCAGCGGATTTCCGCGAACGACGGGCCGCGCAGAAACTGCGCGAATGGACCCCTCGCGCGGGTTCAGCGGGTCGCGAGGGGACCCCTCACTCCGGGTCCGCGATCACGACGCGGTTCTCCTCGTACCCGTCGCTCCCGCCGATCCAGCGTCCGCCGCAGGTCACCAGGACGACCCGATGCGGACCGGCCTGCCCGAAGAGATCGTCGGCGCGGCTCGGCAGATCGTTCTTGTGCACGGTGACCAGCTGCGAAATCCGGTACCGGCTCGTCTTGCCCGCGCGGTCCACGATCGTCACCACGCCGCCGATGCGCTCGCTCCACAGTTCCGAGAACGGCCCGGTCGCGCCGCGCCAGTTCACGTGGCCCGCGAACACGCTCGCGCCGCTGACCGCTTCCAGATCCGCGCCCCACCAGGCCGCCTGGCCGATGTCCGACGGCACCGGAAGCGTGTTGCCCGGCCCGAGGTCCTGCCGCACCATCGCCGCGGTCCCGCCGCCGGGCAGCCGGATCGTGCCCGGCGCCTGCGGCCCCGGTTCCGGAGCTTGCCGATGCTCCGCGGGCGCCGCGGGCGGAGCGGCCGCCGAACTGCTGGGCGGCGGCGCCGCTGAACTGCTCGACGGCGGCGGCGCGGGAGCCAACTGCTGCGGGGAAGCGGCCGGAACGGCGGCGGCGACCGGGGACGCGCTCCCGGCCACCACCGTCGTCGGCGGCGAACTGATCACGACCGTCGCGAGTTCCACTGCCAGCACGCTTGCCGCGCCGAGCACGAACCCGCCGACCAGTCGTCCTTTTCCGCTCATCTGCCCTTGCTGCTTTCGCTTACCGCCGCGCCGACCGCCGAGCGGCGAACCCGACCAGGCCCGAACCGACGAGCACCAGCGCGGCGAGACCCGCGATGCCAGCGGTGGAGAAGCTCGTCTCGACAGTGCCCTTGGCCATCGTCACCGGCAGGTCGCCGGCGGGAATCGCGTGCGGCACTTCGTTCGGCGTGTTGGCCACAGTCAGCGCGAGTGTGCCGCCCGGCGTCAGCGATCCGCACGCGGCGGGGGGATTGTTCGGGTCGAACGCGTTGGTGTAGCCCGGCGGCGCGTTCACCTCGACCACGCAGACCTCTTGCGGGGCCAGCAGATTCTCGACGGTCGCCGTGCCGTTCTCGCCGCTGGTGGTGACCACGGCGGGCTGGCCGTCGGGCCCGTTCAGCGGCTTGCCGTCCTGGCTGGTGGCCGCGGTCTTGCGGTCCTTGCCGGTGACCCGCAGCGTCGCGCCGCCGATGCCCTTGCCGGTCTTGGCGTCGGTCTTGGTGACCTGCACCTTGCCCGGCTTCGCCACCGCGACGACGCCTTGGGCGGTCAGTTGCTTCTCGCCGCCGGTGCCGACGACGCTCTGGATCCCGTCCTTGGTGTTGACCGGGTTCTGCACGGTCGGCTTGTCCGCGGGCGCGGACAACGAGGCGACGAGCTTCGGCTGGTCGCCGGTCGGCGTGACCTTCACCGTGACCGTGCCGTTCGCATCGGTCTTCAGCGTCGTGTCTTTCTGCGCGGCCTGCGGAGCGGAGTTGCCCGCCGAAGAATCGGACGCCTTCTCCGTGTCTGCCTGCTTGTCCGCTTGGCCGATGGTTCCGTCGGTGGCGGTCAGCTTCACCGGAACGTCCGGGATGCCTTTGCCCTTGGAGTTCTTCACCGTGACCGTCCAGGTCGCGGGCTGGCCGAGGTGCTGATCGCCCTTCGGCGCGGTGACCGACGCGGTCCACGGGCCGCGGTTCGCCTCGGCCTCGGCCTTCATCTTGGCCACGTCCTTGGCGGCTTCCGGGGTGAGGAGCTTGAAGTATTTGTCCTCGGGATAGGCCGCCTTGTTCGGGGGCGTGCCGAAGTCCGTGTCGCCGGGCGTCTGCGTTTTGGCGGTCCACGAGTGCAGCAGATGAGCGAGCGCGGCTGCCTCGTCGTCATCGGAGGTGTTGCCGTAACGCAACAGCAGGTAGGAGATGTTGCCTGCGATGTCGGGCGCCAGCGGCTTGCCCCACTTCGTCAGCAGATCTTGACCTGGTTGGTATTCCTCGTCGCTGTCCGGCGCCTTCAGGTGGAAGCTGACGCAGAAAACGTCCTTGCCGCCCACCTTGTAGGAGCCGAGCCAGTCCTTGTATGTGACGCCGTCTGACTCTTTGTGCTCGATGTTTCGGCCGTGGCCGGTGACGGCGGCCGCCGAGGCCGGGGTCGCCCCGATCGCGGTTACGGAGAGTGCGCCGAGCAGTGCGGTCGCGACCAGCCCGGTGGCCGCGCGCCAGCGAGCGCGCGGGCGTGAGATCCACCCCATGGTGTGTTGGCTCCTTCGACGTGCCTGCCGACGCCTGAACGGCGTCCTCGCAGTTCACCTGATCGAACAACTCCCCGACACGCGTTCGGTCACTTCCCGGACACGCGATGTGAAGGTTCGCGGGTCAGCGGGGGAGTTGTCTAGAGACCATCGGGTGACCTGCGGTGAACGGTCGTGACCTTCATCGCCTACGGTGGCCGTAACGGGGGTGGCCCCACCCGTGCGGGTGATGAGTAAAATCTGCTTTACCCGAACGGGAACCAGCGAGCCGCCGCGGTCGTTGAACCCGATGCAAGGTGCCATAAAGTCCAGGAGGACAGGTGCGTTCCAGCAGCAACCCGGCGTTCCGCAATCTCCCGCGCGGCGCGGCCGCGACCGGGCAGTACGGGCCGAACGTCGGCTTCGACCAGCCCTACGGCCAGCCGCAGGGCCAAGGCGGCGTCCCGGGTTACGGCCCTGGCCAGATGGGCACCGCCTCCGCCGACCGTCCGATGACGGTCGACGACGTCGTCATCAAGACCGGCATGTCGCTCGGCGTCGCGCTCGTCGTCGGCGTGCTCACCGCGATCTGGGCGCAGTCCCAGCTCGTGCGCGACTCCCTCGGCAGGCTTTCGCCGAGCGGCCCGCTCCTCGGCGCGCTGATCGGCGGGCTCGTGGTGGGCCTCGTCGTGTCGCTGGTGATCATCTTCAAGCAGAAGCCGAGCGGTCCGCTCACGCTCGTCTACTCCGGCGCCGAGGGCCTGTTCCTCGGTGCGCTCAGCGGGTTGTTCGAGGTGTTCCTGCCGGGCATCGCCCTGCAGGCGCTCATCGGCACCGCGGGCGTGTTCGTCGCGATGCTGGTCGTCTACAAGACCGGCGCGGTGAAGGTCACGCCGAAGCTGACCAAGTGGATCGTCGGCGCGGTCGCCGGCGTCGCCATCCTGATGCTGGTCAACCTGGTCACCGCGCTGTTCTTCGGCTTCAACCCGCTGCGCGACGGCAGCCCGCTCGCCATCGTCTTCAGCCTGGTGGTCATCGGCATCGCCGCGTTCAGCTTCCTGCTCGACTTCGACCAGGCCGACAAGATGATCCGCGCCGGCATGCCGTCGAAGTGGGCTTGGTACGCCGCGTTCGGCCTGATGACCACGCTGGTGTGGCTGTACCTCGAGATCCTGCGTCTGCTGTCTTACCTGCGCGACTAGCCGTCGCACAGGTTTCCCGGGAAGGGGCGCTCCGCGTTACGCGGAGCGCCTTTTCTGTTTTTCTGCCGGGAAGCTCTGCGCGCTCCCGAGGCCGTCGTGTTGGATGTGCCCGGTCGGAATCTTTCTTTCGGGTTTGCGAGGCATCACGTGAGCGTTCCCCCGCACGGGCACGGACCGCAGCAGGGCTACGGACAACAGGGCTACGGACAGCAAGGCCAGTCGCCGTTCCAGCAGCACTACGGCCCGGGCGGGATGCCGCCCCAGCAGAGCCCGAAGCGGAACTTCCCGACCAGGACCGTGGTGCTGGTCGCCGTAGCGGTGGTGGTCGTGGCGGCGGGGGTCGTCATCGGCTTCCTCAAGTTCGGCAACTCGACCAGCAACACCCACGCCAGCGACTGCATGCACATCGAGAAGTCCGGCTCGACCACGACGACGAAAACCGTCGACTGCGCCGATCCCGGGGCGAACGTCAAGGTCGCGGTCGCGCGCGCCAACCGGAGCGGCACCTGCCCGCGCGGCGACTACTACCGCTACACCACCGGCGGCAAGAACCACCGCGTGCTCTGCCTCATCCCCAACGTGCAGCAAGGGGATTGCCTCGCCGGGCTCCAGACCGCCACCACGACGTACCAGAAGGTGCCGTGCACCGATCCGCAGAAGAACGCGGAGATCGTCAAGCTGGTGCCCGGCGCGAAGGACCGGTCGGCGTGCGAGGGCAGCGGTTCGACCACTGTTCGCTGGTACTCCGACCCGGAGGAAGCCATCTGCATCAAGAGCTGACGGGCGGTACAAAGGGGCCGTCCGGACGCCCGGTTTCGGCCGTTCGTCGCACTCCGTGAGACAGGCTGCGTCCGGGGCTCACCGGGACCTAACGTGGATCGCCGCCCGCCGCCGGGCGGGCCCCGTTCATCCCCGACCCCCTCAGGAGACGTGGTGGCGACCACCGATTCCCCTGTCGACGAGCGAAAACTTCTCGACTTCCCCACCTCGTGCGCGGCTCCGGCGCCTAAACCGGAGGAGCCGGTCAAGGTCGTCCCGCTGGCCGTCGCCGCGGTGCTCGCGGTCGGGCTGACCGCCTACGTCTGGGCCGCGCACGGCGCGAAGTTCGGGGTCCTGCTCGTGCTGGGGCTGGCGCTCGGCCTCGCGCTTTTCCACTCCCGCTTCGGGTTCACGTCCGCGTGGCGGCAGCTGATCGCCGTCGGCAACGGCCAGGGCCTCCGCGCGCACACCCTCCTGCTCGGCACCGCCGCGACGCTCATCGCCCTCATCTGCGGCACCGGCGCGGGCCTCTTCGGCAGCAAACCGGTGCCGGTGACGAACGTCGGACCGATCGGACTCGCGTTGTTCGTCGGGGCCACGTTGTTCGCGATCGGCATGCAACTCGGCGGCGCGTGCGCGTCCGGGACGCTGTTCGCGGTCGGTGCCGGGCAGTCGACGATCGTGCTGACCCTCGGCGGTTTCATCACCGGTTCGGTCCTCTACACCTGGGGCTATCCGCTGTTCACCGGCTGGCCGCAGGTGTCCGGGTTCCTGCTGTCGGACCACGTCGGCTGGTTCGGTTCGTGGGCGATCACGATCGCGGTGCTCGCCGCGATCGTCCTCGCGACCCGGGTGGTGCAGAAGCGCCGCGTGCCGCCGCCGGTCGACACCGTGCCGACCGCGCGCGGGTTCGCCCGGATCTTCCGCGGCTCCTGGCCGATCCTCGCCGGCGCGGTCGTGCTCGGCGTGCTGGCCGGCGCGGTGTACCTGGTTTCCGGCGGCATCTGGGGCGTCACGAGCGCGTTCAGCCTGTGGGGCGCGAAAATTCTCCAGGTGTTCGGACTGCACCCGGAGCAGTGGGAGTTCTGGCAGCTGAAGGCGAACGCGACGTCTCTGTCCAAGCCGATCTGGCAGGACAAGACGAGCCTCACCGACATCGGCATCATGATCGGCGCGTTCGTCGCCGCCGCGGCCGCGGGCGCGTGGAAGATCCACAGCTCGATCCCGTGGCGCACCGCGGTCGCCGCGATCCTCGGCGGAATCCTCATGGGCATCGGCGCGCGACTGGCGAACGGCTGCAACATCGGCGCGTACCTCGGCGGAATCTCCGTCGGCAGCCTGCACGGCTGGCTGTGGGGCGCGTTCGCGCTTTTCGGCACCTGGATCGGGCTGAAACTGCGGCCGTTGTTCGGTTTGGGCAACCCTGTGCGCACGGACAGTATCTGCTGAGCCGATCGGGGACTTTTCGCAGGTCATCGTGACTGCGCGAAAAGTCCCCACGCATTTCGTCCGGCAGCGAAAAAGACTGCGTGGCCGCTTGCCGCTCGGCTAGTCTGGAGCGCGCGCAAGGGGGAACCGCCGTCGTATTGTCGCGTCGCGGGCTTGCGCATCACCACTAACAGATGGGGTTCCGCATGTCCGCACCCGCGACTCCGGCCGCGCCGGATGCCGGTGACAAACTCGACCGGGGAGTGCTGAAGGTCGCTTCCGTGGTGGTGCTCGGCGCCATCATGGCGATCCTCGACACCACCGTGGTCAACGTCGCGCTCCAGAAGCTCACCATCCAGTTCGCCACGTCCTTCGACACCATCCAGTGGGTCGCCACCGGCTACATGCTGGCCCTCGCGACGGTCATCCCGGTCACCGGATGGGCGTCCGACCGGTTCGGCACGAAGCGGCTGTACCTGCTCGCGATCGGCACCTTCCTGATCGGCTCGATGCTGGCCGGGCTCGCCTGGAACGTCGAATCGCTGATCGCGTTCCGCGTCGTGCAGGGCCTCGGCGGCGGCATGCTGATGCCCGCGGGCATGACGATCCTGACCCGCGCGGCCGGTCCGCAGCGGATCGGCCGGGTCATGGCCGTGCTGGGCGTGCCGATGCTCCTCGGCCCGATCTGCGGCCCGATTCTCGGCGGCTGGCTGGTCGATTCGGTGAGCTGGCGCTGGATCTTCTACATCAACGTCCCGATCGGACTGATCGCCTTCGTGCTCGCGCTCCGGCTGCTCCCGAAGGACAACCCGGAGCCGGGCAACCGGTTCGACTTCCTCGGCATGCTGATGGTGTCGCCGGGTCTGGCCGCGCTGATCTTCGGTGTTTCGCGGATTCCGTCCACCGGCACCGTCGGCGCGCTCGAGGTGTGGCTGCCCGCGCTGGCCGGGATCGTGCTGCTGGTCGCGTTCGTGCTGCGGGCGCGGACCATGGAGCATCCGCTGATCGACCTGAAGCTGTTCCGCAACCGGTCGTTCTCGGTCGCGATGATCACGATGGCGGTGTTCTGCGTCGGATTCTTCGGCGCGATGCTGTTGCTGCCCACGTATTTCGTGCTGGTGCGCGGCGAGAGCGCGCTGCACGCGGGTCTTCTGCTGGCCCCGCAGGGCCTTGGCGCGATGCTGGCGATGCCGATCACTGGACGGCTGGCGGACAAGATCGCCCCGCGCCGGATCGTGGTGCCTGGCCTGGTCTTCATCGCACTGGGCATGGTGGTGTTCACACAGGTCACCGCGACGACTCCGTACTGGCAGCTGCTGGCCGCGCTGTTCGTGATGGGCATCGGCATGGGCTGCACGATGATGCCGATCACCTCGGCCGCGCTGCAGACGTTGCAGTCCAAGGACATGGCGAAGGCCTCGACCGCGACGAACATCCTGCAGCAGACCGCGGGCGCGATCGGGTCCGCGGTGATGTCGATCATCCTGGCGGCGCTGCTCGCCGGGAAGTTCGGCGTCCCGACGAGCCAGGGCCAGCTGGTCGCCACCGCGGCGACGATGAACCCGGCCACGCACGACGCCGCGGCCGGTCTCGCGGGCGAGTCGTTCGCGACGACGTTCCTGTGGGGCACGATCCTGCTGGCGCTGTGCCTGGTGCCCGCGTTCTTCCTGCCGAAGAAGCGCGTGGTGCCCGAGGCGACGGGCTCCGACGACGTCGCTCCGCCGGTGCTGATGCACTGACCCGCACATCGAAAAGGGCCGTCCGCGAACCCCCGCGGACGGCCCTTTTTTGCGTTGCTGGGCTCAGGAAAGCCGCTCCAGCACCATCGCCATGCCCTGCCCGCCGCCGACGCACATCGTCTCGAGGCCGAACTGCTTGTCGTGGTGCTGCAGGGAGTTGATCAGCGTCGAGGTGATCCGCGCGCCGGTCATGCCGAACGGGTGGCCGACCGCGATCGCGCCGCCGTTGACGTTCAGCCGGTCGAGGTCGATGCCAAGGTCGCGGTAGGACGGGATGACCTGCGCGGCGAACGCCTCGTTGATCTCGACCAGGTCGATGTCCGAAATGGACAGACCGGCGCGGGACAGCGCCTGCTTCGACGCCTCGACCGGGCCATAGCCCATGATCTCCGGCGACAGGCCGGTGACGCCGGTGGACACGACGCGCGCCAGCGGCGTCAGGCCCAGTTCGCGCGCCTTCGTGTCGGACATGATCACGACAGCAGCCGCGCCGTCGTTGAGCGGGCAGCAGTTGCCCGCGGTGATCCGGCCGTCGGGGCGGAAGACCGGCTTCAGCCCGGACACGCCCTCGAGCGTGACGCCCGCGCGCGGCCCGTCGTCCTTCGACACGACCGTGCCGTCCGGCAGCGTGACCGGCGTGATGTCCTTGGCCCAGAAGCCGTCCGCGATGGCCTTCTCGGCGAGGTTCTGCGACCGCACGCCGAACTCGTCCATCTCCTCGCGGGTGACGCCCTTGAGCCGCGCGAGGTTCTCCGCGGTCTGGCCCATCGCGATGTAGACGTCGGGGAGCTGCCCGTTCTCGCGCGGGTCCTGCCAGCTGTCCGCGCCGGACTCGGCGGTGGCCTTGGTGCGCGCCTCGGCGTCGGCGAACAGCGGGTTGTGCGTGTCCGGCCAGGAGTCGGAGCTGCCCTTCGCGAACCGCGACACGGCCTCGACGCCCGCCGAGATGAAGACGTCGCCCTCGCCCGCCTTGATCGCGTGCAGCGCCATCCGGGTGGTCTGCAAGCTGGAGGAGCAGTACCGGGTGATGGTGCAGCCAGGCAGGTGGTCGTAGCCGAGCTCGACGGCCACCGCGCGGCCCATATTGAAGCCGGACTCGCCGCCGGGCAGGCCGCAGCCGAGCATCAGGTCGTCGATGTCGGCGGGGTCGAGCTGAGGCACCTTGTCCAGCGCCGCGCGCACCATCTGCACGGCAAGGTCGTCGGGGCGCATCCCCACCAGCGAGCCCTTCCCGGCGCGGCCGATCGGGGAGCGGGCGGTGGAGACGATGACGGCTTCGGGCATGACTGACACATCCTCGGGTCGGCGGCACTAAGCGGTTGCTCACCATCTTGCCGCGTCCGGCGTCCGTCCGAAAGCCGAAGGCGACATGCACCACCTTGCTCCCGTGGGAGGATTTCCGCCGTGACCGAGCGCAACCGGGTGTTGTCCACCCGCACGATCGCGTGGTGGGGGACGGGCATCGTGCTGCTCGCGGCCGTCGCGGCGGCGTTGCTGCTGTGGCTGCTCGGCGGCGGCACCCCGGCCGATTCGTCGCGGCTCGACGCGCTGCGCACGGCCTCGAGCATCGTCGTCGGGACCGGCGGCGCGGCCGCCCTCCTGCTCGCCGCGCGACGGCAGCGGTCCGCCGAACTGGACCTGGAACAGAAGGACCACGACGCGACCGAGCGCCGGATCACCGACATGTACGGCAAGGCCGCCGACCAGCTCGGCAGCGACAAGGCCCCGGTCCGGCTGGCCGGGCTGTACGCGCTCGAACGGCTCGCGCAAAGCCACGCTGACCAGCGGCAGACCATCGTCAACGTGCTCTGCGCGTACCTGCGGATGCCGCTGGACGGCACGGACGAAGAGGTGCAGGTCCGCAAGGCCGCGCAGCGGATCCTGATGCTGCACCTGCGTCCGGGCGGCGGCGAGGAGCCGAACGGGTCGTACTGGCCGGACATCGACCTCGACTTCTCCGGGGCCAGGCTCGTCGCGCTGACGCTCACACACTGCAGAATCCGTTCCATCGTGTGCTACCAGACCAAATTCGAGGAATTCGCGATTTTCCGCGGCACCGAATTCCGCAGCAAGGCCGATTTCCATGAAGCGGTGTTCCGCGAACGCGCGGACTTCCGCGGCACCGTCCTCGGCGGCGGAGACGACGTATTCCGCGGCGCGCAGTTCGAGAAGCACGCGGAATTCGGGACGCACTCGGAAGCCGGGCTGGCCGGCGCGCTCGCGAAGCCCGGCTACAAACGGACCTGGCCGCCCGGCTGGACCGAAGAACGCGGTGACGACGGCTGGCTCCGGCTGGTTCCATCGGGTGTTTAGAAATAACCGCGGAACCACTAGGATTCGTGAAGAGTCAACAAGAAGAAGAGGATCCCTGATTAGGAGGTGAACCGGTCATGATGGCCCTCAAGCGTTACTGCGCGGCATTGCGGGCCGGGACGGATCTCCGGGACGGGATCACGGATCGGCGTGCGGCGGCCCTCGGGCCCGCCCCGGTGTCGACGCGCGGCTTGGTGGCTGCCTGAGGTCCGCGCCGGGGAGGCCCGACCTCGCCTGGCGTCGCCCGTGGCCCCGACGCGCACCCGGAGACCGCCCGCCGATCCCGCGCTGGCCGGTCCGGGGCCCGGCTGTTTAGGCTGGTCGCCGTGGAGTACGCAGAACACATCGTGGACCTCGTGGGCAACACCCCGCTGGTCAAGCTGAATTCGCTTACGCGGGGGCTCAAGCCGCTCGTGCTCGCCAAGGTCGAGTACGTCAACCCGGGCGGCAGCGTGAAGGACCGGATCGCGCTGCGGATGATCGAGGCCGCCGAGGCCTCCGGAGAACTGCGCCCAGGCGGCACGATCGTGGAGCCCACCTCGGGCAACACCGGGGTCGGGCTGGCCATGGTCGCCCAGCGCAAGGGCTACCAGTGCGTGTTCGTCTGCCCGGACAAGGTGAGCGAGGACAAGCGCAACGTGCTGCGCGCGTACGGCGCGCGCGTCGTCGTGTGCCCCACCGCGGTCGCGCCCGAACACCCCGACTCGTACTACAACGTGTCCGACCGGCTCGTGCGCGAGATCGAGGGCGCCTGGAAGCCCAACCAGTACGCCAACCCGGAGAACCCGGCCAGCCACTACCACTCCACCGGCCCGGAGCTCTGGCGGCAGACCGACGGCAAGATCACCCACTTCGTCGCGGGCGTCGGCACCGGCGGCACGATCTCCGGCACCGGCAAGTACCTGAAGGAGGTCAGCGACGGCCGCGTCCAGGTCGTCGGTGCTGATCCCGAGGGCTCGGTGTACTCCGGCGGCACCGGACGGCCGTACCTGGTCGAGGGCGTCGGCGAGGACTTCTGGCCGGAGACCTACGACCGGAACGTCGCCGACCAGATCATCCCGATCAGCGACGCGCACTCGTTCGAGATCACGCGCCGGCTCGCGACCGAGGAAGGCCTGCTCGTCGGCGGTTCGTGCGGGATGGCCGTCGCCGCCGCGCTGAAGCTGGCCGAGGGCCTGACCGAGGACGACGTCGTGGTCGTGCTGCTGCCCGACGGCGGCCGCGGCTACCTCACCAAGGTGTTCAACGACGCCTGGATGTCCTCCTACGGCTTCCTCCCGCCGGATTCCTCCGGCGCGACCGTCGGCGACGTGCTCACCCGCAAGTCCGGCGCGCTGCCCAGCCTCGTGCACTCGCACCCGAACGAGACGGTCGCCGAAGCGGTCGCCATCCTGGCGGAATTCGGCGTGAGCCAGATGCCCGTGGTCAGCGCCGAACCGCCGGTGATGGCCGCCGAGGTGGTCGGCGCGGTCAACGAGCGAGACCTGCTCGACGCGCTGTTCACCGGCAAGGCCCACATGGCCGACCGGCTGGAGACGCACATGTCGCCGCCGCTGCCCACGATCGGGGCGGGCGAGCAGGTGAGCGCCGCGATGAAGGCGCTCGAAGGGGCCGACGGCGCGCTGGTGCTGATCGACGGCAAGCCGGCGGGCGTCGTCACCAGGCACGATCTGCTTGCCTTCCTCGCGGGCAGATAGGCACAAGCTCACGGAGTCCGGCCGGGGCGTCTGCGCGCGTCCTGGCCGGGCATCCGATAGCGTTACGGCCGAATAGAACTTTTTCGCGTCCTCGTCAAGGGGGTTCAAGACCCACATGAGTGCTCCGCAGCCACCGAACCAGCCCTGGGACGGCGGCCAGCAGCCGCCGCAGGGCCCGTCGAGTGGTCCTACACCGCAGCAGGACAGTCCCTTCGGCGCGTCGGAGCCGACCCAGGTGGTCCAGCCGGGCCAGCCGCAGCAGCCCGCCCAGGGCGGCGGCACCTTCGGCGACACCCCGGAACCGACGCAGGTCGTGCAGCCGGGACAGTCGGCTGACTCGAACGCCACGCAGGTGGTCAACCCCGTGAGCGCCGAGGGCAACGCCGAGTCGACGCAGCTGGTCCCGCCGAGCCAGCAGCCGCAGAACATCCCGTACGCCCCGCCGCCGAGCGCGGCGGACAACCCGGCCGCGGTCGCCGGGTTCGGCGCCCCGCAGGGATTCGGCCAGCCGGGTCAGCCCGGCCAGCCGGGTCAGCCGGGACAACCTGGTCAGCCGCCGCAGGGCTTCGGCCAGCCGGGCGGGTTCGACCAGGGCGGCTTCGGCGCCCCGCCGCAGGGTGCGTTCGGCCAGCCGGGGCAGCCGGGGCAGCCGGGCCAGCCGGGCTTCGGCCAGCCCGCCCCGTTCGGCGCGTCCGCCGCGCCGTCGGCGGGCGGCGGGAACGCGCTGTACGGCTACATCGCCGGCGGCGTCACCGCGGTGCTCGGCCTGATCGCGCTGATCGTGTCGTTCAGCTACATGAGCGACACCAGCGACTACTCGAAGCTGTACGAGAGCTCGAGCCGGTACCAGAAGCTGTTCGACGAGGCCGGTCTCGCCTCGCCGGGCACGCTGCTGTTCTACGTGATCATGATCCTGGTCGGCGCGGTGATCGCGCTGGCTGGCGGCGTCGCGCTGGCTCTCGCCTCGCGTGCGGCCGTGATGCGCAAGCTCGCCCCGATCGGCGTGCTCGTCGGCGGCGTGCTGTTGCTGCTGTTCTCGATCCTGGCGAAGTCCGGGACCTCGGTCAGCAGCTCCTTCGCCGACAAGTACGGCGGCGCGAGCTCCAGCGCCACGAGCGGCGGCGGCATGCTGACGCTGATCCTGGGCATCATCATCCTGATCATCGGCGTGGTCGCGATCATCCCGGCGACCTCGCAGTACGTCGGCCTCGGTTCGTCCTCGGGCGGCCAGGGCGGCCCTGGCGGACCGCAGCAGCCGGGCGGTTTCGGCGGCGGCGCTCCGCAGGGCTTCGGCCAGCCGCAGTCCGGCGGTTTCCCGCCGCCTGGTGGTCCGAACCCGAACAGCGGGGGCTTCCCGCAGCCGGGCGGTCCGAACCCGGGCAGCGGCGCGAACCCGCAGCCGGGCTTCGGGCAGCAGCCGCCTCCCGGTTACGGCCAGCCGGGCCAGCAGCCGGGCTACGGCCAGCCGCCGCAGCAGCCGGGCGGTTTCGGCCAGCCGGGCCAGTACCCGCCGCCGGGCGGGCAGCAGCCCCCTCCGGGCTACGGCCAGCCGGGCCAGCAGCCGCCGCAGCAGTGGTGACTCGCTGAATCTCCGCGAAGGGCGCCTCCGTCTCCCGACGGCGGCGCCCTTCGTCGTTCCCAGTCCGTTTTTCGCGGGGTTCGCGCGGAGCTGGTGGCCTTTTCCCGGCGATTCCGGCAGCCGGGGGAATTGCGGCGCACATGCGCTCGCGCCGGTCCCCAACGGTGCGTTTCCGGGCTAGGGTGGGCGCCGTCCGAATCGCCTTCCCAGCCCGAGGGGGACCTGCCGTGAGCGGCCTGCACGCACTTCCGGCACGGCAGCGGGAACGGGAATCCTCCCTCGCGGAACCGGTTCCGCACCGCCCGAAGGGGAGCACCGCGATCGCGGCCGGGCTGTTCGGTCTCGTCGCCGCCGCGACGGCAGGCTATCTCCCGGCAAGACTGTTCCTCGACATTCCGTCCGGATTCAGCCTCGGCGATCTCTCGCCGCTGACCCTCGCCGATCTCGGCGCGTATCTCGCCGCTTCGCTGGTCTTGCTGATCGGCGCGATCGCGACCTTTTTCCGCGCGACAGCCGGTGCGGTGCTGCTGATCGCGGGCGCGTTGCTCGCACTCGGCGCGCTGCTGCTGGAACCGGCGCTGAGCGGTTCCCCGGGGTACGCCCAGTACTTCCGGACCCTGCTGCGGTTCGAGAATTTCGCCGCGCTGGACCGCGTCACGCTGGCGGCGGCGGTGCTGCTGGTGCTCGTGCTGGCCGGACTGCCGCGGACCTTTGGCTACCTGCGCTACCGCGCACCCGTGGTGCCTGCTTCGTCACCCTCGCGACAGTGGTAAATCCTCCCCGAAAACGGGACGGAGCTGGCACGATACAAGCACTCCGCCCGCCGCCCGGCGGGACCAGATGCACCGAGGACTCCCCGTGACCTACCCCCAGAACCCGCAGGGCCAGCCGCAGAACCCGCAGAGCGGCCCGTTCCCCGGGCAGCCGTACCCGGCGAGCCAGCCGACGCCGGCCCAGCCGTACCCGGGCGCCCCGCAGCAGCCGTTCGCCCCGCCCGCCGCGGGTCAGCCGTATCCGGGGTACCCGGGCGGACCTGGCGTCTACCAGCAGAAGCCGAACGGCGCGACCGCGATCATCGCCGGGATCCTCGCGATCATCGGCGGCATTTTCGCGATCATCTCGATCATCCTCGCCGTGGTGGCGCTGTCTGCCATCCACATCACGCTGTGGCAGCTGTACGCGTCGATCGTGGTGAACGCGGTGCTCGTCGGCCTGCTGTTCTTCGGCGGCATCGGCCTGTTCCTGCACAAGCCGGCCGCCCGGCTGTGCACGATCATCGGCTGCGGGCTGGTGATCGCGTACACGATCTTGAGCGTCGTTCTCGCCGGCGTCGCGACCGCTGGATACAAGGGCAGCGCCCAGGTACTGGGCGCGGGCATCGGCGGCGCCCTGATCGGGCTGATCCCGCCGGTCGCGACCCTGGTGCTGGCGATCGTGAAGCCGACCGCGGAATGGGTCAACTACCGCCCGGACGCACCGGTCCAGGGCGGTTACCCGGCTCCGCAGGGCTGGTGACCGCGGGGCTGCCGGTGCGGGTTTGTACCGGCAGCCTCTCCCGCATGGTGAGTTGCCTCCCAGCTGATGGGATTGTCGGGGGTGCCCCGTACCCTGGGAACCATGGCCGACGACTACTCCGTCCTGGGTTTTGAAACACGCGCGATCCACGCCGGGCAGCAGCCCGATCCCCGCACGGGTGCCGTCATCGTGCCGATTTACCAAACGTCCACGTACGCGCAGGACGGCGTGGGCGGCACCCGCGAGGGCGGCTACGAATACTCGCGCACCGCGAACCCCACGCGGACCGCGCTGGAGGAAGCCCTCGCCTCGCTCGAGGGCGCCCGGCACACGCTGGCGTTCGCGTCCGGAATGGCCGCGTCCGACGCGGTGCTGCGCACGGTCCTGCGCCCCGGCGACCACCTGGTCCTGGGCAACGACGCGTACGGCGGCACGTTCCGGCTGATCGACAAGGTGCTCAGCCTGTGGGGCGTCGAGCACACGGTCGCCGACCTCAGCCGCATCGACGACGTACGGGCCGCGATGCGCCCGGAAACCAAGCTGATCTGGTGCGAGTCGCCGACCAACCCGCTGCTGGGCGTCGCCGACATCGCCGCACTGGCCGGTGCCGCGCACGACGCGGGCGCGCGCCTGGTCGTGGACAACACCTTCGCCACGCCGTACCTGCAGACCCCGCTGGCCCTCGGCGCGGACATCGTGGTGCACTCCACCACCAAGTACCTCGGCGGCCACTCCGACGTAGTCGGCGGCGCGGTCGTCACGAACGAGGACGAACTGCGCGAGCAACTCTTCTACCTGCGCAACGCCGCGGGCGCCGTCCCCGGCCCGTTCGACGCGTGGCTGACCCTGCGCGGTCTCAAGACGCTGGCCCTGCGGATGGAACGGCACAGCGACAACGCCGACCTGGTCGCCCGCACGCTGGCGAAGCACCCGAAGGTCACCAAGGTCTACTACCCCGGCCTGCCGGAACACCCCGGCCACGAGATCGCCGCGAAGCAAATGCGCCGCTTCGGAGGAATGGTGTCGTTCCGCGTAGCGGGCGGCGAGGCAGCGGCGCTGGAAGTCGCGTCGCGCACGAAGCTGTTCGTGCTCGCGGAGTCACTCGGCGGCATCGAGAGCCTGATCGAACACCCGGGCAAGATGACGCACGCCTCGACGGCAGGCTCGACGCTGGAAGTCCCAGAAGACCTGATCCGGCTGTCGGTCGGTATTGAGGACGGACGCGACCTGGTGGCGGACCTTACGCAGGCGCTGGGCTGATCTCGGCTTGACGGGGTACTGGTTTCCGGTGCCCCGTTCTTGCCTGTGCCCCATCGGTTTGTGTCTCGGCCGGTCGCCGTGTGGCTGCGGAGTCCGGCCTCCGGGCTGAATTGGTGGGTCTTGGCGACCGGCTTGTCTCGGGGCGCGAATCTGTGGTGCGACGGGCGCTGAGGCGGTTGCGTTTCGCGTGATCCCCGGCTGGCCGGTGCATCTAATCCCGCATAATCTGCCGCCCGGCGAACACCGGTCTCGGCTGGCGAGCCCGGGGAAACATTGCCGCTCGGCGAGCCACGTTCCCGTCTCGCCTGGCGAACCCAGAGAAACCCGTGCCACCCCAACCCGAGCGGCTCAACTCAGCTGGAGTTCGGCCGAGCCAGGTGGTCAGGGCTTGCCCGGCGGCACAGGTCTGACCTCTGCCATCGCTGAAACTGCCAGGGTGAGAGCCAGTTCAGAGCCAAGGGGGCGGCCGTCTTCGCCGAAATCGCCTGCTGCGTGGCCCTGGGCTGCCTCGCTTGGCTTGGTTAAGCCGCGTCGAATCACGCATAATCCGCCACTCCGGCGGACCATTTCCCCGCCTGGCCCGCCTGGCCCGCCTGGCCCGCCTGGCCCGCCTGGCCCGCCTGGCCCGCCTGGCCCGCCTGGCCCGCCTGGCCCGCCTGGCCCGCCTCGTGCGGCGAACCCAGTGAAACCCATGCCGCCCAAGCTCAGGCCCGGCCTCAGCCCAGCCGCAGCCCAGCCGCAACCAGTCAGTCGGTCAGGGCTTGCTGTTCTCCGGCAGCGCATTGGCCTGCCGGGTCCCGGTCGTGGCCGGGAGGTCGGTGCCGCTGACGCAGCCGCCGACCAGTTCGACGTGGTTGTCGTGCCGGATGTACTGGGCGGGGCCTCCGCAGCCGGCCGCTTCGACGGTCGCGAAGGCGGCTCCGGTGAGGGCCACGGCGGACAGGATGCCCGCGGCGAGCGGCAGCAGACCGGTGCGGGACTTGGCCCGGGAGGTGGTCCCGTGCTGCGCGCGTGCCATGGTCGCACTCCCTGATCATGTGTGGCTGCCGTAATCAGGGTACCGGTCCGGCGGGCGGCGCACCCCGGCCGTCCGTCGGTGGCATCATCGGAGCCATGGAACTGGTCAGCGTCGAGCGCATCCAGGAAGCTCGCAAGCTTCTCGAGGGCATCACCCGCGTCACGCCGATGGAGCACGCCCGCGACCTGCGCCGGCTGCACGGCGGCCCGGTGTACCTCAAGTGCGAGAACCTGCAGCGCACCGGTTCCTTCAAGATCCGCGGCGCCTACACCCGCATTCACGGCCTGACCGCCGAGGAACGCGCGCGCGGCGTCGTCGCGGCCAGTGCCGGCAACCACGCGCAGGGGGTCGCGCTGGCCTCTTCGCTGCTCGGCATTTCGTCGACCGTCTTCATGCCGCTGCGCGCTCCGCTGCCGAAACTCGCCGCGACTCGCGGTTACGGTGCGGAGGTCCACCTTCACGGCGCGGTCGTCGACGAAACCCTCGCCGAAGCCATCGCGTTCTCGGAACGCACCGGCGCGGTCTTCATCCACCCGTTCGACCACGCCGACGTCATCGCCGGCCAGGGCACCGTCGGACTGGAGATCCTCGAGCAGGTCCCGGGCGCGAAAACGATCCTCGTCCCGACCGGCGGCGGCGGGCTGGTCGGCGGGGTCGCGGCGGCGGTCAAGGCGCTGCACCCGGAGATCCGGGTGATCGGCGTGCAGGCCGAGGACGCCGCGGCGTACCCGTCCTCACTGACGGCGGGCGCGCCGGTCCGCCTGCGCGAGGTGCACACGATGGCGGACGGGATTGCGGTCGGCGAGCCGGGCAAGGTCAGCTACGCGCACGTCGAGTCTTTGGTCGACGACGTCGTGACGGTCAGCGAGGAATCCTTGTCCCGCGCGGTACTGCTGTGCCTGGAGCGGCGGAAACTCGTCGTGGAACCGGCCGGCGCCGCTTCTATGGCCGCGCTTCTGCAGCATCCCGGCGCTTTCGAGCCGCCGGTGGTGGCGATCCTCTCCGGCGGCAACGTGGATCCCGTGCTGCTGCAGCAGATCATCCAGCACGGCATGACCGCGGGCGGGCGCTACCTGAAGCTGCACCTGCGCGTGCCGGACCGGCCGGGCTCGCTGGTTTCGGTGCTGTCCTGCGTGAAGGACCTCGGCGCGAACGTCCTCGACGTCGAGCACTCCCGCATCTCCGGCAGCCTTGCCCTCGGCGAGGTCGACGTCGCCCTCGCCCTCGAAACCCGCGGCCCGGAACACTGCAAGGACGTCGAGGCGGCCCTCGCCGACGCGGGGTTCACGATCGTCAGCTGACAGTCTACTGTGGACTTTCCGGCAGCCGGGCGCTGAACCACAGCGGGAGATAGTCCTCTTCGCGCGGGTAAAGTTCCTGGTCCAGCGCGTAATCCTCGGGCCGGGGCGGCGTGTGGAAGGCCGGTTCGTCGTCCTCGTCGAAGCTGGCCTGGTAGTTCGACGGCGGGTCGATGACCAGCGAGAGCGTGTACCAGGTGCCCCGTCCTTGGACGTACTTCGCGCGCCGCAGTTCAGCCAACGGCTTCGACAGCTCTCGCGCGACGGGAACCTGTTGTGTGCTCCCGTCCGCCATCCGCGCGCCGCAGGCGAGATTCGCGTGCCTGCCCAGCGTCATGAAGTCGAAGACGATCTGCTGCCATCCCTGCGGAGCCGCGGCGACGAGGGCCGTCGAGATCTCGCCCAGCAGTTGCTCTGGATCTTTCGGAGCCGGTTCGCTGGGACGGCTCTCCTCGGCGGGCATGGTGGTCAGCGCCGCGAGCATCCGTTCCTGCGTCGCTTCGTCCACCTCCGGTGCGGCGTATCCGGCCGCCCGGATGTGCCCGAGCAGCTCCGGATCCGGCGAAATCCCGTGCTCGCGCAGGTAATAGGCGACCGCGCCGGGCCACACCCAGCTGCCGTCGGTCCGGAAGTTCAGCGGAACAGCGTCCGTGCGCGACCGATCGAAGGCGTCGGTGTCCTTGCTGCGCGACGCCAGGATGACCGGCGCGCTGTCGAGATAAGCGAGAACGCGCTCGCGCTCCTCCGCCGACAAAGCTTCCCGCTCGACGACCGGATTTCCCGCCTCGTCGAGCCCGTCGTAGACACGGGGCGTACGCAGCTCGACTGCCGGACTCGCTGAATCCTCTTCGGACGCAACGGTTTCCGCCTCGGTCGGCTGTGCTTCCGCAGAAGCCGTAGTCGCCGCCGCGACCTCGCTTGGCTCGGACTGCGCCTCGTCACCAGCCGACGCCGACGCGGCCTGCTCCAGGTCAGGCAGCGGCGGCGGAGTGGCAGGCGATGGCGGCGGTGAGCTGGGTTCGTCCACGGGGAGCCCGGGAACCGGTTGTTCAGTGGCTTGCGCCGGAGGAGCGGCGGGCGGGTTTTCGGTGTCCGGCAGCGGCGGAGGTGAGGTGGGTTCGTCCACGGGGAGCCCGGGAACCGGTTGTTCAGTGGCCTGCGCCGGAGGAGCGGCGGGCGGGTTTTCGGTGTCCGGCAGCGGCGGAGGTGAGGTGGGTTCGTCCACGGGGAGCCCGGGAACCGGTTGTTCAGTGGCCTGCGCCGGAGGAGCAGCAGGCGGATTCTCGGCACCCGGCAACGGCGGCGGCACGGCGGGGCCCGCGCCAGGGACGGGCGGCGGAACCGGCTGTCCGGGAGCAGCGGCGGGCGGAGTCGCGCCAGCTCGCTGTCGCAACCACGGCGGCACGAAGCGGTCCTCGCGCGGGAAGAAGCGCAGTTCGTCCTGGAAGCCGATCGGCGGAGGCAGCTGCCGCCAGCGCGGTTCGACGTCCGGCTGGTAGTCCGTGAACGGCGGCTGCTGCGGCGAAAACACCAAGGTCGCGGTCAGCCACGTGCCGCGGCCCGGCTGGTACATCCCGGTGCGCAGCACGCCGAACAGGCGCGGCAGCTCCGGATGCGGCTGGACTGGGTAGGTCCGGTTGTCCGGGGCGAGCGCGGCGACGTCGACTTCGACGTGCCGTCCCGCGGCGCGGCAGACGACCTGCAACTGTTGCCAGCCCGTGGGCAGGGCGGCCGCGGCCGCCTGGCCGATTTGCTGGACGAGCTCCTGCTGCTGGGCAGCAGTGAGCGGCACCGGTGGCCGGGTCATGGGTTCAGCGGCTCCTCACCGGGCGAACGCTTCATTTCGATCAACCGTTCCGCGACGGGCGACGGCCCGCGAGCAGGGTGGCCGGCGTGTAACCGGACTGCACGTCGAAAGTCATCCCGACCGAACGGGCGAGCACCGCGACCGCCAGCGGGGCCAGTGCGAGGAAGCCGTCCGGATCGGTGGCGCGGTCCTCGGCGGTCCAGTACTCGCGATGCCGCTCCAGCGCGGAGACGAACGCCTCGGCGAACTTCTCCGAGTCCCGGCGCAGCACGTAGTAGAACATCCGGATCGGCGGGTACACGAGCTGCAGCATCACCTCGGGAGGCGTGAACCGCGCGGTGTCCGGGGCGGCGCCTTCCATCGCGGGCAAGAACATCTCCGGAGTGACCTCGCGGTGCGCGAGGAACGTCTGCAGCGTCTCGACCCACGGGTACAGGTACGCGTCGTACTCGATGCCCGACGCGCGAAGCACGTCCAGCGGTACTGCCGCCAGCTGCTGGATCAGCACGTCATCGCGCTGAATCACGGCGAGCCACGCCGCGGTGAGCCAAGCTGCTGGGCCGGTGTGCGACGTGGGGGCGGTGGCCGCGAAGCGCCGCGGCCTGCCGATTACTGCCTCGACCTCTTGCCCCTCCGGCGCGCACGCCGCGGTGAACGCGGCGGCTGCAGCCTGAGCGGCGAGCTCGAGATCGCCCCAGGTGTCCGGGTCCTCGGCGTCCGGGTCGACGACGCTGCGGTACTGCCCGAGCATCAGTTCCCGGCGCACGATGTTCGCCAGCACGCCGGTGTCCTGCGCGAGGTAGTCGAAGTAGAAAGCCACCTGCGGCGACAGCTTCTCGACCTGCTTCCACGCGACGTCGACGCCGACGGAATGCCGGGCAACGGCAGTCCCGCCCTGGTCCGCGAGCGGCACGGTCATCCGCCGACGACGATGTCCTGCGCCCACGGCGGCAGGAAATCGGACCCGGTCTCGCGCATGACCTCCAGCCGCTCGCGATACCGCTCGACGTCCGGAGTGATGGCCTTGAACCACGCGCTGACCGAAGTCCAAGCGACGCGTGCGGGTTCGTCCTCGGTGAGCAGCCAGACCCGCGGGTCGTCCTGATCGGCGTCGGCGCCGTCGACCACGTGGTAGGTGTACCCGCCGTGCGCGGCCAGCACCAGTGCGCCGTCCACATCGGACAGTTCGGCGTTCTGCGCGTTCGCGGTGGCGACGGCGTGGTTCTTGGCCTCGCCGCGCACCGCGGCCACGCCGAGCGAACTGCCCGGCAGCCACAGTCCGTGCGTCGTGCCGATGAGGCGCAGCACTTCCCTCGCCGCGGCGGGCACGGCCCGGGCGCGCTGGTCTTGCGCCATCGCGTCGATCTCGGCATCGGATGCTCCGCGCACCGATTCCGCGCGCAAACCGGCTTCGACCGCACCGGCGAAGATCGCGCGAACCAGTTCCGCGCCGTCGCCCGGAGACGCCGTCATCACATCAACCTTTCACCGGCGAGGTTGACGACCTCGACCCGGACATTCGGGAAAAGCTGCTTGTACTGCAGGATAACATCGGTACAGGAGTCGCAGATCTGGTACTCGTTCGGAATCATGTCCCGCTTGGTCGACGGCAGGTCCACGACCATCCGCAGGTCGCCGCTCATGTCTTCGCGCGTCACCGGCGTGTAGGTCTGCCCGTTCTGGTGCGCGCGTTCCGCACCGCGGCGGTTGATTTCCTCGAGTGCGCCGTCCATTCGGTCCCGGGCCCGCGCGGTGTCGCCGCGAAGCCCGTCGCGGTACATGTTCTCGTTGTTGGCTTTGAGGTATGCCGCTTCCTCGCGCCGGGATTTCTCGATTTGCTTCTTGACGATGTCGTCGATTTCGTCGCGGTCGAGTCCGGAACGGGCGGCGAAATTGTGCCGCACCATTTCTTCGAGCAGCTTCGGTTCCGAGTCGTGGGTGCGGCCGAACTTGCCGTCGGGGTCGGGCATGCCGAGTTCGGGCCGGTACGGACCGGCGTCCTTGGTGCCGAACAGCCGCTCGGACTTCGGCCACTCGGGACCGTCCTTCGCCGGTGCCCAGTCGTGGGACTTCCCGCTGAAGCTGTAGAGATCGACCGTGTCGCCGTTCGCGTCGCGGTACCTCGCCGTGGTGAGGGCCCGTTCGTGCGGGCGGCGCACGTCGTCGGTGAGCGGGTTGCGGTTCCCGTTCAGCTCTCGCACGTCGTCGAGACCCTCGGCGCGGCGGTCGCGGTTCTCCTGGCGGAGATCGCGCACGTCCTGGTCCCGCTGTTCCTGGTTGAACGGCGGCTGTCCGCGGTCGACGGCGCTGTCGGCGTCGATGTCGTGCGGGTCGTGGTGCTTGCCGTCCGGGGCGAAACCGTCGTCGCCGACGTGGTGCGACGTGCCGTCCGGACGATGCACCGACCATTCGCCGTCCGGCGGGATCCGCGGCCGCATCCGTCCGTCCGGGCCGATTTCGTAGTTGGACGAGAAGACCCGGCCGTTCGAATCGGTCCACGCAGGCTTGCTCGGGGCCATCACTTCGGTGTCGAGGTCGCGCGACAGCCGGTGCGCGAAGTCGTTCGACCCCGCGTCGCAACCGATCAGCCGGATCGGCCTGCCGTCGTAGTTCCCGTTGCGCCGCAGGATGTCCGCGAACTCTTCCGGCGTGTACAGCCGGTCGCCGATGCGGGCGTGGCCGTCCGCCGTGACGTGCACGTCCACCGTGTAGCGCCCGTCCGGGTCCGGCTGGACGCGGTGCGGCAGGTCGCCGAGTTCCGGGTCGCCGCGGTGGTACGAGCTGCCCGCCGGGGTGTCTTCGGCGTGCCGGTGGTTGACCTCGTCCGGCGACAGCGGCTCGTCGTGGTGCGGCGGGGCGCCGTCGTGGTCGGGGTTGTCGTGGTGGTTCGACCCGTCCGCGTCGTGGTGCTTCGGGTCCTGGTGCTTGGGCTCCGGGTCGGCGTGGTCCGGCTTGCGCTCGGGCGCGTCGCGATCCGGTTTGTGGTCGGACTTGTCGTTGCCCGGCTTGCCTTTCCCGTCGTCGTGCTTCTTGTCCGGGGCGGTGTTCTCGGGTTTGCCGCCGTCCTTCGGCTTTCCTGGCTCGTCGGCATTCGGTTTCCCAGTCCGTTGTGGACTGTTGGCTTCGCCGGGCTTGGCGGGCGGCGCGTCAGTGCGAGCGCTGCCGCGTGCGACGGGTTCGGGGGAGCCGTCGGGACGCCGTGCGCCGCCGCCTGCCTCCGTGCCGCGCTGGGCACCACCGGGACCGGTCGCGACAGCCGCCGCAGCCGGGGGTGCGGAACCGTCGCCGGACCCGCGGTTCGCCGACGAGGGCGATCCGCCGCCGGACGTCGGCGCGGGCTCCGAACGGCCGAGACCCGGATCCGTACCAGGCCGTTTGGGCTGTCCGACGTCGCCGCCGTCGCCGGGACGCTGCGGACCGCTCGACGAATCCGCCGGACGCTGCGGCGAAGATCCGCCACCGCCGGAGGAATCGCCAGAGCGCGGCGTGGCACCGCCGTCTGATGGCCGACTGGATCCGCCGTCGCCGGTGCGTGGCGTGGAGCCGCCGTCCGACGGCCGACTGGGCCCGCCGTCGCCGGTGCGCGGCGTGGAGCCGCCGTCCGACGGCCGACCGGACCCGCCATCGCCGGTTCGCTGCGGTGGGGCCGAGGAACCGCCGTCACTGGGCCGCTGCGGAGCGGGCCCGGAACGATCCGGAGTGCGGCTCGGTCCGCCGTTGTCCGCCGGGCTCGGGCCGCCGCTCGGCCGCCGGCTGGAAGGACCGCTGTCCGGAACCCGGTTCGGAGCCACGTCAGGAGCTCGCGACCCCGGCGTCCCGGTCCAGCCGCTGCCGGTGGGCCGAGGCGACGGACTGCCGCCGCTGGCCGGGGCGCTGGTCGGGCTGCCGCCGCCACCCTGCTGCGGGATTCCGCCGCCCGCCGGGCTCTGGTTCGGTGCCGAACCGCCGCCGTCGTTCGAGCGAATGTGCTGCGGCGGAGCGGCTTGCGGGGAAGGAGCGTCCGCGCGAGGCGGGGCGTAGCCGCTCGCCGACGTCGAATCGTTGCTGCTCGAATGATGCGGGCTCGGCTCGCTGCCGCCGGAATGCGTGCCGCCGCCCGACGACGAGGAACCGCCGGAATGCGGTGCCCCGCTGGAATGGCTGGGCGGAGCGCTGACCGAGGATGGGCCGTCGCTGTGCGAAGAGCTTTGCGGCGAGTAAGAACTGTCCGGGGCACTGTTTCCGACACCGGACGTCGGGCTCGAATCGCCGGCGAACGTCGACGGGCTGGAGTCGGCGTGGCTCCCGACCGGGCTGTCGGAACCGCGCCGGGACGACGACGTCGCAGTGTCTATTGTGGACGGTCCAGTGCCATTCGGCGACGACGAAGGCGAGCTGTCGGCCGACGGGCTGTCACTGCTGGGGCTGTCGGATCCGTTGGGGCTGCCGGAATCCCCCGAGCGATCGCCGGGCGCATCGGAGCCGTCAGCACCATCTGAACTGTTGTGGCCGCTGTTCGGACTGTCGCCGTCCGCACCGTCCGACCCGTTGGAGCGACGCGAACCGGACGGCGAACCGGGATCCGCGTCCCCGTCGCCGGATCCGGTGTGGGGCCCGCCGCCGGAGCCGCCCGTGCCGCCGCCGGAGCCGCCGCGGTGGAAGAAGCCGCCCGCCTTGATGTTCTTCGTGCTGATCACGTCGAGGCCGGTGACCTTGCCGGCCAGCTTGCCCAGCACCTTGATGATCTTCGTGAACACCTCGGCGAGCTTGCCGAGCAGCGGCGAGACCCGGCGCATCGTCTCGCACAGCTTCGTCAGCAGCTCGCTGATCTTCTCGCCCCACTTGGAGATCGCCGTGACGGCCTGCGCGACCACCAGCGGCGTCCCGAACCCGAGCGAGAACACCTCCTCCATGACCCAGGAGATCAGCTTGCCCACCAGGTCCGCGATGAGCTGGCGCACCAGGCCGCGCACGAAGGCCACGACCTGGCCCATGATCATCGTGACGGTGCCGATCGCGCTCGCGACCGTCGCCGCGCCGCCGATCGCCTCGGCCGCTTCCGCCGCGGACTTCCGGTAGGCGTCCGCGCCGTCGCCCTTCCACTCCGCGGTGCCGGTCTTGACCGCGTTCTCGAGGTCTTTCTGCCGTTCCTGCAACGCCTTCGCGACGTTGCCCCAGGTGTCGGCATAGGATTGGATCACCGGCGGGTTGCCCGCGACCGAGTCCAGCATGTCCTTCAGCGGCTGCACGTGCTCCATCAGGAACGACGCCACCGACGACATCAGGTAGCCGAACGGGTCGATCGCCGCGCCCGCGATCTCGCCGGCGAGGCTCGCGACGCCGAGGCCGCCGGAAACCCAGTCGCCGTCCGCGATCCCCTTGAACGCGTCGGTGGCCGATTCGGCGATGTTGATGCCGGTGGCGTAGCCGTAATCGCCGTTGCCCTCGGTGAACGGCCCCGGCCCGTCGCCGTCCTTTTTGGACTCTGCGACCAGCGGATTTCCTTCGGGCATCAGTCGCTCGCCTTCATCGAACCGGCGGCTTCGCTTTCGTAGCTGTCGTACGCCTTCGCCGCGTCGCGCACCTTCTGCGCCTGCGCGTCCATCGCCGTGACGGTGTTCTCCAGCGCGTTGATCCCGTAGTTCTCGACCGGGTCGAGCATCATCCGGAACGGCTGGCAGAGAATGCCGTACGCGTCGGTCGGCATGCTGACCTGGTTCGCGGCGTCGACAGCCTGCTTCAGCCCGTCGGCGATCCCGTCGAGCTGACGGGCGTGCGCCTCGAGATCGCCGCCGATCTCATAACCCCTGGGTGCCATGGTTTTTCTTCCCCCTGGAACGGCTTGAAGTCAGGACAGGATCGATCCGCCGAAGTCGTCGTCATCGTCCGACGAGCTCCGGCGGCGGCGTTGCTGCTGAGGCGGTGGCGGTGGTGTCGGCGGGCCTGCCGGACGCGCCGGCGGCGGTGCGGGGGCACCGGTTTCTTCGGCGTCCTCGGGCAGGAACCGGCGCACCCGGTCGGACGCGGACTCGGCCTGCTCCTCGACCGGCGGCGCGGGGAACGTCCGCTGCGCGTCGGCCACCAGGGTTTCCGCGGTCTCGTCGCCGCCGACGGTCTCGGCCGCGGCCTGCTGCAGCAGCTCGGGAATCCGGGCCTGCGCGCGCTGCACGAGCCGCATCACCTCGGCGGAGACGTCGGCCATCTTCTTGCCCGCCGCGGAGTCCGCGAGCACCAGGTTCTTCAGCAGCCCCTTGGCATCCACGGTGACCTCGACCGCACCGTCCTTCGACCGCTCGGTGACGGTTTGGCCCTGCATGCGCTCGGCCATCGCCTGGTAGCGGGCAGCAGTCTGCTGGAGTTGCTTGGTCCAGCCCTCGATCATCTGCTCGCTGGCGTCGACGCTGTCCGGCATCGGGCCCCTTTCTCCGCGGTGACTTCTCCAGAATGACGGTCGCGCGGCCCCGTCGGTTCCGCGCGGTTCCGAATTGTCCGCACGGCGCGGTTTGGTATGTGATGTCGACTACTGTACGCGAACTTCCGGTTGCGCGCTGTGAAATAAAACGGCCCGCCCGCGAGGTTCGCGGACGGGCCGGGGAAAGGGAGGGAGCGGATCAGAGGTTGCCGCGGCGCTCCTGCTCCCGCTCGATGGCCTCGAACAGGGCCTTGAAGTTGCCCTTGCCGAAGCCGAGCGAACCGTGCCGCTCGATGAGCTCGTAGAACACGGTGGGCCGGTCGCCGATCGGCTTGGTGAAGACCTGCAGCAGGTAGCCGTCCTCGTCGCGGTCGACCAGGATCCGGTGCTCCTTCAGCGTTTCGATCGGCACGCGCACCTTGCCGATCCGGGCGCGCAGCTCGGGGTCGTCGTAGTACGAGTCCGGGGTGTCGAGGAATTCGACGCCCGCCTCGCGCATCGCGGTGATGGTGGCGATGATGTCGTTGGTGGCCAACGCGATGTGCTGGCAGCCCGCGCCCTCGTAGAACTCGAGGTACTCGTCGATCTGCGACTTCTTCTTCGCGATCGCGGGCTCGTTGAGCGGGAACTTGACCCGGTGGTTGCCGTTCGACACCACCTTGCTCATCAGCGCCGAGTAGTCGGTGGCGATGTCGTCGCCGACGAACTCCGCCATGTTCACGAAGCCCATGACGCGGTGGTACCAGTCGACCCAGTAGTCCATCTTGCCGAGTTCGACGTTGCCGACGCAGTGGTCGACCGCCTGGAACAGCCGCTTCGGCGCGCCCTCGGGCCGCTTGACGGTGCCCTCGCGCGGCTCGTAGCCGGGCAGGTAGACGCCGTTGTAGCGGGACCGGTCGATGAGCGTGTGCCGGGTCTCGCCGTAGGTCGCGATGGCCGCGCGGCGGATCGTGCCGTGCTCGTCGGAGACGTCGTGCGGCTCCTCGAGGATCGTCGCGCCCTCCTTGCGGGCGTGCTCGATGCACTTGTCGACGTCGGTGGTCTCCAGCGCGAGGTCGATCACGCCGTCGCCGTGGCGGCGGTGGTGGTCGAGCAGCGGGGAGTCCGGCTTCACGCCGCCGGTGATCACGAAGCGGCCGGAACCGGACTTGAGCACGAAGGCCTTGTGGTCGAGCTGTCCCGTTTCGGGGCCGGAGTACGCGACCAGCTGCATGCCGAACGCGACCTGGTAGAACCACGCGGTCTGGGTCGCGTTGCCCGCGATGAACACCACCGCGTCGAGGGCCTTGACCGGGAACGGGTCGGTCGAGGCGTCGTGGTCCACCAGTCCGACGAGCTGGCGGAGCTGGTCATAGCTGACGTCGTCGAGTGCGCCGTGCGGATCCATCGTGGAGGTCATGCACTGAGCATGAGTCGCGCCCGGCAAGCTGCGCAACGGTTTCCGTTTCAGCTGGACAATGTGCTCAGCTTATCCTGGAGCAGCTCGGTCATCTTGGACAACCTGCGCAGGGAGAAAACCGGTGCTTGACTCGCTCGACGCGCGACTGCTGCTGTTGCTCACCGACTCGCCGCGGCTCGGCGTGCTCGAATGCGCGCGCCGGCTCGGCGTCGCGCGCGGCACCGTGCAGGCCCGGCTGGACCGGCTCACCGAACGCGGCATCCTCGGCGGCTTCCCGCCCGAACTCGATCTGGCCGCGATGGGGTACAGCCTCACCGCGTTCGCCGTGCTGGAAATCGCGCAAGGCAAACGCGCCGGTGTCGCGGAGGCACTGGCTGCGATCGACGAAGTGTGCGAAGTGCACGCCACCACCGGACAAGGCGACCTCTTCGTACGCCTTGTCGCGCGCGACAACGACGATCTGCAACGCGTTATCGACGAAGTGGTTGGCGTGCCCGATGTTTTGCGTACGTCGACTTCGATCGCGTTGTCGACACCAGTGCCGCCGCGAGTGCGGCCGTTGCTCGAACGAACGGCTAGGACACGTACGTGAGGTAGCGCTTCGCGGAGCGCTGTACGACGTTATGGCCGTCTGTACGCACGATGGCGTCCCACCAAGCGCCGTAGATGGCGTCGAACGCGTACGGCTCCAACAGTTCCGCGGCGTGCCGTACGACGCTCGGCCGCTCCGGAATGAGGTTCGGGTAGCTGTACATGAAACCGACGTGCGTACGGTCCGGGATGACCTGCACGATGTCGCCGGTCAGCAGCGCGCCGCGGCCTTCCTCGCCGTCCGGCCAGTGCAGCACCGTGCCGCCGGCGAAGTGCACGCCGAGGTTGATCAGCTGGAGATCTGGAGAGACATCGAGCGTCGTGCCGGTCCACAGCTGGATCGACGGGTCCGGACGGCCGATCCACTGCTGGTCGTTCTCGTGCAGGTAGACCGGGACGTCGAAGGCGTGCGCCCATTCGACCATCGTCGTGTAGTAGTGCGGATGGCTGATCGCGATGCCGGTGATGCCGCCGAGTTCGGTGATCTTGCCGATCAGCTCATCGTCGAGGTAGGCGGAGCAATCCCAGAGGAAGTTGCCGCTCGCCGCGCGGACCAGCAGCGCGCGCTGGCCGATCGCGAACTTCGGATCCGAACCCACTCCGATGAGCCCTGGCCCCTGCTCCTCGACCCGCGGCTTGAGGTTGCCGTCTGCGCGGAGCGTGGCCAGGTCGGTCCACTTCTGCCCGCCCGGCGGCACGTATTGGCGCTCGTCCTCGCAGATCGGGCAGTCCGCGCGCGGGGCCGCGTACTGCATCCCGCAGGTCAGGCAGAGCGGTCGGGTGCTCATCGGTGTCCTCCAGTGGTTGTGCTGGAAGACACGCTAGACCGCCGAACGCGCGCCGGGCCACGGAAAACCGGGCGGGCGCGCGTTCGGCGGAAACGAGTCAGGACTCGCTGTAAGGCACCGCCTTGACCAGGGTGACCTTCATGGTCTTGCCGTTGGGCAGCTCGTACTCGCGGGACTCGCCCTCCTTGGCGCCGAGCAGCGCCTTGCCGAGCGGCGACTCGGGGGAGTACACGTCGAGCGCGCCCTCCGCGCCCTCTTCCCGGGTGGCGAGCAGGAACTTCTCCTCCTCGTCGTCCCCGTCGTACTTGACGGTGAGCACCTTGCCGGGGCCCGCCGTGCCGTCGTCGTCCGGAGCCTCGCCGACCTTCGCGTTGCGCAGCAGCTCCTGGAGGTGCCGGATCCGGGCTTCGGCCTGGCCCTGCTCTTCGCGGGCCGCGTGGTAGCCGCCGTTCTCCTTGAGGTCGCCCTCTTCGCGGCTGTCGTTGATGCGGGCGGCGATGACCGGACGATTCTCGATCATTTCGTCGAGCTCGTGCTTGAGCCTGTCGTAGGCATCCTGGGTCAGCCAGGTCACCTTGGTGTCGCTCACGGTCACCATCTCCTCGTAGGGCCTGCCAGGCTTGGGTGTACAAGCCGGCCACCGCGTACGCACGCGGCTGAGATAAAGGAAAAACACGGCCCGTCGGGGGCCGTGCTGGTGTACGAGCGTATCACGGCAGGACAGGTCGACGCCGGTCCATTTCACGCCGCGCGGACGCTCGCCGCGCATTTCACTCCGTTGGCCGCTACGGGGTTGACAGATAGCGTGGTATGGAATACGAGCAGCCGAACACGTCGGCGGTCACCGGGGTCCCGATGCTCTTCACCACTGTGTTCACCCTGCTGTGGCCGGCCCCGGCGGGAACCAGCACCTCCCGGCGGCCGCTTTCGGCGCCGGACTTGTCGCGCACCCGGACGACACACACGCCGGGCTTGCTGTCGTCGTCCCGAGTGACGTTGATGGTGACCTGCATCGCGTCGCCCGGCCGCTCCTCGAAGCCGATGCGCTCCGCTTCGATCGGGGTCGTGCCGAGGTTGAGGTAGTAGACGAAGCCGATCGCGCCGCTCACGACCAGCGCGATGGCCACGTAAAGCCACCTCCGCCAGCGTTTCGAGGGCTTGCCCTTGCCCGCGGTGCCGTACCGGTCCGCGGGCCGCGCCGGCACGGCGCCACCCTCGGCGGTCACGGTCTCCCCGCTCTGCAAATCCGGGCCTCCGGTCAAACTTGTCGTACCCCTGGGGACAATAGGCAGTGCGGCCGGTCCGGGGCACCACCCTGGTCGAGTATCCGCGACCCGTTCCGGCGGCGCGGAGCCGGGGCGGTTTACCGCGGCGCAACCGGGTGTCACGGAATAACAGGACAGGAAAGGGCCGTTCGGACCATGGTGGGAGCCGACGAGCTGACAACAGAAGACCGCAAGCAGCGACTGCGCCTGATGGCGGTGCACGCCCATCCCGACGACGAGTCGAGCAAGGGCGCCGCCACGATGGCCAAATACGTCGCCGACGGGCATGAGGTCATGGTCGTGACCTGCACCGGAGGCGAGGCGGGCAGCATTCTCAACCCGGCCATGGACCGGCCGGACGTGCTCGCGAACATGACCGAGATCCGCCGCGAAGAGATGGCGCGCGCGGCGAAGATTCTCGGCGTGAGCCACCGCTGGCTGGGATTCATCGACTCCGGGCTGCCCGAGGGCGACCCGCTTCCGCCCGTGCCGGAGGGCTCGTTCGCGGTGATCCCGCTGGAGGAGTCCACCGAGGCCTTGGTTCGCGTGATCCGCGAGTTCCGTCCGCACGTCATCACGACCTACGACGAGAACGGCGGGTACCCGCACCCGGACCACATCCGCACGCACGAGGTGTCGATGGCGGCCTTCGACGCGGCGGGCGACCCGGAGCGGTTCCCGGAGGCGGGCGAGCCGTGGCAGCCGCTCAAGCTGTACTACATGCACGGGTTCTCCAAGGCCAGGATGGTGGCGTTCGACACCGCGCTCAAGGAGGCCGGGCTGGAGTCGCCGTACGAGGAGTGGCTCAAGTCCTGGGACCCGAACCGCGCCGACATCATGGAGCGGGTGACGACCCGGATCGAGTGCGGGGAATACTTCGAGGTGCGCGACGAGGCGCTGAAGGCGCACGCCACGCAGATCGACCCGACCAGCCGCTGGTTCGCCGTTCCGCTGGAGATCCAGCGCGAGGTGTGGCCCACTGAGGAGTACGAGCTGAATCGCTCCCTGGTGGACAGCACGCTGCCGGAGGACGATCTGTTCGCAGGCATCAAGGAGAAGGTGAGCCCATGAGTTTCGGTGTGCCGGCCGTCGCGGTCGTCCCGCTCACCGCGTCGGCGCTGGTGCTGGCCCAGCAGCCGGACAGCGGGGACAACGGCGGCCAGGGCGAGGACTTCGGCAAGTCCTCGCCGGTCGGCCTGCTGGTGCTGATCCTGTTCCTGGTCGCGGTCGTCTTCCTGGTCCGCTCGATGAGCAAGCACCTGAAGAAGGTGCCGCAGAGCTTCGACAAGGAAGAGACCGCTTCCGAGGGTGGTTCGGCTGAGGCCGAGCCCGCCGCCGAGGCAGCGGCAGATGAGGCACCGGCCGCGGCCGCGGAGAAGAAGCCGGACGCGGCGGCGGCCAAGAAGAGCGACTGACCTCCCGCGACGGGGCTGAACTAGCTGGTCAGCCCGTCGCGGAGGGCCGCGATCTTGTCCGTGAGCAGGCTGTCCTCGCCGGGCAGCACCGTGATGTACCGGTTTCCCTCGGGCCCGGAAACCTCGAACGCGACGCGCCCGTCGGTGAGGTCGAGGTAGCTCAGCGGCCCGGCTTCCGCGCGCCCTGGTTCGCGCACGACCACGGTTATCTCGCCGACGCCGAACCAGGTCTGCTGGAACAGGGCGTCGACTGCGCGGGCGGCCGGGCTGCGATCGTCGGTGAGGTCCGCCTGGAAGTCCTCCTGGGGCAGGGAGAACGCGCTCAGCCGGGCTGGCCGGTACCGCGGCAGGCTCGCGACCAGCGCACCGGCCGGAGTGCGGGTTCCGTCCAGCACCTTCAGCCGCACCCGATCGCCGGAACAGAGCACCTTCACGCCGGTCCGTCCCCGCACGGCGACCAGCACGCCGTAGCGGATGTCCTGATTCTCGACGTGGGCGACGTACTCGGTGTCGGCGCGGCCCAGCGCGTACAGGATGTCCTCGAACTCGTCGACGAACCGTCCGTGCTCGAGCAGGCCCAGCCAAGCCAGCTCCTCGCGGGCCGCTTCGTCGAGCCGCTGGCCGCCGGGCGTGAACCGAAGCCGTGCCGAGAACACCGGATGCGGTTCGTCGAACCCGGCTTCCCGGAGCGCGCCGAGGAGGGCGTCCAGGGACAGCTCGGTCGCGCGCACCGCTGATTCCTCCCCGGCGGCCTAGCGGGCCGGCCGGTCCCCGATCACCGGAGGCGTCGGTGTGCCGTCGCTCCCGCCGAACACGTCCGGATCGGTCTCCCGGAGATAGGACGGCGCGGTTCTCTCCTTGTTCTTTTCCTTGCTTTTGCCTGGCATTCCGCCACCGAGCACGCCGCCGGGTTTCCCTTGCGCGCCAGGCGTTCCTGAAGTACCGCTGCGTGGCGGCATCGATCCGCCGGGCGCGCGGGTGCCGACCCGGTTTCCTGCGCCGAGACCTCCGTTTGTGCTGCCGCCAGGACCGCGGGGGACGTAGCCGTTTTCCGGATCGAATCCGCTGGTGCCGAGAGGATTGACCGGCTGACCGGACGGACCGAACCGATATCCCGGCGGCAATGCGGGCGTGCTGGGACTGGAGGAACTGGTACGCGTCGACTCGGGTTGCTCAGCTGGTTCGGCCGACGTCGCCGAAGGCCTGCTTCCCGTCGCATCAGGCCCGCGACTGCCGGGGTGATTCGCTGGATGCTCGCTGCCGGTCACCGGCTTACGCGGGTTCGGAACCGGACCGGTCGGTCCCGCTGCTCCAAGAGGAGGTTCGACCGCGCCAGGATGGTGACGGTCGGGAGGTCCGCCGCCGACCGGTTTGCCTGGAGCCTTGGCGAGTTCAACGGACGCGCCGGTGTCGCTCAGTTCCGCGTAACGCGCCGGGATGCGGTCGGAGTTGGCACCGGTCGCAGAGTGGTATCCGGTGTAGGCGTCGATGTTGTGCTGGGCGTCGGCCTGCCATTGGTTCAGTTTGGCGAAGTAGGCGAGCTTTCCTTGAAGCAGGTCGTATACGTGTTGCGCGCCGATTTCCGGGCGGTCGCCGATCGGTTTCACCGTGTTTTTGACAGCCTGAAAGGCCGAAATCTGCCCGTCCGCCGCGGTCTGCGCGAACACGAGATTTGTACCGATCGACGCGGAAGCGGCCATCAGCGGAGCAGCCGAGTCAGCGGCTTCCTCGGCGGCGGCTCCGTGCCATCCGGCACGCACTTTCTCCGCGAGGACCGCGATCTCGTCGATCCGCCGCGTCAAGTCCCGGCTGAGATCCGCCGCGGACTTCGCGGTCTCGCCCAGCGATTCGGGCCCCTGCCCGCCGGTGATGCGCTGGTAGATTTCCGCCGGGGTCAATGATCGATCGACCATCAGCGTCCTCCTCGCAGATTGCCGAGTACTTTCTCCGCGACCTCGCGCGCTGATTCGCATGGATCCTTCTCGCCTTTGTGCGCCGGCGATTGAGTGATCGACACATCAATGGTTTCACGATCGCTCGTTCCCAGCGCGACATTGCACTCGCCGAGCCGGGCCCGCACGTCCTCTGTCCCGTAGGCGACGACCGGATACCCGTCCACTGGGGCGAGGGGCACAAAGAACGGATAGGCGTTGCCTTTGGCACGATAGACCGAGGTCAGGCCCAGTTTGTCGACGTTCGGGAACAGCACCACGATCTGCGCCTGGGAGAACCATCCGCAGCCAGGTCCGCCCGCGCCTTTCGGGTCCGGCACGATGCGTGCCCCGTCGCCGAGCAGGCCCGAAGTCTGCTCGGCGGTCAGGGCGGCGCAGGGATTCTGCTTGAATCTGGTGATGTCGATCGGGTTCGGCACTTTCGGCACGCCAGGTCCGGGAACCTCGTCCGCCGGTGTGCTTCTTGACGTCGGTTGACCGGTGCTCTCGGCCGGGACGGCTTGCCCCGGGGTCGTACTCGAGCAGCTGGCGAGGGCGAACAGGGTCAAGGGGGCGAGTGCCAGGGCACGTCTCACAGACTTCCCCCGGCCAGGTGCATTTCGGTCGAATGCGCGTCCTCGACGGCCGCGTATTTTTTGAGTGCCGCGCGATGTTTGGCGGCTTGATCGCGACAGTATCGTTCGCATTGTTCCAGCGAGCCCCGCAGGACTTCGCCGGAACCTCGGAAGACGACCGCATTGTCCGTGCTGGAAAAATCCAGCCCGGGCGGCTGGGTTCGCGCGATGACCTCTGCGCGATCCTTGTCGAGGCGGAACTTGTGGGCGAGGTTTTCGTAAAGGTCCGCGATTTCTTTGAGTGTCGCTCTGTCGTACGAGTACCCGTCGCCCGGCAACGGCGCGGCCGCCGTCGTCTTGGTCGACGCGGCACCGCGTGTCCGGTCCGGAGGCAGGTTGGACTGCCGATTGTCGGTCACGATGTACGCCTCCCCGTGCGTAGATCGTCCCGGGTCCGCTGGGCCCAGGTGCGTTTCATCACCCTGTGGAACCGGGTAGTTACTCTAGCCGCCACGATTAAGCCTGTCTGCAATTGCTAACTGCAAATGGCAGGCGAGTTCGCGTTTTGCGGCCTGAGCAGGACGGCTGACCTGCCGCCAACAGCAGCTTCACCCGGATGACCTAGACCGTCGGCCGCGGGGAGGAACGGGATCGGCTCGTCAGTGCCGTTCGGCCAGTTGCTCGTCGTAAAGACTCTCCGGCAGCAGATGCTTTCCCGGCGACGCGATCTCGCCGCTCCGGTGCCCCGCCGGCGGCTTGTCCTGCGTTCCGGTGCACCCGAGCGCCCAGTTGTGCGCGGTCGGCGGGTTTTCCACGAGATACGAGCCGGTGCCGCAGTTCCACAGCACCGAATTCGCGCCTGCCCAGCCCTGGCCGCTGCCCATCCACCGGCGGTCGGAGAGCTGGAGATGCCCCGACGGCGGGCTCATGGCGACGTCGTCGTAGAGGGTGCCGCTGGCCCAGCGCTGGTGCGGGCCCGCGTCGAGAATGCGGGAGCCGGTGTTGGTCGCGGTGCAGCGGCTGACCACGTTCGGGCCGGGCACCCTGGCCTGCGTGATCCAGGCGTGCACGTTGCTGCCCGTGACGACGCATTGCCGCACCAGGGTTTCCTGCCCGCTGATCGTGTAGGCGGCGGGCTGGGCATGGATGTCCTGGGGCACGGACTCGTCGAGCGACGAGGTGCGCAGCAGGCTGATCCGGAGCGCGTTCTGCCCGATCGTGAAGGCGGAACCGAAATGATCCGCGACCACGTCGTCGACCCAGCTGTCCTGCGCGGCGTCCACGGACACCAGCTGGGATTTGAAGTAACCGTTGTCATGCCAGGCGGGGTCTTGCTCGAACTCGGCGCCGTCCGCGGACAGGTGGGCGAGGCCGGAACCGCTGATGCGGCCGGGATACGCATAGCGGGTGACGGTGGCGTGGGTGTACTGGCTTTCCAGCGCATTGGTCAGCGGCACGTCGAACTGGACGGTTTTGCCGGTGACGGCGGTGATCGTCCGGTCGAATTGCAGACCCGAGTTCGGCGTCCACTGCTTGCTCGGCGTGCCGTCCGGCCGCGGCGGGATCTTGTCCATGCCGATCGCGTGAATCCACGACTGTTCCTGCGGACGCTGCACGATGACGTGGTCGCCGACGTGCAAGGACGACGCGTCGCTGACGTCGAGCCGTTCCGCGCCGACGGGGACGTAGCTGCTGGCAACCGGGATCGCTGAACCGGCCGAGGTGCGCGAACCGGTGCCGGCGATCGTGACCAGTGTGTGCAGCTTGCCCGCGGCGACCAGCTTGGTTCCGTTCGAGCCGCTGCCCGCGCCGCGCAATTCGACGTTGCTGGCGCTGATCCGCAGCGTGCCTTCGAGCCGGTACGCACCGGCCGTCAGCTGTACCGCGCCAGGTTTGCCGCTGTTCGCGACCTGGTCGATGGCCTGCTGAATGCGCGCGGTGTCGTCGCCCGACGGCTGCGGCGCGACGGTCGCCGCGACCGGCAGATCAGGCAGCGGAGCGTCGCCATTGCGGTAGCCGACGCGGGAGAAATCGGGGATCCGGTTGCCTTGCGCGTCAGTGCCGTAGGCGAGACGGCCGTTCGCGAAGCTGATCCAGTTCGGAGCCGCGGATGCCGCAGAAGTGCCGCAACCGGACAAGCCAAGACATCCGATGAAAACGATCGCGACAACGGGCTTCCGGTAGCCAGCGCCAAGGGATCGCCTCATGAAGGCGGACTGTAGCGATCTTCTGGTCAGGAAACCAAGGCCAAAGGTCGGATTTCTCAGCGTTCGCTCAGCGGATCGACCGCGGGATCACCCGTTCCGCGCAAGCCAGTCCCGGAGCTGCTGTGCGTATTCCGGCGCGAATTGCGGGGTCCAGCGCCGGAAATAGACGTGCATGTTCAGTGCGTGCAGCGCGTGCGCGAGTTCTGCCCGTCGCGCCCAGTCGGCCGGCAGCGGGAACGTGGCGGCGTAGGACTGGAGGAAGACGGCCCGGCCTTCCGGGAATCCGGCGAAGATGTGCTCGTCCAGCTTGCCGAAGTCGCGGAACCGGTCCGCGTACGCAGCGTGTTCGAGATCGAGGACGCAGGTGATCCGCCCGTCGCGCACCAGGATGTTCGGGAGCCAGAGGTCGCCGTGCGTGAGCGCGGGGACGCTCGCGGACTCGTCGAGCTCTGCCACGGCGCGGGCGAACGCGGACCGGAGGGCGTCGGCTGGACCAGTCTGTCCGGCATCCGCTCCGGGCAGCAGGGCTTCGACCTCGGCCTCGATCGATTCCCGCAGCGACGCCGTCTGGTTTCCGCCCAGCACGTCGCCGAAATGCGGTCCGGCGATGGAGTGCAGCCGACCGGTAACCTCGCCGAGGTCTGCGAGCAGGACGCTGCGCTCCCTCTCGGACAGGGACTCCCACACGTCGCTGGCCGCGTCGCCCTCTTGGTACTCCTGGATGAGCACGGGGCCGCCCAGTGCGGGCTCGTGCGGCACCAGATTCCGGTAGCGCACCACGGGAATCCCGCCCTCGGCCGCCGTCCGCGCGCTGGCGACCAGCCGCCGCAGATGCGCGGGATTCCGATCGCGTTGCGGCGCCTTCACCAGCAGCCGGCCGTCTTCGGTGTCGGCTACCCATTGCTTGCTCGTGTAGCCCTTGTCGAGGAAGCGAACCGACCTGACGTGGCTCTTCGGGTACTCCCTCTCCAGGATCTGCTTGATCGCAGTCGTCTCTTCCGTCGGCATGAAGATCAACTTAGGTGTCGCGGCGACGTTTCTTCCACTCAATTCAAGTCCGCCCGCCGCGAGTGCTCCCGACCGGAATGAGGCACACTCGGCACCATGTCGAACCGCCTCGCCGAAGCGACTTCCCCGTACCTCCTGCAGCACGCCGACAACCCGGTCGATTGGTGGGAGTGGGGTCCGGAAGCGCTGGCCGAGGCGCGCCGTCGCGGGGTGCCGATTCTGTTGTCCGTCGGGTACGCCGCCTGCCATTGGTGTCACGTCATGGCGCACGAGTCCTTCGAGCACGAGGGCACCGCGACCCTGATGAACGCGCATTTCGTGAACATCAAGGTCGACCGCGAGGAGCGGCCGGACATCGACGCCGTCTACATGGCCGCCACGCAGGCCATGACCGGGCAGGGCGGCTGGCCGATGACCTGTTTCCTCACGCCCGAGGGCGAGCCATTCCATTGCGGCACTTACTATCCGCCCGCGCCGCGCCCCGGGATTCCGTCGTTCACGCAGCTGCTGGTGGCGGTCGCGGAGGCGTGGGAGGAGCGGCCGGACGACCTGCGCGAGGGTGCGAAACAGATCGTCGGGCACCTTGCCGAGCAGAGCGGTCCACTGAAGGAGGCCGCCGTCGACGCCGGCGCTTTGGCGGAAGCGGTGACGAAACTCGCGCAGGAGGCAGACCCCGTGCACGGCGGTTTCGGTGGTGCGCCGAAGTTTCCGCCGTCCATGGTGCTGGAGTTCCTGGTGCGTCACCACGAACGTACGGGTTCGACGCAGGCGCACGCGCTCGCCGAGTCCGCGGCGGACGCGATGGCTCGCGGCGGCATTCACGACCAGCTGGGCGGCGGGTTCGCGCGCTACTCCGTGGACGCGGAGTGGATCGTTCCCCACTTCGAGAAAATGTTGTATGACAACGCGTTGCTGCTCCGAGTGTACGCGCATCTCGCGCGTCGCGGGTCGGCGTCGGCGCGGCGGGTGACGGAAGGGATCGTCCGGTTCCTCGAGCACGATCTGCTTACGCCGCAAGGAGGTTTCGCGGCTTCGCTCGACGCGGACACTGAAGGCGTCGAGGGATTGACGTACGTGTGGACGCCCGCGCAGCTCAACGACGTCCTCGGCGAGGACGGCCCATGGGCGGCCGAACTGTTCAGCGTCACCGAAGAGGGCACCTTTGAAGAAGGCGCGTCGACCCTTCAGCTGCGGACAGATCCGGACGATTTCGACCGTTTCGAGCGCGTCCGGCAGGCATTGCTCGAAGCGCGCGCGGAGCGTCCGCAACCGGGGCGGGACGACAAGGTAGTCGCGGCCTGGAACGGCCTCGCGATTTCCGCGCTGGCCGAAGCGGGCGTCGCACTGGAGCGTCCACAGTGGATCGAACTCGCTCGTGGCGCGGCGTCTCTGCTGCTGGACCTGCACGTCGTGGACGGACGACTCCGCCGCAGCTCGCGGGACGGCGCGGTCGGGACGCCGGTCGGCGTGCTGGAGGACTACGCCTGCCTCGCTGACGGTCTTCTCGCCCTCCACCAGGCCACTGGCGAACCGCGCTGGCTCACCGAAGCTACCCGGCTGCTGGACGTCGCACTGGCGCACTTCGCGTCGGATTCCGCGCCCGGCGCGTATCACGACACCGCCGACGACGCCGAAATTCTGGTGCAGCGTCCGTCCGATCCGACGGACAACGCGAGTCCGTCCGGCGCTTCGGCGCTGGCCGGTGCACTGCTCACCGCGTCCGCGCTGGCCGGGGCCGACCAGGCGGCGCGCTACCGCGACGCTGCTGAACTCGCGTTGCGCCGCGTCGGTCTGCTCGCCGCGCGGGTGCCGCGGTTCGCTGGGCACTGGCTGTCCGTGGCGGAGGCGGCGCAGTCCGGGCCGGTGCAGGTCGCGGTCGTCGGCGCGGACCGCGCGGAGCTGGTGACGGCCGCCGCGCAGCACATCCACGGCGGCGGCATCGTGCTCGGCGGCGAGCCGGACGCGTCCGGTGTCCCGCTGCTGGCCGACCGGCCGCTGGTCGACGGCGAGGCGGCGGCGTACGTCTGCCGCGGCTACGTCTGCGAACGCCCGGTGACTGCGGCGGACCAGCTCATCGCCCAGCTCTGACGAATTCCGCCCCTGGTGAACGTGCTACCTGCCACGGTGGAATCAGCGTAGCTTCAGTAGTGGCGTAATCATGTAATCAAGGATGGTGGACGTCATGGGGCGAGGTTGGAAAGGCCGGGGCTGGCAGCAGGCCGAGGCTCCGTCGGCGGACGACGCGGCGGCGTGGTTCGGCGGACGGCTCCCGGACGGCTGGTTCACCGGCGACCCGGAAATCACCGTGGACCGGGAAGAGATCCTGATCGTCGGCGAACTGCCCGCGCTGACCGGCGAATACGCCGACGACGCGGCCCGCGCGGCCGCCGAGGACGGGCGGATCAGCCGGTTTCGCGAGGAAACCCGCGACGAGCGGATCGAGATCGCGCGGCAGGCTGAGCACCGCTACCAGCGCAAAGTGGCGTGGGGCGCGAAGCTGGGCGGCACGACGGCGCACTTCACGACGCTGTCGGTGCCGGTGATGACCCGGCTGCGGCAGCCCGAACGGCTGGTCCTCGACACGCTCGTGGACGCCGGCGTCGCGCGGTCGCGGTCCGAGGCGCTGGCCTGGGCGGTGCGGCTGGTCGGCGAGCACGCGGACACGTGGCTGACCGAACTGCGCGAGGCGATGACCAAGGTCGACGACCTGCGGTCGAAGGGGCCCGATTTGGGCTGAGCTGCGGAAGATCCTCCGCTGCGGCAGGCTGGTGGCACCCTGCTGCATCGGAGGAACCGTGGACGTCCCTGCTGTGCCCGAGAAAGTGGACCCGGACGCGCTGACCGCAGTCCTCGACGGACGCTGGGCCGGGTTGAAGCGCGACGTGCGCGCGCAGATGAGCACGGAGAAGTTCCGGGACACGATCGGTCTCGACGTCGAGGCGCACCGCGTCCAGGTGCTGGACCAGCTGCGGAAACTCGCCGAAACCGACCGTCCCGCGCTCGGCTTCGACTCCGCGTACGGCGGGCTGAGCGACGTCGGCGGGTCGGTGATGTCGTTCGAGATGCTCGGCTACGGCGACCTGTCGCTGATGGTCAAGGCCGGGGTCCAATGGGGCCTGTTCGGCGGTGCGGTGCAGTTGCTCGGCACCGCGAGGCACCACGAGAAGTACTTGCGCCGCATCATGAACCTGGACCTGCTCGGCTGCTTCGCGATGACCGAGCATGGGCACGGTTCGGACGTTCAGCACCTGCACACCACCGCGACCTACGATCCTTCGACGCACGAATTCGTCGTGCACAGCCCAGATCCCGGTGCCACCAAGGAATACATCGGCAACGCCGCCCGCGACGGACAACTCGCGGTGGTCTTCGCGCAACTGATCACCGGCGGCGAATCCCGTGGCGTACATGCCTTCCTGGTTCCGATCCGCGATGATTCCGGTGCTCCGTCTTCTGGCGTCACCATCGCGGACTGCGGCATAAAAGCCGGTCTGAACGGCGTCGACAACGGACGGTTGACCTTCGACCAGGTCCGCGTGCCGCGGGAAGCGCTGCTGAACCGCTTCGGCGACGTAGCCGAGGACGGCACCTACACGAGCCCGATCGAAAGCGACGGGCGCCGGTTCTTCACGATGCTGGGCACGCTCATCCGCGGCCGCGTAAGCGTCGGCGGCAGTGCCGGATGCGCCACCCAGCGAGCCCTGACGCTGGCAGTGCGCTACGGCGACCAGCGGCGGCAGTTCCAGCGTCCGGAAGGTGACGAGGTGGTCATCCTCGATTACCTGGGGCACCAACGAAAACTGCTGCCAGCCTTGGCGAAGACCTACGCCTTGCACTTCGCGCAGGAGGAACTGGTCGCCGCCCTGCACGACATCGCCTCCGACGCGCCGGAAGAAGAACAACGCGAACTGGAATCCCGCGCCGCCGGTCTGAAGGCTCTCAATACCTGGCATGCAACCGCAGCGATCCAAACCGCCCGCGAAGCCTGCGGCGGCAGCGGATACCTGTCCGAGAACCTGCTGGCCGGCCTGAAAGCCGACACGGACGTCTTCACCACCTTCGAAGGCGACAACACCGTGTTGTTGCAGCTGGTCGCGAAGGGCTTGCTGACGCAGTACAAGGAACACTTCGAAGACCTCAGCCCGCTCGCGACTGCTCGCTTTGTCGCTGAACAGCTGGTGGATACCGTGAAGGAACGCTCGGCGGCGTGGAAGTTCCTGGAACGCCTGACCGAGTCAGACGACGCTTCGGTGCTCTTCGACCGCGAGTGGCAACAGCGTCTCTTCGAGGACCGTGAAGAGCATGTGCTGAGCGGTGTGGCCAACCGTCTCCGCGGAGCTGCTTCGGATCCCTTCGGCGTCTTCAACTCTGTACAGGACCATGTGCTGCTCGCTGGCCGCGTACACGTGGACCGGTTGGTTCTCGACGCCTTCGCGCGCGCAGTGGCGAGCTGTAGCGACCCGGACGCTGCTGCGCTGCTGGACCGAGTGTGCGACCTGTACGCCCTGTCGACGATCGAAGCGGACCGCGCTTGGTTCCTTGAGCACGGACGGATCTCCGCAACCCGGTCCAAGGCGGTGACCGCGGCGGTTAACGCATTGTGCGGGGCTTTGCGGCCACATGCGCGGACGTTGGTGGACGGGTTCGCGGTTCCGGAGCAGTTCCTCGCGGCCCCGATGCTGAAGGGCTGAGCCCCTCGTCGATTCGAACGCGGAGGGCCTACATGCCGAGTAGGCGGGACTTCTGCGCCGCGAATTCCTCGTCGGTAAGGATTCCGCGCTCGCGGAGCTCAGCGAGTTTTTCAAGATCAGCAGCGAGGCTGCTGGTGGCAGACGCAGGTGCGGGAGGAGGTTCCGGTGCCGGGCTCGCGAGAGCTGGTTCGCTTGCCGCTGACGCCTGCTGACTGGGATGGCTGCCGAGGACCAATTCGGTGAGAAGGTCCTTGATCGGCCTGGCCTCGTTGTGGCCGACGCGGAAATCGATCGTGTTCCCGCTGGTGACTACTTGGACGGCAGTGAAACGCAAGCCATCGCGTTTCGTCGTGACACTGGAGATGTTCTTGATCGGGATCATCTCGGTGCCGGCCCGGCCAGAGCGGACACCGGTCGCGAGCAGGGACACGCCTGAGGTGAGAAGGCCGGCGGTGAGCTTGCCGCCGCTGACGCCGCGGGGACGCTCCCATTCGACGCGGTCGGAGAAGATCTGCACCGTGGCGTTCTTGCCTGCGATGTGGCTCTTGAACTGCAACAAGGGGATGTCGCTGGTCATCGGCTCTCAGTCCTCCCGGAAGTGGTGAACTGAGTTCCACTGTCGCTGCCGTTGCCCGATCTGTCCACCATGCGGCGAGAAGCTTGTCGCGGCTGGGAAGGGCAATCGCCGGACTCGCCCGAAGCCGAGCTAGGAGTACATCGCCAACCAGATCGCAATATAGTGCGACACCGCAGCCAACACCGTGCACGCGTGGAAGAACTCGTGGTACCCGAACGTCTCCGGCCAATGATTCGGCCACTTCACCGCGTAAAAAACCGCCCCAACGGTATAAAACAGCCCACCCACGCAAAGCAGCACCAAAGCCGCGACCCCGGCATGGCTCAGCAGCTCCGGCAGAACGAACACCGCGACCCACCCGAGCGCGATGTAGATCGGCACCCCCAGCCAGCGTGGTGCGTGCGGCCACAGCATCTTCATCGCCACACCGAGGATCGCGCCGCCCCAGACGATGCCCAGGACGATGTATCCCGTTGGCTTCGACATGGCCAGCAGGGTGAATGGCGTGTACGTGCCGGCGATGAACAGGAAGATCATCGAGTGGTCGGCGCGCTTCATCCACTTGTACGCGCGCGGGCTCCACAGCCTGCGGTGATACAGCGCGCTCACGCCGAACACGCCCAGCACGGTGAGGCCGTACACGGACGTCGCCAGTGCGGCGACCGGCGAGACCGTCGACGCGGCGAGGCTGATCAGCGTGGCGGCCGCGGCGACGGCGCCGAAGAACGACCAGAAGTGGATGTGGCCGCGCAGCCGAGGCCGAGTGTCCTCGGGCACGGGCGGGGGCTCGATCGTCACGCTCACCTCGCCAAGGCTACGGGACCGTAGGTTTTTCGCCAGCCCCCGTGGCGCGTCACACCCTTGTTCCAGGGGTGCGTACGCTCGGGCGACGTGAGCCTCCGGTCCTTCATGTCCGACGTTGTCTACAGCATCTACAGCCGCCGTCTGATCCAGCAGTCGGCAGGCCGTCATCCGCGGCATATCGCGATCATGCTCGACGGCAATCGCCGCTGGGCTCGGGAGGCCGGGTTCACCGACGTGGCCGACGGGCACCGCGCCGGGGCCAAGAAGATCGCCGACTTCCTCAGCTGGTGCCAGGAGGCCGAGGTCGAGGTCGTGACGATGTGGCTGCTCTCCACCGACAACCTCAACCGCGATCCGGACGAGCTCACCCCGCTGCTGAAAATCATCACCGACGTCACCGACGAGCTCGCCGGGGCCGAGGCGCCGTGGCGGCTGCGCATCGTCGGCGCGCTCGATCTGCTGCCGCTCGAGGTGGCGCAGAAGCTCACCGCCGCCGTGGCGCGGACCGAGAACCACTCGGGCATGGAGGTGAACATCGCGGTCGGCTACGGGGGGCGGCAGGAGATCGCCGACGCGGTCCGCAAGCTTCTCCTGCAGCACGCCGACGAGGGTACTTCGATTCGCGAACTCGCGAAAATCCTCGACGTCGACCACATCTCGGAACATCTGTACACGTCAGGCCAACCGGATCCGGATCTGATTATCCGAACATCCGGTGAACAGCGGCTTTCCGGATTTCTGCTCTGGCAGTCCGCGCATTCGGAATTCTGGTTCACCGAGGCTTACTGGCCGGCATTCCGGCGGGTCGACTTTCTCCGCGCGATGCGCGACTACGCCTGGCGGCACCGCCGGTTCGGGGCCTGACGCGGCGAACCGGCCCGGCGGACCCACCCAGCCGGGCCGGTCGACCCGGCCGCTAACGCCGCGAAGGCCCCGGAGCCGGGCTCCGGGGCCTTCGCGCAAGACGGCTCAGCCGTGGTGGTGCTCCATCGAGTGGGCCACCAGCGCCGGGGTCAGCGCGATGCCGGTGTAGGCACCCGCGACCAGCGAAGCGGCACCGTAGCCCAGCGCGCCGCCGCCCTCGATGAAGGTGGCGTAGGCGTCGCCGAACGTCGGGTCCGGAGCGCCCTGGGTGGCGGCCGGGGAGGCGAACGCCGTCCCGCCGATCATCATCAGGCCCGCGGCCGCACCGGCGACAATTCCAGCCTTCTTCAGCACTTCGCACACTCCTAGGTAGAGATACTGGGATTCGGGGCACCGGAGTGTTCCGGTGGTGTGTCCCGCAGTAAGGAAATTACCCCCGAATGGCCTCTAGCGAATGGTGCGTACGCCCATTGTGTGAGCGCTGGAAGGCCCAGTTCACTCGGTACGGTTCAGTGTCCAGGACGCGAAATGCATTCCGGTCTTCCCCGTGGTACAAGGCCCTTTACCTGGGAATTGCCTGCACTCGGTGATTAATTTTCCATGATCATCCATTTGTGCGACCCCCTGATCGCCGGACCCCGTGACGCTGAGTGAGCACTGTGGACACTCTGTTTCGGGCGACCGACGGTGGGATGACGAATCGGCGAATCACCTGTGTGGCTGCCTGCACGACGGGGCGGACGTAGGTACCTTCCGGAATAGAGAGTTCGCGTTCCGTGCGGATTCTCGCGGGAGGCCCTGGTCGTGGCGTTGATCGAGGGGGCGGCTCAGCCGCCCACGAGATGCACGAGGGGGCCGGCACCCGGCCCTCGTGGCCGTGCCGCCTGACGCAGCCAGCGTCAGGGAGTGCGGACCCAGCCAGGGAGGTGCCCGGCCCAGCGAGTGCGGGCGTGGGGTGCACACGCCCTCGAGGGAGATGCCGTCGTGACTGCGCAGCGTTCACCCCGCAAGGCCTCAGGCCGTTCTTCGACCGGTGCTCAAGCGCCGGAGAAAGCCTCGATCTCGCCCGAATCCCCACGCATCACTTATGTGCTCGACACGTCGGTGCTGCTCTCCGACCCGTGGGCGGTCACCCGGTTCGCCGAACACGCGGTGGTGCTCCCGCTGGTCGTCATCAGCGAACTGGAGGCCAAGCGCCACCACTCCGAACTCGGCTGGTTCGCCAGGGAATCCCTCCGGCTGCTGGACGACCTCCGGCTCAAGCACGGCAGGCTCGACGCCCCGATCCCGATCGGCGACCAGGGCGGCACCCTGCAGGTGGAGCTGAACCACACCGATCCGTCCGTCCTCCCGGTGGGCTTCCGCACCGACTCGAACGACCACCGCATCCTCGCGTGCGCGCTCAACCTCGCGACGGAGCAGCCGGCGGTCGTCCTGGTGACGAAGGACATCCCGCTGCGGGTCAAAGCGGGTGCGGTCGGGCTCACCGCGGACGAGTACCGGGCGCAGGAGGTCACGCCGTCGGGCTGGACGGGCATGGCGGACGTGGACGCGCCACAGGAGCTGATCGACGCGCTCTTCTCGGGCGGTTCGGCGGATCCGGCGGAGTTCGGTCTCGGCGAGGTGGGCGAACTGCCGTGCCACACCGGGTTGCGGCTGCTCGCGGGCAGTTCGAGCGCGCTCGGCCGGGTCACGGCGGACAAGCGGGTGCGGCTGGTGCGCGGCGACCGCGAGGCGTTCGGCCTGCACGGCCGCTCGGCTGAGCAGCGCGTGGCGCTCGACCTGCTGCTGGACTCCGACGTCGGCATCGTCTCGCTCGGCGGGCGCGCGGGCACCGGCAAGTCGGCGCTGGCGCTGTGCGCGGGCCTGGAAGCGGTGATGGAACGCCAGCAGCACCGCAAGGTCGTGGTGTTCCGCCCGGTCTACGCGGTCGGCGGCCAGGATCTCGGCTATCTGCCCGGGTCCGAGAGCGAGAAAATGCAGCCGTGGGCGCAGGCGGTGTTCGACACGCTCGGCGCGCTGGTCAGCCAGGACGTGCTGGACGAGGTCTTCGACCGCGGCATGCTCGAGGTGCTGCCGCTGACGCACATCCGGGGCCGCTCGCTGCACGACACGTTCGTGATCGTGGACGAGGCGCAGTCGCTGGAGCGCAACGTGCTGCTGACCGTGCTGTCCCGGCTCGGTTCGGCGTCGCGGGTGGTGCTCACGCACGACGTCGCCCAGCGGGACAACCTGCGTGTCGGCAGGCACGACGGCGTCTCGGCGGTGATCGAGAAGCTGAAGGGGCACCCGCTGTTCGCACACGTGACCCTGACCCGCTCGGAGCGCTCGCCGATCGCGGCGCTGGTGACCGAGATGCTGGAGGACCACGGCTGACCTAGGACCGGAAAAGGCCCCTCGAGGAACTTCCTCGAGGGGCCTTTCCAGGACTGCTTACCAGCCGGAAGGCAGCGGGCGACCCTCGGCGAAACCGGCTGCCGACTGCACGCCCAGCACCGCGCGCTCGTGGAACTCTTCGATCGTGCGCGCGCCCGCGTACGTGCAGGACGAGCGGACGCCCGAGCAGATCGAGTCGATCAGGTCTTCGACGCCGGGCCGGTTCGGGTCCAGCGCCATCCGCGACGTGGAGATGCCCTCCTCGAACAGCGCCTTGCGCGCGCGGTCGAAGACGTTGTCCGTGCGCGTCCGGGCTCCGACGGCGCGCTTCGACGCCATCCCGAACGACTCCTTGTACGGACGGCCCTGCTCGTCGTAGCGCAGGTCGCCGGGGGATTCGTGGGTGCCGGCGAACCACGAGCCGACCATCGCCGCCGACGCGCCCGCGGCCAGTGCCAGCGCGACGTCGCGTGGGTGCCGCACGCCGCCGTCGGCCCAGACGTGTTTGCCCAGCTCACGGGCGGCGGCGGCGCATTCCGCGACCGCCGAGAACTGCGGGCGGCCGACGCCGGTCATCATCCGCGTGGTGCACATCGCGCCGGGGCCGACGCCGACCTTGATGACGTCCGCGCCCGCGTGGATGAGGTCGCGGGTGCCTTCGGCGGTCACGACGTTGCCCGCCACGACCGGCACCTTCGGCGACACCGAACGAACCGCCTTGAGCGCGGCGATCATCTTTTCCTGATGCCCGTGCGCCGTGTCGACGACCAGCGTGTCGACGCCCGCCGCCAGCACTGCTTCGGCCTTCGCCGCGACGTCGCCGTTCACACCGACCGCGGCGGCGACGCGCAGCTTCCCGTCGGCGTCGGCGGCCGGGGTGTAGATCTCCGAACGCAGCGCGCCCACCGCGGTCAGGACACCGGCGAGGCGACCCTCGGCGTCGAGACCGAGAGCGAGCCGTCCGCCGTGGCTGTGCAGGAGTTCGAAAACCTCGCGCGGCGGCGTGTCCAGCGGCACGGCAACGACGGCGGGCTCGGCGACGTCGGCCAGCCGCGCGAAGCGGTCGACACCGGCGCAGGCGGCCTCGTCCACGACTCCGACCGGCTTGCCGTCGCCGTCGACGATGACGACCGCGCCGTGTGCTCGTTTGTGCACGAGGTTGAGGGCATCGGCCACCGCGTCGCCGCCGGTGAGGACCAGCGGCGTGTCCCAGACGGCGTGTCGGGACTTCACCCAGGAGACGATTTCGGCCACCGCGGCCGTGTCGACGTCCTGCGGAAGCACGACGAGCCCGCCGCGGCGAGCGACGGTCTCGGCCATCCGCCGCCCGGCGACGGCCGTCATGTTGGCCACCACCAAGGGGATCGTCGCGCCAGTGCCGTCCACAGTGGACAAGTCGACGCCGAAGCGGGATTCCACGTCCGAACGGTTCGGCAGCAGGAACACGTCGTCGTAGGTCAGGTCGTGAGCGGGCACGTGCCCATCCAGAAAGCGCACGAGTCACCAGGCTACGTGGCTTGCGCGCGGGACGCTAACCCGGCGTGGCCCGTGGGACAATGGCGAGGTGGACAGCCGTGATCGCGACGACCAGGGGCGCGCCCGCAACGCCCGCCCTCGGGATGGCCTTGGCCGCCCGTTGCCGTACGGCTCCGACGGCGTGCCGCGCCAGCCGGAAGGCGTGCAGCGAACCCCGGAGGAGACCCTGGCGGAGGCACAGGACCTGCTGGACGCCGGCCGCCCGTTCCACGCCCACGAGGTCTTCGAGGACGCGTGGAAGACGACGGACGGCCCGGAACGCGAACTGTGGCGCGGCCTGGCCCAGCTGGCGGTGGGGCTGACACACGCGTTGCGGGGGAACGGGAACGGGGCGGTAGCGTTGCTGGAGCGGGGTGCGGAGAGCATCGCGCCGTTCGCCGAGGTACCGCCGCACGGGATCGATGTGGCCGGGCTGCGGCGGTGGGCGCAAGCGCTTGCGGCGGAGGCTCGGGAGCGGGCTCGGGTGGAGCCGGAGGTTCCTCGGCTGGCTCCGTAGGCGGGTTGCTTCGGGGGCTGATCGGGCTGGTTTGCCTGCGCTGAGGGTTTCGCTGCGGTATCTGGGCGCTCGGATTGTGCGGCGGGCTTTGGTGCGGTTCCGCGCGACGGCAGGCCGGGCGGTCGCGCGGGCTTTGTCCGACTCAGCGCGGCTGCGGTCGAGGTCGAGCGAGTATGTCGTGCAGCGCGAGCGGTAACGCGCGCTTTGGTGCGGCGGTGTGGTTCGGCGCGGCTGCCGGCCGAGGTCGGGCGGCTACGTGGCGCGGCTCAAGCGGCGACGCGGGCTGATCCGGTAGCAGGCAGCGGCCGGTCGTGAGCTGGACGGTTCGGCGGGCGCGGTTCTGTGAGGCGGCACCGCGCGCAGATCCAGGGTAGACAGGCTGGCTGGGCGCAAACGCTTCCGCCAGCCGATCTCGTAACTCGCCGGGCAGGGCGACAGCCATGCCGCCCCGCCCGGCGAGACAGGGTGGTCAGGCGGCGGGCCAGTCGGCCGATCCCGCTTTTTCCTTGCCGATGGTCGTCGCTTCGCCGTGGCCGGTGCGGACGATCGTCGCGTCGGGGAGGGGGAAGAGGCGGTCTCGGATGGACTTCACGATGGTCGGGTAGTCGGAGTACGAGCGGCCGGTCGCGCCGGGGCCGCCGTTGAACAGGGTGTCTCCGGTGAAGAGGACTTCCAGGTCGGGGCTGTGCAGGCAGATCGCGCCGGGGGCGTGGCCGGGCGTGTGCAGCACGGTGAGGTCGGTGCCCGCGACGGTGATGACCTGTCCGTCGGCCAGGTCGCCGTCCGGGGCGCGGTCCGGGTGGGTCAGGTCCCAGACGACGCGGTCGGCCGGGTGCAGCAGGATCGGGGCGCCGGTGCGGTCGGCCAGCGCGGGGGCGGCGTTGACGTGGTCGTTGTGCGCGTGGGTGCAGACAATCGCGCGGACTGTGCGTTCTCCGACTACGTCCGCGATGGCGTCCGCGTCGTGCGCGGCGTCGATCACGATCACCTCGGAGCCGTCGCCGACTATCCAGACGTTGTTGTCCACGTCCCAGCTGCCGCCGTCGAGCTCGAACACGCCCGACGTGACCAGGTTCTGCACTATGGCCGTCATGCCGCAGACCCTAGTGGCCCGCGAGGCATACCGCCGGTACCTACTTTCGAGTATCCTTACTCGCGGTAAGTTAGCCGCGACGACGGGACTGCTCATGACCGACCCCCGGGATCTGCTCGCCGAACCGCTCAAACTGCACTGCGGGGCCGTGCTGCCGCATCGGATCGCGAAGTCCGCGCTCAGCGAGCAGCTCGGCGACCGTCGCAACGCGCCTTCGGCCGAGCTCGCGCAGCTGTACCGGACCTGGGCGCGCGGGGGCGCGGGTCTGCTGGTGACCGGCAATGTGATGGTCGATCCCACCGCGCTCGGCGAACCGCGCAACGTCGCGGTGCCCGCCGAACCCGACCCGGCGGCGTACCGGTCGTGGGCGCGGGCCGTCGACGGCACGGACGCGCAATTGTGGGTGCAGCTCAACCATCCCGGACGGCAGAGCCCGCGGTATTTGTCTCGCCAGCCGGTCGCGCCGTCGGCGGTGCCGTTCGGTGGCCGAGGCGTGCGGACGGCGTTCGCCGCGCCGCGGGCGTTGACCGGGGACGAGATCGAAGCGGTGGTGGCGAGGTTCGCGGTGTCGGCGCGGACGTTCGTCGACGCCGGGTTCGCCGGGATCCAGATTCACGGCGCGCACGGGTACCTGATTTCGCAGTTCCTGTCGCCGTTGGTGAACCGTCGCGACGACGAATGGGGGCGCGACCGCAGCCGGTTCCTGCTTGACGTGGTGCGTGCGGTCCGGGACGCGGTGGGGGATCGCGTGCCGGTTTCGGTGAAGCTCAACAGCGCCGACTTCCAGCGCGGCGGCTTCGACGAGGACGAGTCGTTGCAGGTGGTCCGGGCGCTGGGCGAGGCCGGGATCGATCTGTTGGAGATTTCCGGCGGCACCTACGAGCGGGCCGTGATGATGGGGTCCGGCCGGGCGAGCACGCAGCGGCGGGAAGCATATTTCCTGGACTACGCGGCGAAAGCCCGCCAGATCAGCGACGTCGCGCTGATGGTCACCGGCGGGTTCACCACGGCGGCGGGCATGGCGGAGGCGCTGGAATCCGGTGCGCTGGACGTGATCGGGATCGGCCGTCCGTTCACTGTGGACCCCGGCTTGCCGGGCCGGTTGCTCGCGGGCGAGGACGTGCGGGCCGAACGCCGTTGCCCGCGCACGGGAATCCGGCTCGCCGACAGCCTGCTCGAGATCCAGTGGCACACCCAGCAGATGCACCGCGTCGCCGCGGGCAAGCCGGTGGACCTGAAGCGCGGCGCGTTGCGAGCGTTCGCCCAGGCCGGGCTCAGCGATCCGCTGAACGCGTTTCGGCGGGTCCGCGCCTGAGCCGCGGGTCGGCGGCCCGGGCACCGCTGGCGAGTGCGATGAAGAAGACGCCGATGAGCAGGCAGTTCAGCGCGACCTGCCCGTAGCCGAGGTTGTCGGCGTTGACGAACGGGTACGGGTAGTAGCCGTCGATCGCACCGCGGACGAGCGTGAAAGCCAGCCACACCAAGGGATAGGCGAGCGACCACCAGACGGTGCGCCACGCCAGCACCCGCGGAGCGAAGAGCAGCCAGCCAAGGACGCACAGCACCGGGCTGACGCGGTGCAGCAGGATGTCCGCGGCGAGGCCGAGCCCGTGCAGCTGGTACAGCCCGGCGAGCGCGACCTGGTAGACGACCCCGGTCACCACGATCCCGACCAGCGCGTCGAGCCACAGCACGCGCATCAGCGGCGAGGTGCCGCGTCCGCGGGCGAAAGCCGCGCTGGTGACGAGGACGAGGACGTTCGAGATGATCGTGAAATAGGTGAACAGGTTCGCGACTCGTCCGCCGAAGCTGACGTACCGTCCCTGCGGCGGCACCAGCGCGACGATCTGGATCACGAGCGCGGCCACCACGACGACCGCGGTCACCCCGAACCACAGCCGGGCCAACGCTTTCGACGACATACTGCTGACAGTACGGCTCCGGAGCGGGCCCGCCCGGCCCGACCCGACCATGTTCGGTCGAGCCGGGGCCGGGCGAACCTGCCCGGATGCCCGCCCGCGGCGCGGGGACTACCGCATCACCGCACCGCCTTCACCAAAGCGGGCACGAAGACCGACGCGTCGATCGTGCCCCAGCCGCTCGCGATGTCGTAGCCAGGACCGGCCTTGAAGCCTTCGACGTCCCACTGGCTGTTGTCGCCCTTGGTGACGTCGACGATCCCGGCCGCGGTGCCCTTCGGACCCAGCTTCGAGTACAGCGCCGGGTTGATCTGGCCCAGTCGCCCGTGGTTGGCCTGCACCGCCAACGCCAGCACGCCGGCGAACAACGGCGCCGACTGCGACGTGCCCTGGACGCCTTCCATGCTGATGTCCGGGTACGACCGCATCGTGCTGCCGGTGATCTTCTTGATGCGGTTTTGCCAGGACGGCCGCGCGTACGCCTTCGACAGGCCCGCGCCCTCGCTGAACCCGTTGTCCGCGGCGTTGACCAGGTCGTCGGGCTGGGTGCGGACGCCGTTCGCGTCCAGGTGCAGCTGGGTGCCGCCGAGCGCGGTGACGTTCGGGTCGCTGGCGGGCCAGCTCGCCACGCGGTACGGATACCGGCCGGGGCCTTGCAGGTACGCCCCGGTCGGGCCGTCGTCGCCCGACGAGGCCACCAGCGTGACGCCCGCCTTGCTCGCCCGCTCGAGCGCCGGGTCGAGGGTTTTGATCGACTCGAACGACGGGAAGTTCTCCTCGGTGGTGCCGAAGCTCATCGAAACCACGTCGGCGATGCGGTGCTCGGTCATGTAGTCGACCGCGTGCATCATCTCCGGCAGGCCGGCGAAGCCCTGCGTCTCGGCGACCGGGGTGGCGGCGACGACGATCTTCGCGCCCGGAGCCATCGCGTGCATCATCGTGACGTCGAGATCGGTTTCCCCGCCCCACGACTGGCAGGTGGCGGTGTCCACCCCGGGATCGGTGCACGCGGGCACCGCACCGGACGGCTGCAGCACCTCGACGTTCGCCGGCGGCAGACCGTGCTGCCGGGAGTACTCGTCCAGCACCTGCTTGACCTTGTCGTCGCCGAACGACACGAGCGTGGCCACGGTGGACCCGGCGCCGGTGATGCCCTGGTTCCACAGCTTCGTGGCGTTGTACGCGCCGCTTTCCTTCGGCAGCTTGGCCATCGCCGCGTTGAGCCGTGCGACCCGCTCGCGCACCGTGGTCGCGCCGACGAACGACTGTGCGGCAGCCGAGAAGTGGTGTCGCGGCGGCTGCTGCGGCGGCGCCGGCGCGGCACTGGCCGGTGCCGCCACCACGGTGGCGGCGAGCGCCACGCCCGCCAGCAGGGTCATCGGCCGCCCGAGTCCCCGGACGGCTGATTTCACCCGGAACGTCATGCTTTTCTCCTATCGACGCAGGCCAGTGCTCCCACTCTCGGGTACGCGGCCACGGGTGCGACATCGACTTTCGTCGGGCGTTTTCCTGAGCACAGCGGGGAAAACTGCCCGATGTCTGTAATGTGCCCACTCATCCGGAGGGCGGGCGCGGCGATCATCATCCGGATGCCTCCTCGGAGCCGGACTGCTCCGCCTTGCTGGCGTCCGTCGCCGGCCGGCTGCCGCGCAGCAGCCCGCGGACGGTGTCGATGGTGTCGGCCTCGCCGGGATCCTTGTCCGGCCGGTACCGCACCACCCGCGCGAACCGCAGCGCCAGCCCGCCCGGATACCGTGTGCTGACCTGCGCCCCGTCCAGCTCGATCTCGACCACCGTCTCCGGCCGCACGTGGACGGTCCACCGGTCCCGGTGCGTCTCGATCTCCTGGAACCGCTCGGTCTGCCAGGCCAGCAGCTCGTCGGTGAGGCCCTTGAACGTCTTGCCCACCATGATCGGTGGCCCGCCGTCCGGATCGCGCGCGCCGAGGTGCAGGTTCGACAGTTTGCCGGTGCGCCGCCCGTGGCCCCATTCCGCCGCCAGCACCACCAGGTCGATGGTGTGCGCCGGTTTCACCTTCAGCCACGCGCGCCCGCGCCGTCCGGCCGCGTAGATCGAATCGAGGTCCTTCACCATCACGCCCTCGTGCCCGGCGTCCATCGCCGCGTCGAGCACCGCCGCCGGCGAATCCGGCCGGACCGAGCCGGGGATCACGTGCTCACCCGCCACCCGGCGCAGTGCCTCGTTCCGTTCGGACAACGGCGCGTCGAGCAGATCGACCCCGTCCAGATGCAAGCAGTCGAAGAAGTACGGCCGCAGCAGCAACGCCCGCACCTGTTCGTCCCGCGTGCTGCCGAACCGGCTCATCGTTTCCTGGAACGGCCGCGGCCGCCCGTCGTCGGTGAGCGCGAGGGTCTCGCCGTCCAGCACCACCGATTCGCACGGGAGCGCCCGCACCAGTTCGACCAATTCGGCGACGCTGCCGGTGATTTCCCGCAGCGTGCGCGTGTACACGTGCACCTCCGCGCCGCGCCGGTGCACCTGGATCCGCGCACCGTCCATTTTGTACTCGACGATCGCGTTCCCGTGCTCCGTCACGGCTTCCTCCAGCGACTCCGCCGGCGACGCGAGCATCGGCCGCACCGGACGGCCCAGCTCCAGCCCGAATTCCGCGAGCGCCGCCGCGCCCCCGGTGAGCGCCGCCTGTCCGGTGACCGGCAGCCGCCCGGACAGCATGAACGCGCGCCGCACCTGGTCGACTTCGACCTCGGCCGCCGCCGCGACCGCGTCGACCATCACGCCTTCCAGCGCGCCCTGCCGCAGCTCCCCGGTGACGAGCCGGAACACGAACTCCTGCTCGGCCCTGGTCAGCCGGGAGAACAGCGCGGCGAGCACCTCCGCCCGGCGCTTCACCGAACCCGCGCCCGCCGCGGCCGCGACCTCGGTGAGCGCGACGTCGACCTCCGCCACCGAGATCGCGGGCGCGGCCGCGGGTTCTACGGCGAGGTCGGCGAGCGTGCGCCAGCCGGCGCCGAGCCGGTCCTGCGCGGTCTGCCCGGTGAGATACGCGATCACCGCGGGTAGTTCGCCGGGTTCGGCCGCGCGCAGCACGGCGGCCAGCACGGCGATTTTCGTTTTCCGTGACCGCGTGGCCGCCAGTTCGGCGGAGGCGGTGACGAGGTCGGTGAACAACACCCGGCCATCATCGCCCCCGCCACCGACAAAAACTCCCGCTCCAGCCTCGACCGGGTGAAAAAGAGCTGGTCAGGCATCCGGACGAGTGCAGTACTGGTCCAGCAGGCCCTGTTTTGTCACACATGGCGTGTACCCTGCGTCCTGCAGTTCCGCCCGCGCCGTGCTGCTGCGCAGGTAGTCGAGGAATTGCTTCAGCAGCGAATCGTTCTCCGGCACGCCCTTGGTGTAGAGGTACTCCACCGTCCAGAAGCGATAGCCGGCGTCGATGCTGGTCACGTCGGGGTAGCGGTCGTCGAGTTTCGCCATCGCGACGCGCCCGCCCGCCGCGGCGATCTTGGCCGCGGGCACGTCCGCGTAGCCGATGGCGCCGGGGGTGTCGCCGACCGCGCGCAGCAGTTCGTCGGTCTTGCCGCGTTCGCAGCGCACCACGGTGGCGTGCGGGTCGCGGGTCGGCGTCCGGCAGTCGTCCGAGGACAGTCCCGGCTCTGCGGTACCCAGCACTTTCTGCTCGAAAGTCTTGCGCGTACCCGATTCCTGGCCGCGCCCGACAACCCGGATCGGGACCGACGGACCCTCGCGCAGTTGCGCCCAGTTGGTGTACTTCCCGTTGAAGATGCCGCGCACCTGCTCATTGCTCAGCCGGTCGACGCCGACGGCGCTGTTCACCACCAGGCTGTACACGAGCACTGCGACCGGTTGCGTGACCAGATCCGGCCCGGCGTCGGAAGCCTTGCCGTCGGAAAGCACTGCCATGCTGTCCTTTTGTTCCGCGGGCAACGGTCCCAGTTCGCGCACCGCGGACACACTTCCGTCCGCTTGCGTCGTGATCGTCGCGCCAGGACACAGCTTCTGGTACTCGGTCGCGACGCTGTTCATGATGGGCGCGAACGCGCTGGATCCGTGCACCGCGAGGGATCCGTTGCCGCAGCCGGGTTCGGACCCGCGCGACACGGCGACGAGGAGCATGCTCAGCAGCGCCCCGGTCAGCAGCACCCCGATCGCTCCCGTGACCACCGGCCACGACAGCCAGCGTTGTTTGCGTTCGTCTTTGATCCGCCCGCCGCTGAGCCTTCCGGTGACGTCCAGGTCCTTGGACAACGGCCCGCTGCGCCAGTCGTCCGGCTCGCGCAGCACGACGACGAGTTTGAACTTTTCCCGCCGCTTCAAGGAAAGCTGTTCAAGGCGGACACCATGCCATTGCGGTGCCGCCGCTGCCGGTGCGTCGGCTTGTCGCAGCAGCGCGGTCAGACGCTGCGGCAGCAACGCTCGCACGCCGGATAGTCGCGCGGTTCCGTTCTCCGGCGTAGGCTGATCATGAGTGAAGAATTCAAGCCCGTGCCGTACCACCTCACGCAACCCGTCTTTGGCATCGGATACGCGCGCGTCCCACACCACCCGCCTGCCGAAGGTGAACTGCAGCGGGTGTTCCCAGTCGTCCGGACCGATGTCGAAGCTGCCGGTGTTGCGGATGCGGATCACGACCACGCTGAGCGGTTCCAGCAGCTGTACGGTGCGCACGAGTTCCGGATCCGCTTGCACCGCACCGTTGTCCGAGTCGCTGAGCGTCACCGGGTTGAGGCCGATCTTGGAGTTGTAGAGCTCCCGGTAGATCACGCGCCTGCGGCGGATCACGTAGCGGTCGATGACCGGGGCGAGGATGGTCGCGCCCGCGACGACGGCGATGGGCACGATGCCGCGGCTGGACGTGAGCACGTCGGCGAGTGTTCGCACGATTTCCCCGAAGCTCACGGTCGCCTCCCCCTTGCCTGCTCCCGAGAAGGTCAACCCTAAGCGTCAGCAACGGGACCCCTCCCCGGTGCACCAGGTGTTCACCAGCGGTTCAACCGGCAGACGCGATCCGCTCGACGGCGGCGCGGAGCCGGTCCGGCGGGAGCGCGGCGTACCCGAGCACGAGGCCCGGATATCCGGCTGAGGTATGGGAATAAGTCGACAAAGCCGGGGCGTGCACGCCTGCCGCGGCGAGTTTTTCCTGCAGCCGCACGTCATCGGTACCGTCGGGCAGTCGGACGACGAGGTGCAGTCCAGCGGCGATTCCGACCGGCTGCCACTGCGGAAGACGCTCGGTCAGGGCTTCGATCAGCGCGTCGCGACGAGCGCGATACAGCCGTCGAGTACGGCGCAGATGCCGGTCGTAACCGCCGGTGGCGATCAGATGCGCGAGCGCGGCTTGCGGGAGCGGCGGGCAGCCGAGGTCGTGCATTTCCTTGACCCGGGCCACGGCGTCGCGCAGCCGCCGCGGCGGAATGAGCCAGCCGATCCGCAACGCTGGCGCAAGAACTTTGCTGACGCTGCCGATGTACGCGACGTGATCCGGTGCGAGCGCGCGCATCGCGCCCAGCGCGGGACGGTCGTAGCGATGTTCGGCGTCGTAGTCGTCTTCGAGGATGAGCCCGCCGGTTTCCGCCGCCCAGGCAAGCAGTTGCCGACGGCGTTCCGGATGCAACGCGACGCCGAGCGGGAACTGGTGTGCGGCGGTGACCAACACGACGGAGCAGTCTGAAATGGACAGTGCGTCGACGTTGATGCCCCTGTCGTCGACCGGGATTCCGACCGGGGCCAGCCCGTGGTCGCGCAGGAGGTTCGCTTGGCCGTGGTGGCTCGGGTCTTCGACGGCGATGCGCTGGTCTGGCAAGGCGTCGGCCAGCAACGACAACGCTTCCGCGGCTCCGCTGGTGATCACGATGTCGTCCGGGTTCGTCGGCAGCGCCCGGACGCGGCCGAGGTAGGCGGCCAGTTCCGCGCGCAACGCCGGGTGTCCGGTCGGATCGGGGTAGCCGAGACCGAGATCTGGCGTCGCGTTCAGGGCTTCTCGTTCGGCGGCAAGCCATTCGGCCCGCGGGAACGCCGACAAGGCGGGCAGGCCCGGACGCAGGTCGAACTCCCAGGTCGGCGTTTTCGCTGCGCTGACCCGAGGATTCGGCGCGGGACCGTCGATCGGCGCGACGCGAGTGCCTGACCCGTGCTTGCTCAGCAGGTAACCCTCGGCGGTGAGCTGCTCGTACAACGCGGTGACAGTGCCGCGCGCGACCCCGAGCTGGCGCGCGAGATCGCGGCTCGACGGCAGCCGGGTGCCGACCGCCAGCCGCCCAGTGCGGATCGCGTCGCGCAGCGCGGCCTCGACGGCGCGGCCCCGGCGTCCTCCGGTGGCGGCGGGCAGGAGCAACTCCCGGATGGTCTCCACGGCCACGACAGTACGTCCAAGTGGTCCAGTTAGGCCAGTGTTGAGTGGTCCTTCTGAATAGACCACTCTCCGCTGAAGACTGAGCGGCGTGAAACGGTCGATGGTGCTTTCAGGGGTGGCCGGCGCGGTGCTGGTCGGCGGATCGGTGCCGGTCACCGGCATGCTGGACGGGTATCCGGTGATCACCGGGCAGGCGTTGCGGTACGCGCTGGGCGGGCTTCTGCTGCTGGGCTGGGCGAAGGTCACGCGCAGTCCGCTGCCGCGGCCGAAACTGGGCGATCTGCCGACTCTGCTCGGTCTCGCCGCGACCGGGATGATCGGGTTCCAGGCCTGTCTGCTGCTGGCGCAACGCTACGCGGAACCCAGTGCGGTGGCGGCGTTTCTCGGGGCCAGCCCGCTCGTGCTCGCGTTGATCGCGCCGATGCTGGACGGTCGCCGTCCGTCCGCCGCGCCGGTCGTCGGGTCGGTACTGGCCGGGCTCGGCATCGTGGTGCTGTCCGGCGGCGGATCCGCTTCCGCGCCAGGGCTGTTGCTGGCTGCGCTGGCGATGTTGTGCGAAGCGTCGTTCACCCTGCTCGCGGTGGGATTGCTGCGTCGGCTCGGGCCGTTGGCGACCTCGACGTGGGGCTGTTTCACCGCTGCGGCAAGCGGTTCCGTGGTGGGGACGGTGGTCGATCCGGCTGGAGCCTGGCGGTGGCCGAACGCGCGTGAACTCGTCGCGTTGCTGTTGCTGGCCGTCGTGGTGACGGCGGTGGCTTTCGTGCTCTGGTACAGCTGCGTCGTCGAGTTGGGGGCGGACCGGGCGGGCGTGCTGATCGGGCTGATGCCGGTGTCCGGGCTGGCCGTGGCGGTGTTGATCGGGGCGCAACAGTTCGAACTCAAGGACCTGGCCGGGGTCATCCTGGTCGCTGCGGGAGTCGCATGTGGACTGTGGAAACGCGAAGCGGCTCGCCCGGAATTGTCCGAGCGAGCCGCTACGATCGGCTAACCTCTACTTGCCGCCACGCGCCATCCGCAGCACATCGAGTGCCTCGTCCAGCTGTGCCTCGGTGAGCTTGCCGTCGCGGACGTACCCGCGCTCCAGCACGACCTCGCGGATCGTCTTGAGTTCCTTGAGCGCCTGCTTCGCCACCGCGGCCGCTTCCTCGTAGCCGATGTACTTGTTGAGCGGCGTGACGATCGACGGCGACCCCTCGGCGTACTGCCGCGCGCGCTCGACGTTCGCGGTGACCCCGGCGAACACCTTGTCCGCCAGCAGCCGCGAGACGGCCGCGAGCAGCCGCGCCGATTCGAGCACGTTGCGCGCGATGACCGGCAGGTTCACGTTGAGCTGGAAGTTGCCCGCCGCGCCAGCGAACGCGACCGCCGCGTCGTTGCCGACGACCTGCGCGACGACCTGCAGCGTCGCTTCCGGGATGACCGGGTTGACCTTGCCCGGCATGATCGACGAACCCGGCTGCAGGTCCGGCAACGCCAGCTCGGCCAAGCCGGTGCGCGGGCCGGAACCCAGCCAGCGCAGGTCGTTCGCGATCTTGTTCAGCGACACCGCGACCGTGCGCAGGTGCCCGGAAGTCTCGACCACGCTGTCCTGCGTCGCCTGCGCCTCGAAGTGGTTGCGTGCCTCGGTGAGCGGCAACCCGGTGATCTGCGCCAGCTCGGCCGAAACCGCCGCGCCGAAGCCGTCGGGCGCGTTCAAGCCGGAGCCGACCGCGGTACCGCCGATCGGCAGTTCGCCCAGCCTCGGCAGACCGGACTGCAGCCGTTCGATGCCGAACCGGATCTGCGCGGCCCACGCGCCCGCCTCCTGGCCGAGCGTGATCGGCACGGCGTCCATCAGGTGCGTGCGCCCGGACTTGACGACGTCCTGCCACTCCTCGGCGCGCGCCTCGATCGCGCCGGCGAGGTGCTCCAGCGCCGGGACGACGTCGGTGAGGACGGCCTCGGTGGCGGCGACGTGGATCGTCGTCGGGAAGGTGTCGTTGGACGACTGCGAGGCGTTGACGTGGTCGTTCGGGTGCACGTCGCGGCCGAGCGCGCGACTGGCCAGCGTCGCGATGACCTCGTTCGCGTTCATGTTGGACGACGTGCCCGAGCCGGTCTGGAAGACGTCGATCGGGAAGTGCTCGTCGTGGCGGCCCTCGGCGACCTCGTCGGCGGCCTTCGCGATCGCGTCGGCGACGTCGGCGTCCAGGACGCCGAGCCGCGCGTTCACGCGGGCGGCGGCGGCCTTCAACAGGCCCAGCGCGCGGATCTGGGCGCGCTCGAGACCGCGGCCGGAGATGGGGAAGTTCTCGACGGCACGCTGCGTCTGCGCGCGGTAAAGCGCGTCGACCGGGACGCGGACCTCACCCATCGTGTCGTGTTCGATCCGGTATTCCTGTTCAGCCATACCTCCGATTCTGGCCCCGTTTCGCGCAACCGGCCGGGTGTTGTCGCCCACCTCGGTAACCCGCACCCGCCCCACCTCCGCCCTCAACGGAGTGGCATTGCCACACTGGCTACTCTCGATGTGTTCTCGATCACCGCCACCCACCACTGGCATGGAGCGAGCCTCATGGATTACGACCTCGTCGTCATCGGAGCCGGTCCCACCGGCCTCTTCGCCGCCTACTACGCGGGATTCCGCGGCCTGTCGATGGCCGTCGTCGATTCGCTGCCCGAACCGGGCGGGCAGGTCACCGCGATGTATCCGGAGAAGATGATCTACGACGTCGGCGGGTTCCCCGCGATCCGCGGCCGTGATCTCGTGCAGGGCCTGGTGGACCAGGCCGCGCCGTGGCAGCCGGATTACCTGCTCGGCCGCAAGGCGGAGAAGCTGGAGAGCGTCGACGGCGGTCTCGAACTGACCCTCGACGGCGGCGACGTGCTGCGCGCGGGCGCGGTCCTGATCACCGCGGGCATCGGCGAGTTCACGCCCCGTCCGCTGCCCGCCGGAGACGGCTGGCTCGGCCGCGGGATGGTCCATTTCGTCCCATCGCTGGCGGCTCACGCGGGCCAGCACGTCGTCGTGGTCGGCGGCGGGGATTCGGCGTTCGACTGGTGCCTGGCGCTGCATCCGGTCGCGGCGAGCGTGACCCTCGTGCACCGCCGCGCGAAGTTCCGGGCCGCGGAGTCGATCGTGCGGCAGGTGCAGGAGCTGGGCGTGCGGCTGGTCACGGACGCCGAGGTGGCCCGGTTTGTCGAAGCTCCGGACGGTTCGCTGACGGCGGTCGACGTGACGGTGAAGGGCGGCGCGGACGAGCAGCTGCGCGCGGACGCGGTGGTTGCGGCGTTGGGCTTTACCGCGGATTTGGGGCCGATCGAAAGCTGGGGCTTGGAAATCGATCACCGCGCGATTTCGGTGGATTCGACGATGGCGACGGCCCGGCCACGCGTTTACGCCGCTGGGGATGTGGCGGCGTATCCGGGGAAGGTGAAGCTGATCGCGACCGGGTTCGGCGAGGCGGCGACGGCGGTCAACAACATCGCGGTGGCGTTGAATCCCGAGGCGCATTTGTTCCCGGGGCATTCGAGCAACGTCGAGTGACTCAGCCGGTTTTCTCCGCGATCCACGGCTGATACGCCACCGCCGAGGTCGCGATCGACGGCGCCGATCCGCACGTCGACGAACGGTTTCCCGGGCGGCTGACCATCCCGGCCAGCGTCCACCGGTCGCCGTCGCGGATCAGTTCCGGGCCGCCGGAATCGCCGTAGCACGAGCCGGATCCGCCGGGGCTTTCCGTGCACAGTTCGGAGGTTCCGTCGAACCCCGCCGTGCATTTCGCGCCCTCCACCAGGTGCGTGTCCAGCTGGCGCAGCGTCTTCGACACCGGGCCGCAATTCGGCGTCGCGCACGTCTGGCCCCAGCCGATCACCCGGACCGCCGTGCCGGGCGAAGCCGAACCGCCGATCGCGATCGGCGCGGCCTTCACCGGGGCGGTCAGCCGGATCAGGCCGACGTCGCCGGTTTGCGTTTCGGCGTTGAAATGCGGGTGCAGCACGAATTCCGCCGCTTTCGGAGTTTCCCCGCCCTCGTCCGCGTCGTTGCTGCCGACTCGCAACCCCATCGTCGCCGGGTCTTTCGCGGACAGGCAGTGCGCCGCGGTGACCACCCAGGTCGGCGTGATCAGCGCGCCGCCGCAGAACAGCGCGCCGCCCGAGGTGTGCAGGGACACCGCGAACGGGTAGGGCTGGTCCGCATCGGTCCCGCCGACGATCGAGGGCCCGGCGAACGCGCTGCCCGCGCTGAGCACGACTCCGGTGAGGACAGTCAGCACCAGCGCGAACAGCCGTTTCGACACCGGGAAACTCCTTGGCAGATCAGGGAAGCGGAGGCACCGCGCCCTCGTCGAGTTCGAGGTTGCCGTCGAAGTTGACGGACGAGTACGCCCGCAGCTTCTCGAGCCGGTGGTAGCCGTCGATCATTCTGACCGTCCCGGACTTGGACCGCATGACGATCGACTGCGTCGTCGCGCCGCCCGCCCGGTAGTGGACGCCGCGCAGCAGGTCGCCGTCGGTAACGCCGGTCGCGCAGAAGAACACGTTGTCGCCGGTGACCAGGTCGTCGTTGAGCAGGATCCGGTCAAGGTCGTGGCCCGCGGCGAGCGCCTTCTCGCGTTCCGCGTCGTCCTTCGGCCACAGCCGGCCCTGCAGTTCGCCGCCGAGGCACTTCATCGCACACGCGGCGATGATGCCCTCGGGAGTGCCGCCGATGCCGAGCAGCATGTCGACGCCGGTGGTCGGCCGGGCCGCGGCGATCGCGCCCGCGACGTCGCCGTCCGAGATGAACCGGATCCGGGCTCCCGCCTCGCGGACCTCTTTGACCAGCTGTTCGTGCCGCGGCCGGTCGAGGATGCAGACCGTCACGTCGCTGACGCTGGAGTTCTTCGCCTTCGCCACGCGCCGGATGTTCTCCGCGACCGGGGCGGAAATGTCCACCTTGCCCGCCGCGTCCGGGCCGACGGCCAGCTTCTCCATGTAGAACACCGCGGACGGGTCGAACATCGCGCCGCGCTCGGCGACGGCGAGCACGGCCAGCGCGTTCGGCATGCCCTTCGCCATGAGCGTGGTGCCGTCGACCGGGTCGACCGCGACGTCGCAGTCCGGGCCGTCGCCGTTGCCGACCTCTTCGCCGTTGAACAGCATCGGCGCTTCGTCCTTCTCGCCCTCGCCGATGACGACGACGCCGCGCATCGAGACGGTGGAGACGAGCTGGCGCATCGCGTCGACGGCAGCACCGTCGCCGCCGATCTTGTCGCCTCGGCCGACCCAGCGGCCGGCGGCCATCGCGGCTGCCTCGGTCACCCGCACCAGTTCCATGGCGAGGTTGCGATCAGGCGCTTCGCGTCGGCTGCGGTCACTGGCGGTGGTCATGGTGGCCTCCCGGAACACGGTTCGTCAGCGGGTGCCCAGTCTGTCAGATCCCTAGACCACCTGACCGATTCAGCAACGCATGGTGCACGTCACTCTGTGTCGTCGTCGGTCTCCACCGAGGCCAGCGCGGCCTCGATCCGCTCGCGGGCGCCTTCCAGATGCCGTTCGCACACCTTGGCGAGCCGCTCGCCCTTCTCCCAGAGCTCGAGCGACTGCTCCAGCGAAAGCCCGCCTGCCTCGAGTTCCTTCACCACTTCGACGAGCTGATCGCGGGCCTGCTCGTAACCGAGTCCGGCGGTGTCTGCTTCGCTCACGTTCTCCGACCTTGTGGTGCACGGGGCTGTCGGCGCAGACTACCGCGCTCGGCCGACATTCCCGGGGAACCGGGTCCGGCCCGATGCGGGCCCGCGACCACCGCGCTGGCCATCGCGTGGTCGTATCCGACGAAGGCCAGCGCGAACTCCTGCCCGTCACCGTCCGCGATGGCGTCCTCGAGGTTCTCCTGCGCACTCGCCACGCGTCGCCGATGGCCGGTCCCTTCGGCGAACCACCACCGGACGCCGACGTGCTCGGACGTCGCCTCGGACAGCCGCCTGAGCTGCGGTGCCAGCCCGCGCCGGGCCGCGGTGCCGCAGCCGGCGAGCAGGGCGGTCCAGCATTCGTCGGCGGCCCGGTCGGTGACCAGGGCCTGCCGCAGCAGGAGACCGGCGTCGAGCCGGGCGGCGGCGTCCACCGTGAGCGGGAGGAACGCCGGGGCCCGGTGCATCACGGCCGGTCTCCTTCCGGTGCGGGTGTCGTCGGCTCGACGGACTCGGCCACCGCGTGGACCGCCCCGTCGGCGACTCGTACGCGCAGCTGCGCTCCGTCCTCGATCTGGGAGACGGAGCGGAGCACGTGGAGGTTGCCTGCGGAATCTGTGAACTGGACGACGGCGTACCCGCGTTCCATCGTGGCCGCCGGCCCGAGCGCGGCCAGCTTGCCCCGTGCGTTCGCGACCTCCGCCTGGTCCTTGGCGAGCAGGCTGAGCATCGCGCGCCTGCCGCGTTCGCGGTGCATCTCGAGGTCGCTGAGGCGGCGTTCGATCGGACCCAGCGGATCGGCCAGCGACGGACGGCTGCGCAACTGGGTCAGCAGTCGCGTCTCCCGGTCGACCCAGCCATGTAGCGCGCGCCTGCCGCGGTCGCGCATCTGCCGGACCCGCGCGGTTTCCTCGCGGACGTCCGGCACGATGCGCTTGCTCGCGTCGGTCGGAGTGGAACAGCGCAGGTCGGCGACATGGTCGAGCAGGGGAGTGTCCGGCTCGTGCCCGATCGCGCTGACGATCGGCGTGCCCGCGGCCGCGACCGCCCGGCACAGCGCCTCGTCGGAGAACGGCAGCAGATCCTCGACGCTGCCGCCGCCGCGGGCGATGACGATCACGTCGACGTCCGGGTCTTTGTCCAATATGGACAGTGCGCGGAGGATCTGCGGCACCGCCTGCGAACCCTGCACGGCGGTGTTCAGCACCTTGAACAACACGTGCGGCCAGCGTGCCTGCGCGTTCGCCAGCACGTCCCGTTCAGCCGCCGACGCGCGTCCGGTGATCAGCCCGATTCCCTTGGGCAGGAAGGGAATCGGCCGCTTCCGTTCGCGGGCGAACATGCCCTCGGCGGCCAGCAGCTTGCGCAGCCGTTCGATGCGCGCGAGCAGTTCGCCGATGCCGACCGCGCGGATCTGGTCCGCGCGCAGGCTCAGCGTGCCGCGGCCGAAAAAGAACGACGGCTTGGCGTGGATGACCACGCGGTCGCCTTCGCGCAGCGGCGTCGGCAGTTCGCGCACCAGCCACATCGGACAGGTGACGGACATCGAGACGTCCGCGGACGGGTCGCGCAGGGTCAGGAACGCGGTCTGCGTGCCGGGCCGCGCGTTCATCTGCGTGACCTGGCCTTCGACCCAGACGTCGCCGAGCCGGTGGACCCAGTCGCCGATCTTGCGCGCGACAGTGCGGACCGGCCACGGATTCTCCGCGCTGGTGGCGGGGTCGTTGCTCACTGGCCTTCCGCGGGGTCGCCCGGCTGTTCCTCGGCCTTGCGTGCGTTGCCGATCCGCCGCGCGAGCATGCCGACGAACGACGCCCGGTCAGCGTGGGACTTCTCGTACTCCAGCAGCTCTTCCAGCTGGGGCACGGTCAATCGGCGCAGCCGAGCACGCAGCTGCGGCAGGGTCAGCTCGTCGTAATTGCCCAGCCCGGCCGGGCCGGAGGAGCTGTCGTTCTCGCCCTCGGAGTGCTCCTCGGCGAGCGCGCGGGTCTCCTCGACCCACGGATCGTCGATGGCTTCCGGGGCGAGATCCGGCGGCTGCGTGCGATGGCCGTTGGTACGCGGCTCAGGCAGGTCGTCGACCGGCACGAGCGTGGGCCGGGACGGGGCGAACTCGGGCTCGGCGTCCTCGTCGAACGTGGCCCAGCTGGGCGTGTCCTCGACCGGACGCAGCATCGACAGCGCGTCGTCGCCCTTGATGGCCAGCTCGGTGACCTGCTGCTGGACGCGCATGGACAGCTGCAGCACCTGGCTCACGACGGTGACCGGCAGGCCGGTGAGCTGCTTCGGGAGCTCACGAACCCGCTCGGCGGTGGTGACGGCGAGGCCCGCGGCGACCCGGAGGGGGAGCGGGAGTGGCTTCATGGGTCCAGCGTGCCGCATCAGGGCTGTTCTGCCCAACCGAACGGGTGGCCAGAGGCGCCGGACGTGACGCCCGGCACAGCCTGAATGGCCGCCGCCATCATCCGAACGAGGACTTCAACCCCGGATCGGCACTGCCCGTACCCTGGAGGCATGACTTCTGCGAGTCCCGGAACCGAACCCGCCGGTACCCCGACGATCTCCCGGTCCGGCGCCGCCAAACGCGTGCTGCTCGCGAAGCCGCGCGGGTACTGCGCCGGCGTTGACCGTGCGGTCGTCGCCGTCGAGAAGGCGCTCGAGCTGTACGGGCCGCCGGTGTACGTGCGCAAGGAAATCGTGCACAACCGGCATGTTGTCGAAACTCTGCGCGAACGCGGCGTGATTTTCGTCGACGAGACGTCCGAGGTGCCCGAGGGCGCGCTCGTGGTGTTCTCCGCACACGGCGTCTCGCCCGCGGTGCACGCCGAGGCCGAGGAACGGAACCTGCGCACCATCGACGCGACCTGCCCGCTGGTCACCAAGGTGCACAAAGAGGTCAACCGCTTCGCCAAGGACGACTACGACATTCTTCTTATCGGCCACGAGGGCCACGAGGAGGTCGAAGGCACGGCTGGCGAGGCACCGGACAAGGTGCAGCTGGTCGACAAGCCCGAGGACGTCGACAAGGTCGACGTGCGCGACCCGTCGAAGGTGATCTGGCTGTCGCAGACCACCCTGTCGGTTGACGAGACGATGGAACGCGTCGACCAGCTCCGCGACCGCTTCCCGACCTTGGCGGACCCGCCCAGCGACGACATCTGTTACGCCACCACCAACCGCCAGGTCGCGGTCAAGGCGATGGCCCCGGAATGCGACCTGGTGCTGGTCGTGGGCTCGAAGAACTCCTCCAACTCGAAGCGGCTGGTCGAGGTCGCTTTGAAGGCTGGCGCTTCGGCCTCGCATTTGATCGACTTCGCTTCGGAGGTCGACGAGGCTTGGCTCGAGGGCGTCTCGACGGTCGGGGTCACGTCCGGGGCCTCGGTGCCGGACGTGCTGGTGATGGACCTGCTGAAGTGGCTGGCCGAGCGCGGGTACGGGCAGGTTGATGAGGTGACCACGGCGAACGAGAAGATCGCTTTTGCGTTGCCTAAGGAGCTTCGGAAGGCTGTTAAGTCGGAGTCCTGAGGTTTTCGTTCGGTGCTGCGGCAGTCGGAGCGTTTGGCGCGCCGCTGAAGCTTTCGCCGCGAAGTCGTGCGAGCCGCTCCGGTCGATTTGGCCGCTGAGCCGTGCAGTAGTTCGTGCTGAGTCACGACCCGGACGAGAGAATTCCTTTAGCCGCAACGAAAAGGCCGCCGATCCCGGTGTGGGGATCGGCGGCCTTTCTCGTTTGCCTTGTGCTGCCAGCTTGCGCCGTGAGTTGTGTGCCCAGCCTTTGGCGGATGGTCCGGTTCCGGCGTGGCTTGCGCGCCCGGTCGGCTCTCGTCGGTTGGTCCAGCTTCGGCCTGACTTGCGTGCTCGGTCAGGTTTGTCGAGTGGTCTGGTTTCGACCTGCCCTGCGCGCCCAGTCAGTCCTCGCTGGGTGGCCCAGCTCCGGCGTGACTTGCGTGCCCGCTCGGCCCTCGTCGGGTGGCCCAGCTCCGGCGTGACTTTAGTGCTCAGCCAGCTTTCGTAGGGTCGCCCGGTTCCGGCGTGACTTGCGTGCTCGGTCAGTCTTCGTAGGGTCGCCCGGTTCCGGCGTGGCCTGCGCGCGGGGTCAGCCCTCGTCTTCCCAAGGACGTTGACGGCGCGGCGGTTCCCGGCGAGGCGGACGCGGACGCCCGGGCGGCGGCTCGTCCCCACGCGGCCGACGACGCGGCGGCGGTGCGTCACCCCGCGGATCACGACGGCGCGGATCGCCCTCCGGGGGCCGGGGCCGACGCCCTTCCGGCGGAGGCTTGCGACTACCGCGCGGAGCGTTCGGGTCCATCGGCTCACGACGCGGTCGGGCACCCGGCTCGCCAGGCGGACGCGGCCGTCGCGGCGGGGGAGCGTCGAGATCCCGCGGCGGACGGCGACGGTTGCCCGGAGGCGGCGTCTGACCGGACTGCCCCGCGCGACCGGCAGGCGGCCGCGAGCGCGGACGGTTGGCGGCTTTGTCGTCGTCCTCGTCCCGACCGCGCGGGACTTTGCCGTCCTTGATCTTCACCGGTGCGTCCGGGTCGCGTTCGCGGTAGATGCGGAAGAAGCCGAACAGCAGCGTGACACCGGTGGTGACCGCCATCGTCGGGAAGCCCTTGATCAGCGGCGTCCCGATGTTGAGCAGCTTCGACAGGGTGTCGCTGGCTTCCGGACCCCCGCCGGTCAGCAGCACCACACCCGGCACGGTGACGGCGAGCACCAGCGGCGGCTGCACCATCGGACCGAACAGTCCGCGTCTTTGCACCGCGCCGACCGCGATCACGGCCCCGAGGAAGTAGCCCGCCTTGAAAACAAAACCGAGGCTGCCGGTGGACTTCTCGTCGATGATGGCGCCGAGCACTGCCAAGCCGAAGCCCACGAGCACAGCCGCCCACCAGGGCAGGCCGCGCCTCGTGCCGACGACGAGACGCTCGTCCCACGGCACGGGGGCGTCATCGGCATCGGGATCGCTCTGGCGATCGCGTATCGCGGTCACGAGGCACACCGTAGCCCGTACTTGTCACGATCTTGTTGGCACTGCCGAGGACAGCACGAAGCAGCCACTCGACCGCATGACATTTCGTACGGTCGAGCAGTACCCGCGGTACGGCCTTCCCGCACCGCTCCGCCGAACGAGGAACCAGTGGACCAGACCTCTGACCAGCGGTGATACCGACGGTATGGTCCGGCTGCCCGTTTCCCGGCCCTGCGCTGACCCCAGGCTATGCCACCAGCCGACGACCGCGACGGCGGCGCCACCGGTCCTGTTCCGGAACATTCGCCGTTCTGGAACTTGACCGGGAATTGACGTTCCCGTGAGCCGCCTGAGCGTCCGGATCCTGCCCGCGCGACGTCGGAACCATGCCCTTTCGCTCGCCCCGGCGGCAGTGTCCAACCTGGACTTCGCCGTTCGTTCCGGGCAATCCGGACCTTGGTACCCGCTCGCCGCACTCAGCCGCAAGCCGCCGACCGTCGGCGCTGCGGACGATGACCGCTTGGGCCGCGTCACCGTGTTGGCCTCCGACGCGTGACCTCCGGCCTACCGCTCACCGGGACGTCGCTCGGCACGCCTTGGACGCCTGCCGCGTCACCGCCCGAGCGAGACCACGCTCCCCGTGCGAGCGCCAGGGGCCCGAGCCGTACCACGCCAGGCCGCGCAGTTGCTCCCTCGACCGGGCTCGCTCCCTCCGGACGACGTGGAGGCAAATCGCGCCGCCGAGGCCCGCTCTGCCGGATCGCGCCACCCGACCCACGCCCGCCAAAGCGCACTGCCGTGGCTTGCTCGGCCAGATCGCGCCGCCGACGGCCATGCCGCCAGATCGCGCTGCAGGGCTCGACTCGTCGGAACGTGCCACCGGATTCGTGTCCCGGAGGCATGCAGCCGAACCGTGTCGCCACGATCGCGCCCGCCAAGTCCGCGCAGACCGTCGCGCCAGACCAGGCAACCGCAACCTCGCCCTGCCCAACGTCAACCACGCTCCACGTGCGTGAGCATCAGCCCACGGCCGTCATCTGACGTCAGGAAGCCCCTTGCGGAGCCCGCCCCGTAGGAGCACACCCTCGATCATCCGATCGCGACTGTCGAGCCCGCGGCCATCGCGCCGTGACCTCAACCAGCTGCCACCTCGTCTCCCTTCCGAAGCTGCGGCACCGGCGCCGGACTGCCCGACGCGTCGGTGAGCGGCGCGACGGTCGCGCGGAACGACTCCAGTGCCTCGAGTTCCCGGCGGCGGGCCGAGACGAAGCGCTGCAGGTGCGTAGAGGACAGATTCAGCGCCTCCACCGCATTGCCCGCGGCTCGGTGTGCGGCGGCGGCGCCCGCGCGCACTTGCTCGACGTCCTCGACGAGAGCCCGGTCGCTGGCAGCGAACAGCGCTGCCGACGCGAGCACCCCGAATCCCGTGGGGCCGCACAGGAAGACGCGGCGGTCGATCAGCCAGCGCAGCAGTTCGGGATCGGTGTCGAGCGCGGCGACGACGGCCGCGTCGGACGGGACGAACATGATGGTGCCGTAGATCGCGTCCGCCCAGCGCTGGTAGCCCTTGCCCGCCAGCTCCGCCGCGCGGGAGCGCAGCTGCCGGACGTGGACGCGCAGCGCGTCGAGCCGTTCTTCCGGGTCGTCGGTCTCGACTGCCTCCGCCCAGATGGCCATGCTCGCTTTCGCGTCGACCGGTACCGCCCGGCCGCCGCCGACATTCAGCACCAGGTCGGGCTTCGCGCTTCCGCCGCCGCCCAAATCGGTCTGCAGGGTGAAGTGCAGTCCCTCCCGCAGTCCGAGTGCGCGCGCGGTTTCCACGAGCACCTGTTCGCCGAGTTCGCCGCGGCCGTGGATCGACGCGAACGCCACCTCGTACCGGCGCAGTGCGAGCTGCTGCTGGTCGCCTTTCGCACGCTCCGCCGCCACGAGCCGCGCGGCCGCGTCAGCGCGGCGCATTCCGTCGTTGTACAGCCGCCACAGCGCGACTACCGCGACGCACAGGAGCAGCGCGAGCACGACGGCCGCGGTGGTGATCACCGTCTCCACCCGGTCCTCCTCTCCGTCGGGTCCGGCGGGTGTCCGGACGCGAGACATCATGGCGGACCCCACCGACAAAAACCGGCACCCGCGGTCGCGCTGCGTAGCTGACCTGCGACTTTCCAGATTCGAGGCTGGGCGTGTCCGCGGCGGACCTGATCGGCTTCGTACACACGTTCGAGTGGGGTACCGGCGTGCCTCCCCGATTTCGTCGGGGTCTGCTCCTAACGTGGTCGCCGTGAGAGTCCTCCATACCTCTGATTGGCACGTCGGCCGCACGTTCCACGGCGCCGATCTGCTTACCGAACAGGAGGCCGCCCTCACGCACATCGCCGAACTCGTCGACCGCGAGTCGGTCGACGTCGTGGTGGTGGCCGGTGACATCTACGACCGAGCGGTGCCGTCCGCCGAAGCTGTCCGCGTCGCCACGGCCGCGATGACCCGTATTCGCCGGGCCGGCGCGGAACTCGTGGTCACGCCTGGCAACCACGATTCGGCCGCGCGGCTGGGCGCGTTCGCCGAATTCGCGGCGGCGGGCGGGCTGCACGTCCGCGCGACCGTCGAAGGCATCGCGGAACCCGTTGTGCTGCACGACGAACACGGCGCGGTCGCGTTCTACGGCATCCCGTATCTCGAACCCGAGCCGTCGCGGCACGCCTTGGGCGTGCCGGAGGCGCGCGGCCACACCGGCGTGCTCGGCGAGGCGATGCGGCGTGTGCGGGACGACCTGGCCAGTCGTCCGGAGACTCGGTCCGTAGTGCTGGCACACGCTTTCGTCACCGGCGGCGAGGCCAGCGAATCGGAACGCACCATCGCGGTGGGCGGAGTCGAGCAAGTCCCCGGCTCGGTGTTCGACGGCGTGGACTACGTCGCGCTAGGGCACCTGCACGGACCGCAGACGCTCGCGGAACACCTGCGGTACTCCGGAAGTCCGCTGGCGTACTCGTTTTCCGAAGCGCGGCAACGGAAATCGGTGTGGTTCGTGGATCTCGACGCGACCGGCCTGGCCGAGGTCCGCAGGCACGAGCTGCCGGTGCCGCGCCCGCTCGCGACGCTCTCCGACGAGCTCGCCGCCTTGCTCGAGGACCCGGAACACGAGCAATGGCGCGAGCATTTCCTCTCGATCACGGTCACCGACCGAGTGCGCCCGATCGATGCGATGCGGTTGCTGCAGGACCGTTTTCCCTATGCGGTGCACATGGATTGGCGGCCCGACGGCGGGGTCGCCGGCACCGAACTGAAGTACGCCGAGGCGGTGCGCGGGCGCAGCGACATCGAGATCGCGCGCAGCTTCCTCGACGATTGCCGGGGTGCTCCGCCGACCGAACGCGAGGAGCGGCTCGTGCACCTGGCGCTCGAAGCAGCGAACCGGGCGGCGGTGGAGAAGCTGTGAGACTGCATCTGCTGGAGGTGGAAGCTTTCGGCCCCTACTCGGGTCGGGAGGTGGTGGACTTCGACGCCCTTGGCGCCGACGGTCTCTTCCTTCTCCACGGCGACACCGGAGCGGGCAAAACCACGCTGCTCGACGCGATCGCGTTCGCGTTGTTCGGCGTGGTGCCGGGCGCGCGCGGCGACGTCAAGCGGTTGCGATGCGATCTCGCCGAACCGGATCGGCAGACCGAGGTCGTGCTGGAGCTGACCGTGCAGGGTCAGCGGTTGCGGATCGTGCGCAGCCCGGAGTACCAGCGGCCGAAGAAGCGCGGCGACGGATTCACCACGCAGCAGGCCCGGGTTTCGCTGACCTGGGTCGGCGAACCGCCCGCCGGGCTGCCGCCGGACGGCAGCATCCGCATTGACGAGGTGGCGCGCACCGTCGAGCGGCTGCTGGGCATGACCGCAGCGCAGTTCTTCCAGGTTGTGCTGCTGCCGCAAGGAGAATTCGCGAAGTTCCTCCGCAGTGACACCACGGAGCGCGAGAAGCTGCTGGAGCGGCTTTTCGGCACCGAGCGGTTCTCCGACGTCGAACGCTGGTTCGCGGACCTTCGCGCGGAACGCGGCCGTGCGCTGGAAAAGCGGCAGCAGGAGGTCCGTGAGCTGCTCGCCCGCTACGCCCAGGAAGCGCAGCAGGAACCGCCGGAGGAAAAGCAGCCGGAGTGGGTCGAGGCGGTGCTGACCGAGATCGCTGCCCGGGCCGAGGCGGCGGAAACCGAGGCAGCACAAGCACGTTCGGCAGCGAAGTCCGCTGAGGTCGCGCTGCGCGAGGCCGAAGAGGACGCGGAAAAGATCCGCCGGGTGCGCACCGCACACACCCGGCTGACTCAGATCGCCGAGCAGGCGCCCGAACGTGCTGAGTGGACGGAAGAAATCGCAGCGGCCCGGCGCGCTGCCGCGGTGGTTCCCGAGGCCGAGCTGATGGACCGGCGCACGGCCGAGCTCGGCGACGCACAGGTACTGGTGGCCGATCGGATCCGAGATCTCGCCGACCTCGGGTTCGATGCGGTCGGGCTCGCCGTCGCGGACTTGCGTGAGCGCGCGGGCTCCGTTCGCGAGGAGGCGGGCGCTCTCGCCGAATTGGCTGCGGAAGCCAACCAGCAGAAGAGCGACGAGCAACGTCGTGCGGAGCGACAGAAAGCCGCGGAGAAAGCCGCCGAGCAAGTTGCTGGGCTTGCGGAGCGGTTGGCCGAGATGCCCGGTCGGATTGCCGCTGCGCGCACTGAAGCGACGGTAGCCGGGGAAGCGGCGGCGAAGCTGGACGGCGCGAAATCCCGCGTCGAAGAGCTGACGGTACTCACTCGCGCGGCAGAGGAGTTACCGCCAGCTGAAGCCAGAGTCGAGCGCGGCGAAGCGAAACTGCGCGAAGTGGTCGACGAGCATCAGGCGGCTCGGCAACGTCGGCTGGATCTCCGCGAACGGCGTCTCGACGGCATGGCGGCAGAGCTGGCTGCCGGCTTGGCTGAGGGAACGGCGTGCCCGGTGTGCGGGTCGGTCGACCATCCGGCACCGGCGAACTACGACGCGCCATTGGTGGACGCGGCCGAAGAACGTGCCGCGGAAGAAGCCGAGCAGAAGGCGTCGGCGTTGCGCCAGCGAGTGGTGTCCGCGTTGGAAGAGGCCAAGGCACGAGTCGTCTTCCTGCGCGAACGGCTGGACGGACGCACTGCGGAGGAGATCGCGACCGCGCTGACCGAAGCCAGGACGGTCGTCGCGGAACTCTCCGGAAAGGCGCAGCGCAAGGATCGGTTGAACGCGAAGGTCGCTGAACTCGAGCGCGGTGCCGAGCAGTTGGCCGAACAGCGGCGCCTCGCCGAGCAGACGGTCACCGAGGCGAACGGCGAGATCCGGGCGTTGGACGAGCGGATGGCCGAACGCGAGCAGCGGCTGGTCGCGGGCCGGGGAGAGTTCCCGGATGTTCCCGCCCGGCGGCAGCACCTGCTCACGTTCGCCGGTGCGCTCGACTTGGCGGCGGAGGCGCACACCGCGGTGTCGGGGGCGGAGGCTCGGCTCGCGGAGCAACGGGATCTGGTGGAGATCTCGTTGCATGCCAAGGGGTTCTCGACCCTGGAGGAAATGCGCGCCGCCGTCCGGACCGACGAGCAGATCACGAAGCTCGAACAGGGTCTCGCCGAGGCGGAAGCGACTGCTGCCGGTGCGCGGGAGATGCTCGCGCAGCCGGAACTGTTCGGGATCTCGCCGGACGACGCGGTAGAAGTTGCGCCGCTGGCGGAGCGGGCGAAGGAGACGCGGGTTCGTGCGGATACCGCTTTTGCCGCGCAGCAAGCGGTTTCGGCGCAGCATCGCGAACTGGTGAAGCTGGCCGGACGGTTGAGCAAGGCGCTGTCGGAGCTGGAGCCGTTGGAAGAGGAATACGCCGAACTCCGCGCACTGTCCGAAGTGGTCAACGGACGAGGGCAGAACGCGCGGAAGATGTCGCTGCGCTCGTATGTCCTGGCTGCTCGGCTGGAAGAGGTCGCGCTCGCGGCGACCGCGCGGTTGCGGACCATGAGCCAGGGCCGCTACTCGTTCGTGCACTCCGACGCGGCCGGCGCGCGCGGCACGAGGGGCGGCCTCGGCCTCGACGTGCTGGACGACTACTCCGGCGCGGTGCGCCCGGCGAAAACCCTGTCGGGCGGCGAGTCGTTCCTCGCGTCGTTGTCGCTCGCGCTGGGGCTGGCCGATGTGGTGGCAGGCGAATCCGGCGGTGCGCTGCTCGACACTCTCTTCGTGGACGAGGGTTTCGGCACCTTGGACGCCGAAACCCTGGACGTGGTGATGAACATCCTCGACGAACTCCGCGCCGGCGGCCGCGTGGTGGGCCTGGTGTCGCACGTCGAGGAACTCCGCCAGCGCATCCCCACGCGGCTGCGGGTGCGGAAGTCCCGCGCCGGGTCGAGAGTGGAGTTGCAGATGGCTTGACGAGAGCAGGCTCGGTGCCTTGACCACGCTCGCCGCCTCAGCCAACCTGGCCCGGCGAACCCGGCGCAGCTGATCGGCGAACTCGGTCCGACCGAGCCACTCCAGCCCAGCCGACGAGCGAGGGCGGCCCGGTCGACCGGCGAACGCGGCCGGGCGAACCTGGCCCGGCCGACCAGCGGGCCTGGCCCGGCGCACACCCGCGCAGTTGACCGGCGAGCTCGATCCAACCGCGCCAATCCAGTCCGGCTGAGCAGCGAACCCAGCCGAGCGGCCGACCCAGCCAACCCGGCTCAGCTGGCCACCGAACTCGGCCCGGCGAACTGGGCTCAGCCGACCAGCGAACGCGGCTCAGCGAACTCGACCCGACCGAGCCAACCCGCGCGGGCCGTCAGGCGGCCTCTTCGTGGTGCAACAGCCACCGCTTAGCCGGCACGCCCCAGCGGAAGTTGCCGATCGCTCCGCCGGTCCGCACGACGCGGTGGCAAGGCACGAACAGGGCCGCCGCGTTGCGGGCGCACGCGGTTGCTGCGGCGCGGACCGCGGAGGGGTTGCCGGATAGGGCGGCGTACTCCGCGTAGCTCACTGGGCTGCCTGCTGGGACCTTGCGCAGCATCTCCCACGCGTGCTCGCGGAACGGGCCGGAGCGTTGGCGGACTTCGATGTCGGCGACGGCGTCGAGGTCGCCGCCGTGGTAGCGGCGGATTGCGGTCGTCACCGGGCCCAGGTCGCGGCGTTCGGTCAGGGTCGTCGGGGCCAGGGACGGCGAGATGAGGGGCGTCAGCTCGGCGACGTCGGCGGTCCAGCCGGAGGCCAGTACGGCGCCGTCGCCGGTCACTATTGCGGTGAACGGGCCGATGCGGGTGTCCAAAGTGGACCAGAAGGCGGTGGGCACGAGGAAAGTCTCCTTAAACGGTCACGGAACTGAGATACCGGCTGGCGTACGAGCTCCACGGCTGCCAGTCGCGTGCGGACGTCGCCAGGTCGATGCCCAGCTCGGCCGCGCCGCGGCGGACGGCTGGGTCGGCGGTCAACAGGACGTCGGGGGCGCCGAGCAGGCGCATCACGACGTAGTCGGCGGTGGCGGGATCGACGCCGGTCGCGAGCATTTCGGCGCGGAGTTCGTCGGCGTCCCGGCCTACGTGCAGGTCCAGTTCACCGGCGGCGATTGCCGCGGCGACCTTCTTGACCAGCGGTTTCACGTCGGCTTCGGCGATGGCGGACGGGGTCGGGAAAAGGATCGTCAGGGTGTCCATGGGCGGGTCTGCGGGCGGGACGGGCTCGCCGAGGGCGACAACGTCGGCCACGTCTTCGCCGAGCAGGGTGCGGAGCAGGACTTCCGGGCCGTCGACGGCGCCTGGCACGCGGATGCCTGGCGTGGCGGCGACCAGCGGGGCCAGCGCCTCGTCGGCGGAGAGCACGCGCGAGACGGCTTCCGGGTCGGCGTCCAGGTCCAGCAGGCGTCGTACGCGGCTGACGGCGCTGCTCAGGTCGCGCAGGTCCGAGAGTGCTAGGTCGCACTGCACATAGCCAGCGCGCGGGCTGACCCACGCTGACGCCGGGCCGTGCGGGAGGCGCAAGGTGCGGCCGTAACCGTCCTCGGAGACGGCTTCGATGCCTGGCAGCGCCCGCGAGGCGTGGTAGCCCAGCACGCCCGCGGCGTCGAACGGGGCCCGGAACGGCAGGCGAAGGCTGAGCCGCGTCGCACCGCTGGGTTCGTTGCGGTTTCCGCGGCGGAGCGAAGCCGCGCGCAGCTGCGACGGCGTCGTCGCGAACACCTCGCGGATCGTTTCGTTGAACTGCCGGATGCTGGAGAACCCGGCCGCGAACGCGACGTCGGTGAGCGGCAGCTGCGACATCTCGATCAGCAAGCGCGCCGAGTGGGCTCGATGGGCGCGGGCGAGGCGGATCGGGCCCGCGCCCAGTTCGGCGGTCAGCACCCGTCCGAGCTGGCGTTCCGAGTAGCCGAGTTGACGGGCCAAGCCGGGCACGCCTTCGCGCTCGACCAGGCCGTCCGAGATCAGCCGCATCGCGCGGGCGGCCAGGTCGGCGCGGACGTTCCAGTCCGGCGAACCGGGGACCGCGTCCGGCAGGCAGCGGCGGCAAGCGCGGAAACCACCGGCTTGTGCGGCGGCCGAAGTCGGGTAAAAGCGGACGTTCTGCGCCTTCGGCGTGAGCGCCGGGCAGGACGGGCGGCAGTAGATGCCCGTGGTGCGCACCGCCATGATGAACTGGCCATCGAACCGCTGGTCGCGGGCGGTCACCGCGCGGTAGCAGCGCTCGGTGTCGCGCCAGATCGGAATGGTCGAGGTAGCCATGCGGTCGATGATGCCAGCAGGTGAGAGCCCTGACTGGCGGAAAACCGACACGACGTTACCGGGTCGGCGACGGTCCGCGCGCAGCACGTAGACTTACCGGCCGTGAGTCTCACCCTCGGTATCGTCGGCCTGCCCAACGTCGGCAAGTCCACCCTGTTCAACGCGCTGACGCGCAACGACGTGCTCGCCGCGAACTACCCGTTCGCCACGATCGAGCCCAACGTCGGCGTCGTGCCGCTGCCGGACCCGCGGCTGGACGAGCTGGCCGGGATCTTCTCGTCGGAGAAGATCGTGCCCGCTGTGGTGTCCTTTGTGGACATCGCGGGCATCGTGAAGGGCGCGTCCGAGGGCGCGGGGCTCGGCAACAAGTTCCTCGCGAACATCCGCGAGGCCAACGCGATCTGCCAGGTCATCCGCGTGTTCGACGACCCGGACGTGGTGCACGTCGACGGCCGGATCGACCCGATGTCCGACATCGAGACGATCAACACCGAGCTGATCCTCGCCGACCTGCAGACGCTCGAGAAGGCGCTGCCGCGGCTGGAGAAGGAAGCGCGCACCAAGAAGGAAGCGCGGCCGGCGCTCGAAAACGCCCAGAAGGCCAAGGAAATCCTCGACTCCGGGCGCACGCTGTTCCAGGCGCAGAAGGACATCGACGGCGAGGCGCTGCGCGAGCTGAGCCTGCTCACCACGAAGCCGTTCCTGTACGTCTTCAACGCCGACGAAGCCGTGCTCACCGACGAGGCGCGCCGCGAGGAGTTGGCGAAGCTCGTCGCCCCGGCGGACGCGGTGTTCCTGGACGCGAAGGTCGAGGCCGAGCTGCTGGAGCTGGACGACGAGGAGTCCGTGCGCGAGCTGCTGGAGTCCGTCGGCCAGCTGGAGCCGGGCCTGAACGCGCTCGCTCGCGCGGGCTTCCACACGCTCGGCCTGCAGACGTACCTCACGGCCGGTCCGAAGGAATCCCGCGCCTGGACGATCCCGCAGGGCGCGACCGCCCCGCAGGCGGCCGGCGTCATCCACACGGATTTCGAGCGCGGCTTCATCAAGGCGGAGGTCGTGTCGTTCGAGGACCTCGTCGAAGCGGGCTCGATGGCGGCCGCGCGTTCGGCGGGCAAGGTCCGCATGGAGGGCAAGGACTACGTGATGGCGGACGGCGACGTCGTGGAGTTCCGCTTCAACGTCTGACCGGTTTCGCGGCTGAGCACGGGCGCGAAATTGTCGGTCCTGGTTCGTAGGATCGGCCTATGCCCGTGCTCTTCACCCCGTCCTTGCCGGATCGCGCGGACGGAGGCCGTCTTGGTGGTGCGCCGCCCGTTGCGATCGAGGCGCATCCGCTCCTCGCGACCCACCGCTATTTGCTGACCGTCCCGGCAGCTCCCTGGGCGCAGGGCTACGAGGTTTCCGTGGTGCTGCGCAACGGATTCGACATCGGCGACAGCGACGTCCAGTACCCGGACATGGCGATGCGTGCGCTGGTGCACCCGCCCTCGCCGCGCGGGGAGCGGGCTGATCTGGGGTGGGCTGGGCTTCGGTCGGCGGCGCTCTCCGAGATGCCTGACGAGGAAGACTCGATCGCGCTCGTCCAGTTCGGGGACGAGCCGGTGCTGATTCAAGACGAGCCGAGCTACGCCGACGCCGTACGTGCCGACGGGCATCAGTTTCTCTTTCAGGTCAACGAAGAAGGCTGGCCGACCGAGGGCGAGCTCGAGGATGTGATCGAGGAGTACCTCTGGGGCTACGGGTCGGTCTACTTCTACGGCACTCCGGGATCCGACGGAGTGGTGCGGGAGGTGGTCGCGGGGTTCATCGACTTCTGACGGACCGGTCTCGGCAGGAGAAGGCCCGCCGAGACCGAGGCCGAGGTTCAGTTCAGCTCGGCAACACTCGGCACGACAACGCCGTAAAGATCCCCGATGGTTGCCAAAGCGCTGTTGTGCAGTTGATCCGCGCTGACTTCCCCAGCAGGAGTCGGCAACGGACGAGTCGCGCAGGCGTCGGCGACGACGGTCGGGTGGTTGCCGCGCAGGAACGCGCCTTCGGTGGTGAACGTGACGCACATGTTGGTCATGAACCCGGCGATCACCACGTTCTTGTGCCCGGCTTCGTCAACCAGGGAGCCCAGGTCGGTGTTCACGAAGGAGTTCGGCGCGCCCTTCACGACGACCGGTTCGCCTTCGACCGGGGCGACGTTCGGGTGGATGCTGCCGATCTCGGCTCGGACGTCGTACGGCGTGCCCTCGCCGCTGTCGTGGACGACGTGGATCACCTTCGCACCGGCGGCGCGGGCCTTGGCGAGCAACTGCCGAGCCGCGGTCAGCGCCGGGCGCCAGCCTTCCAGCTCCATCACGCCGCGGGTGTAGGTGTTCTGGTAGTCGACCAGGATCAGTGTTGCGTCGGCCAGCGTTGCCGGGGCCTGGTCGAGACCGTTCAGCTCCCGCAGCGTTTTCCTTGCCATGGTGGGGTTTCCTCTCGTTTCCGTTCCGCACGACCGACGCTAGACTCGGCTTCGGATGTCGGCAATGACATGCAAAGCGCAGAAACCGACATGGGGAGCGAATGAAGAGACTGGTGGTCGTCGTTCTGTTCGACCGGATCGACCTGCTCGACGTGACCGGTCCCGCTGAGGTGTTTTCCTTGCTGCAGCGGGAAATGGACCGTCCGACGGGCTACGAGGTGGTGCTCGCCGCCGAGACGCTGGACCCGGTGACCACCTCGGCGGGAGTGCGCGTCTTGCCCGACGTGACGTTCGCTGAGCTGGGGAGAAAGGCGATCGACACGTTGATCGTGCCCGGCGCCGTGACGACGGGCGGCAAAGGCGAGGTCGTCGCTCAATGCGACCCGGCCGTGGTCGAGCAGGTGCGCAGGCTGGCTGGGCGGACGCGCCGGGTGGCGTCCGTCTGCGTCGGCGCGCACATCCTGGCGGCGGCGGGGTTGCTCGACGGCAAACGCGCCACTACGCACTGGTCGACGGCCCGGCAGCTGGCCGCGGAGCATCCCGAGGTGACCGTCGACGCGGACCCGATCTTCATCCGCGACGGGTCCGTGTGGACGGGCGCCGGGCTGAGCGCCTGCCTCGATCTCGCGCTGGCACTGGTAGCCGACGATTTCGGGCCGGAATCAGCCTCGCGGGTGGCCCGTCAGCTGGTGATGTTCCTGCGCCGGCCCGGTGGGCAGAGCCAGTTCAGCGTGTCGCTGGAGCCCGCGTCCGCGACCCGGCGGGTCGACGAGCTGCGGCAGTACATCGCGGCCCACCTCGCGGATCCGCTGACCGTCTCCGACCTCGCCGCGCACGCGCATGTGACGGACCGCCAGATCACGCGTGTGTTCAAGGCGGAGCTGGGAATGACCCCTGCCGCCTACGTCGAGCACGCCAGGGTCGAGGCCGCGCGGCATCGCCTGGAGACGACCGACGACACGTTGTCGCGGATCGCCGGGACGTGCGGGTTCGGCACGGTGTCGACCTTGAACCGCTCTTTCCGGCGGACGCTGAACACGACGCCCAGCGAGTACCGGGAGCGGTTCCGGATCGTCTCGAACGCCTGACCCGCGCCGGGGCAATTTCGGCGAAACGTCCTGCTCGCCCCGGTCACCCGGCAAAGATTCCCCGGTGCGGATCGTTCTCTACGCCGTCTGGGGCGCTTAGGTCGTGCTCGGGCTCATCGGAATCGCCAGGTTCTGGTTCATCCGGATGTTCCCGCTGCCGTGAACCGGACGGGGCTCAGCCGAGCAGGCCGAGCACCACCATCGATAGGAGGACGACAGCGGTCGAGAACGCCGCGACCCACGTGCGCTGTGCGGCGGTGAGCTGGGCGGATGTGCTGTTCATGGCGAGTCCTAGCGGGGCGAGTGCCGATGATTCCGCTGGGATAGCGCCTTGATCTAGCTCACTGTTACCGCTTGTGATCAAGGTCACGTCGATTGCGCGCGGTGTGCCACAGCACGCCTCCCGCGGCGGCCACCATCAGGCCGAACGAACCCATTCCCACTACGAGTGCCTGGACCATGAGGCCTCCTTCCGTCGCGTCTGTCCGGAAGACGCGCGAAGGGGCCGTTCATGTTGCCAGGGTTGCCGACATCACACCTGGTCAGCGGGCCGCCAGTACCCCGTCGATCTGGCGGGCCAGCGCGAAATCGCGTTCGGTCAGGCCGCCGAGGTAGTGGGTGCTGAGGCGGAAGGTCAGGGTGCGCCAGCGGATGTCGATGTCCGGATGGTGGTCGGCTTCCTCGGCTAGTTCGGCCACCCGGTCCACCACCTCGATCGCCGCCGGGAAGGACGGGAGTTCGACCGTCCGCACGATGACGGCGTCCTCGCGTTGCCACTCCGGGACGGTGCCGAGGGCCTCTTCCACCGCTGAGTCGTTCAATAGCTGCGTCATCACTCCATGGTGTCGGCTACGCTGCGGCATTGCCACGGGAGTCCGGTACGCCGGGCTGAGAGGCGGGCCGTCAACCCGCGACCGTTCGCACCTGGATCCGGATCATGCCGGCGTAGGGAGGCCGTATCGCTCTCCCTCATCCGGCGCAGTGCAGGAGGGGAAGAATGATGTCGCGGACCGTCCGCACGGTGGCAGGCCTCGCCGGGGTCTCGATGCTCGCCAGCGCCTGCTCGCTGTCCAGCGGCGACTCGGGCGGGTCGTCCGCGAGCCAGGACCAGCAGACGCCGACCGTCACGCTGGTCACGCACGATTCGTTCGCCGCCCCGCAGGACGTGCTCGACGCCTTCCAGCGCCAGTCCGGGATCAAGCTCAAGATCCTCAAGTCCGGCGACGCCGGCGCGCTCACCAACAAGCTCGTGCTCACGAAGGGCAACCCGATCGGCGACGTCGCGTACGGCGTCGACAACACCTTCGCGTCCCGTGCGCTCAGCGAGGGCGTCTTCCAGCCCTACACCAGCCCGGAGGCCGACCGCGGCCCGCAGCGCTACTCCGTCGACCCGCAGCACCGGCTGGCGGCGGTCGACCTCGGCGACGTCTGCGTGAACATCGACCCGGCCTACTTCGCGAGCAAGGGTCTCCCGGAGCCGAAGAGCTACGACGACCTCGCCGACCCCAAGTACAAGGACCTGACCGTCGCGGAGAGCCCGGCCACCGCGTCGCCGGGGCTGGCCTTCCTGCTCGGCACGGTCGCGAAGTACGGCGAGAACGGCTGGCAGAGCTACTGGCAGAAACTGAAGGACAACGGCCTCAAGACCGTCAGCGGCTGGGAGGAGGCCTACACCAAGGACTTCTCCGGCTCGTCGGGCAAGGGCCCGCGGCCGATCGTGGTGTCCTACGCCTCGTCGCCCGCCGCCGAACTCGGCGAGGACGGCAAACCGCGCACCAAGGCGCTGCTCGACACGTGCTTCCGCCAGGTCGAGTACGCGGGCGTGCTCACCAACGGCAAGCAGATCCCGCAGGCGCAGAAGGTCGTCGACTTCCTCTTGTCGCAGCAGTTCCAGACGACGGTCGCGGCGAACATGTACGTCTACCCGGCGCGCCAGGGCGTCGAACTGCCGGCGGGCTGGGCCACCGCGGCTCCGCTGCCGCAGGCGCCGGCCACGATGCCCGCGGACAAGGTGCAGGCCGGCCGGGAGAAGTGGATCGGGGAATGGCGCTCGCTCATGGGCGCGTGATCCCCGCGCGCACTGTCGGGCTCACGCTGCTCGGTCTGCTGCCGGTCGCGTTCCTGGTGGTGTTCTTCGCCTGGCCGGTCGTGGCGATCGTCGGCCGGGGGTTCTCCGCGGGCGGCGTCGACACCGTGCTCGGCGACCCGCAGACGTGGCGGCTCGCCGGGTTCACGCTGGCCAGCGCGGCCGCGTCGACCGTGGTCGCGGTACTCGCAGGGCTGCCGGTGGCGTACCTCCTGGCGCGGGTGCGGCTGCCCGGGGTCGGGCTCGCGCGCACGATCGTGCTGGTCCCGTTCGTGCTGCCGACGGTCGTCGTCGGCTTGGCTTTCCGGGCGATCTGGCCGGACGGCGGCGTGCTGCCGCTCGTCCTGGCCAACGCCTTCTTCAACGTCGCCGTCGTCGCGCGCACGGTCGCCGGGCTGTGGGCGCACCTCGATCCGCGAGCGACTGAGGCCGCGCGGGCGCTCGGAGCTTCGCCGTGGCGAGCGTTCCGGTCGGTGACGCTGCCCGCGCTCGGCCCGGCCGTCGCGTCCGCTGCTGCGGTGGTTTTTCTGTTCTGCGCCACCAGTTTCGGCGTGGTGCTGATCCTCGGCGGCGGGAGCTACCGGACGCTGGAGACCGAGATCTACCTCCGGACGGTCGACCTGCTCGACCTCTCCGGCGCGGCCGCGTTGTCGCTGATCCAGTTCGCCGCCGTGGTCGCCGCGCTGGTGCTCGGGGCGATGGCGCGCCGGAAGCGGGAGAACGCGGTGAAGCTGCGGTCCGCGCAGGTCACCGCACGTCGGCCGCGCGGCGGGGAGTGGTGGACGGTCGGTGCCGCTGTGGTGGTGCTCGGCCTGCTGCTGACGCCGATCGTCTCGCTGCTCGTCGAGTCAGTGTCCGGCTCGGATGGATGGAGCCTCGCCGGTTACCGGGCGCTCAACACCGTCGGGCAGAACGACGCCTTGCAGGTCTCCGGCTGGATCGCGGCGCAGAATTCGCTTGCTGCGGCCACCGACGCGACGCTGCTGGCGATGGCCGTCGGACTGGTCGCCAGCGTCGTGCTGGTGGCGCTTCGGCGTTCGCCCGGCGGGCTCGCGCGCGGGATGGGCGAGACCATGGACGTCGCGTTGATGCTCCCGTTGGGCGTGTCCGCGGTGACCGTCGGCTTCGGCTATCTCGTGACGCTCGACGCGCTGCCCGGCGACCTCCGCACGTCGCCGCTGCTCGTGCCGTTCGCGCAAGCGCTGGTGATCATGCCGCTGGTGGTGCGGATGATCCTGCCGGTGCTGCGCGCGGTCGACGTCCGGTTGCGCCAGGCCGCCGCGACGCTCGGCGCGAGTCCGTTACGGGTGTGGCGGGAGATCGACTTTCCGCTGGTCGCGCGGTCGGTGGTGGCCGCGGCGGGCTTCGGGTACGTCGTCGCGCTCGGCGAGTTCGGCGCGACCAGCTTCCTCGCCCGGCCGGACGCGCCGACGCTCCCGGTGGCCGTCGCGACGCTGATCAGCAGGCCGGGGGAGCTGAACAACCAGATGGCGTACGCCTCGTGCGCCCTGCTCATGGTGGTGACTGTGGTGGCGGTGGCGTTGATCGACCGGTTCGGCTCGGTCCGCGGCCGCAGCACGGTCGGGGAGTTCTGATGGCGTTAACGGTACGGGATCTGACTGTCCACTATGGATCGTTCGCCGCGGTCCGCGACGCACGGTTGGACATCGCCGACGGCGAGGTGCTCGCGTTGCTCGGACCGTCCGGTTCGGGCAAGTCGACGCTGCTGCGCGCGATCACCGGGTTGGAGCCGGTGTCGTCCGGTTCGGTGTCGTGGGACGGTACCGATCTCGCCGTGGTGCCGGTGCACAAGCGCGAATTCGGTCTGGTGTTCCAGGACGGACAGCTGTTTCCGCACCGCGACGTCGCCGCGAACATCGCGTTCGGCCTGCGGATGCACGGCGTGCCTCGCGAACGGCACGCGGCACGTGTCGAGGAACTGCTCAAGCTTGTCGGCCTGGAAGGTTACGAACGGCGACGGGTGACCGAGTTGTCCGGCGGGCAGGCGCAGCGGGTCGCGTTGGCTCGTGCGCTGGCTCCGGAACCTCGCTTGCTGCTGCTGGACGAGCCGCTGTCCGGGTTGGACGCCGGACTCCGCGAGCAGCTGGCGATCGACCTGGCAGATCTGTTGCGGCGCAGCAAAATCACCGCGCTGCTGGTGACGCACGATCAGGAGGAAGCGTTCACGCTCGCCGATCGCGTGGCGGTGCTCGACGCCGGGGAAATCCGGCAGGAGGGCGCGGTCCGGTCGGTGTGGAACAAGCCGGTGGACGACGATGTGGCGCGCTTCCTCGGCGTCACGACGTTTCTGGACGGCGAAGCGGCTGACGGCGTGGTGCGGACCGAACTGGGCTCCGTCGAACTCTCCGGGGTGGACGACGGTCCGGTGAGGCTCGGACTGCGCCCGCACGGCTTGAAAGTGTCCGCCGAAGGGGTGCCCGGCGAAGTGACCGCCGCGGTGCACCGACGCGAGCATTTGCGGTTGGTCGTCCGGTGCGGGGAGTCCACTGTGGACGCGATCGCGCCGGCCGGGGCGGACTTCCGGGCGGGCGATCCCGTCCGGCTCGAACCGGATCCGGACGGGATCGCCGTGGTGGGCTGAACCCCCAGGTCAGCCGTCTCGGGTGGCGAGGCGTCCGTAGGCCAGCGACAGGCCGACCACGATGTAGCAGGCCGCGCGGACCGCGCCTTCGCTGAACGTCGTCAGCGTCATCGGATCCTGAAGCACGGCGGCCGGGGCCAGCGTCCAGTCCTTGGTGAGCAAGAACGGGTGCAGCCACTTCAGCGAGTCCAAGAACCCGAGGATGGTGAAAACGATGTTCCCGGCCAGTACCGAGGCGACCACGAGCATCGGGTGCTCGGTCCAGCTCGACACCGCCAGCGCGACCGCGCCGACCGCCCACAGCTGCAGCACGATCCAGCCGCCGACCAGCAGGATCCGCAGCAGCGCCTCGCCGAGCGACAACGTGGTTCCCGACAGCGTGAACAGCGAATCCGTGCCGTTGATGATCAACCCGGTGACCACGCCGGTCACGCACATCGAGAGCACCGCGACCACGGACACCGTCGCCACGCCGAACGCCTTGACCGCCAGCAGCCGTCCCCGGCTCACCGGCGCGATGAGCCAGCCGCGCAGCGTGCCGTGCGCGGCCTCGCCCGCGATCGCGTCCGCACCGGCCATCGCGGAGGCGAGCGGCAGCAGCAGCGTGAGCGTCATGACCATGGCGGCGATCGGCAGCACGAACGCGTTGTTCACCGCGGACGCCAGCAGCGCGCCGCCGCTGTCGTCCGGCGCGTTGCTTCCGGAGTTCTGGCTGACGAAGGTGAGGCCGATCCCGATCACGATCGGCACCAGCGCCAGCAGCCCCAGCACGCCGAGCGTGCGCGGCCTGCGGAAAATCCAGCGCAGTTCGGCAGCGCACAGCCGGAGCAACGGCACTGTGTCGTGCCCGGTCCGGCTCACCGGAACGGCGACCGCAGCGGTAGTCATGCGTCCCCCTCGGATTCGTCGCCAGCCGCCGATTCCCCTTCGGTCAGCCGCGCGAACAGGTCTTCCAGCCCGGTCCGCGCCCGGGTCGCCTCGTGCACCTCGACCCCCGCTTGCACGAGCACCTGCAGCACTCGCGGCGCGGGCGTCGCGGTGAGGTCGACGCGGACGCCGTCCGGGGTCAGCCGGGCCCCGATCCGGTTCTCCCGCAACGTTTCCACCGCGTGCTCGGCGTCCGGGGTGCGCACCAGCAGCGCGGCATTCCCGGATTCGAGCAGATCGGCCAGTTCGCCCTGGGCGACCACCGTGCCGGACTGCAGCACCGCCACGTGCGTACAGGTCGCTTCGACCTCGGCCAGCAGGTGCGAGGACACCACCACGGTCACGCCGTCAGCGTGCAGATCGGCGATGATACGGCGGATCTCCCTGGTACCCGCCGGATCCAGCCCGTTGGTGGGTTCGTCGAGCACGACCATCCGGCGCGGCACCAGCAACGCGCTGGCCAATCCGAGCCGCTGCTTCATGCCGAGCGAATAGCCCTTGTACCGGCGGCGCGCGGCGGCGGACAGCCCGACCCGGTCCAGCGCGGCGTCGACCGCGCCGGGGATCGCGGACGACGCCAGCCGCGGTTCGGCCGCGGCGAACCGCAGCAGGTTGTCGCGTCCGGACAGGAACGGGTGGAAGCCCGGCCCCTCGACCAGCGCGCCGACGTCCGGCAGCGCGTGCGCGGATTCCTCCGGCATCTTCCGGCCGAGCAGTTCGACCTCGCCCGCGGTCGGGCGGACGAGCCCGAGCAGCATCCGGATCGTGGTCGTTTTGCCCGAACCGTTGGGACCGAGCATGCCGAGCACGGCGCCCTCGGGAACGTCCAGGTCCACGTGGTCCACCGCGACTGTGCCGCGGTAGACCTTGCGCACCCCTCGGGTGCGCGCGGCCAGCGGGACCGCCGGGGCGGGCGCCTCCTCGGAGACGCCCGCCCCGGTTTCGACCGCGGTGCTGGTCACTTGGCGCCCAGCGCTTCGTAGAGGACCTGCTCCGGGACCGCGCCGGCGGCGAACCGGCCGTCGTCGGTCAGGACCGCGCCGCCCACCTTCGTGGTGAAGAGGTAGCCGCTGCCCCACGGGCCGTTGACCCGCTTGGCGAACCGGCTCAGCATCTTCTGCACGTCAGGGCCCTTTTCCTGGCCCTGCGCCTGCTGCTTCGCCTTCATCAGGTCCGCGGGCACCTTGCCGGTGACGACGGTGTCCCAGCCGTCGCCGACGAGCTTGGTGTCCTGCTTGGCCTCGTTCGCCAGCGCCTTGTCGCGCTCGTCGATCTTGGCCTGCTTCTCGGTCACCTTCGCGCCCTTGGGCGGGGTGAAGGCGAACAGGTCGGCCGACTGGCCGGCGAACTCGATCTTGCTGAACGCCAGCTCCAGCGCCGGGGCGGTGGTTCCGTTGCTCAGCACCGAAAGCCGCAGCGGCATCCGGGTCTGCGAGTCGACCGCGACGCGGATCTCGCGCAGCAGCGTGCGTTCGGTCGGCTTCGGCGTGAGGACCAGCTCGTACGCCGGCCGGTCGGCGATCGTGGCCGTGCCGTCGACCGCGACATTGCTGCTCTCGCGCACCTTGGCCAGCAGCTGCTTGGCCGCGGTAGCCGGGTCGGGGGACTGGCCCTCGACCGGCTGGTGCTTGGTCGCGACGTCCGCCGGGATGGTGGTCTTGGTCGCGCTGTTGGTCTTGGAGTTGTAGTCCCACACGGTGTTGCCGTTGTGGACGATCGTCTCCTGCGTCTGCCCCTTGGTCAGCGACACCTTCGTCTTGCCCGCGCCGTCGCTGAACACCTGCGCCGAGTCGATGCCGAGCGCGCTCGCCCCCGGGACCGCGCCGGTCGCCATTTTCGGCAGGCCGAGGTCGTTGCTCACCGTCACCGTGCCGTCGAACGGCGCGGGCTTCGCGGCGACCACCGACTGGACCAGTTCCTCCGCGCTGACCTGAGGCAGCTTCGGCGCGTCCCCCGCCGAGGCAGGCATCGCCACCACGACCAGTCCGCCCACGCCGAGCGCGGTGCCGACGACGGCCGCGGTGATGGCCTTCTTCTTCGGATCCATCTCGTCTCTCCCTGCGTTCCCGGGCTTTGGCGGGCCCGGCTCCCGGTGCAGACGTTCCACTGCCGAGGCTGAGATACCCCTGAATGTTCGGCCCGTTCAGCTGAGATGGCACTGAGAGTACGCGCGTCAACTGCGCAAACCGGCCATGATGAGGATCGTGAAACCTCGGGTGCTGGTGGTCGACGACGAACCTGGCGTGCGCAAGGCGCTGCAGCGCGGCCTGCGCGCGGAGGACATGGACGTGGTCACCGCCGCGGACGGGCCGACCGGGCTGCAGCTCGCGCGCACCGGTTCGTTCGACGTCGTGCTGCTGGACATCATGCTGCCCGGCTTGTCCGGCTACCGTGTGCTGGAACGGCTGCGCGCGGAGAACGTGAACACGCCGGTGCTGCTCGTCTCTGCGAAAGACGGCGAGATCGACCAGGCCGACGGCCTCGACCTCGGCGCGGACGGCTACCTCGTGAAGCCGTTCTCGTTCGTCGTGCTGGTCGCGCAGCTGCGGGCGGTGCTGCGGCGCGCCGGGCCGGACGCGTCGCGCGGCGCGCTGAAACTCGGTGCGCTGGAGGTCGACCGGGCGTTGCGGCAGGTGCACTGGAACGGTCAGGACGTGCCGTTGAGCCCGCGCGAATTCGGCTTGCTAGAGGTGCTCGTCGGGCGCGCGGGGACGGTCGTGACGAAGGACGAGCTGCTGCGCGCGGTGTGGGGCGAGGAGCAGGCCGTCACGCGGAATCTCGTTGAGGTGTATGTGGGTTACGTGCGGCGCAAGCTCGACGCGGTCGGCGCGGGTTCGATCCTGCGGACGGTGCGCGGGCACGGCTATCTCGCCTCCGACGACCAGCTTGACGAGGTCAGGTGACCGGCTCGCCGTCGTCGTGGTGGGGCCGCCGGTCGCTGCAGGTCCGGATCACCGTGCTGGCCGCGGCGATCACCCTCGGCTGCCTGCTGGGCCTCGCCGCGCTGGCGGCGAACAAGCTCGACCCGCTGCTCACGGATTCGGTCGACGAGGAGCTGTCGGCCGCGCTCGTCCCGGCGACCGGCGCGGTTTCCGCCGGGACGCCGCTCGCCGCGGCGGACCCGGTGACGGTGCGGGTGCTGGACATCGCCGGGAATCCGGTGGACGGCCAGGCCCGGCCGAAGCTGACCGGCCAGGAGGTCTCGCAGCTCAAGGCGGGGTTGCCGGTGCAGTCGGACGGATCGCGTTGGCGCGGCCAGGTGGTCAGCGCGCCGAACGGCAGCCAGCGGCTCGTCGTCGCCGGGGCCGGGCTGGTCGGGTTCGCCGCCGCGGTGCATTACGGCGGGCTGTGGCTGGTCGTGGTCGCGCTGGTCGGTGCGCTGGTGGCAGCACTGGCGACCTGGCTGGTCGTGCGGCTCGCGCTGCGGCCGGTGGCGCGGATGCGCGGTCTGGTGCGCGCGCTGCCGCCGGGTTCGCGGCTGCCGCTGCCGACGTCGCACGACGAAATGCGCGCGCTGGCCGAGGAATTCAACGCGCTGCTCGAACGCCAGGAGGAGGTCAGCCAGCGGCTGCGCCGGTTCACCGGCGACGCGGCGCACGAGCTGCGGTCACCGGTCGCGTCGATCCGGGTGCAGGCCGAGGTGGCGGTGACGAATCCTGATCCGGAACTGTCGCAGGAGACGCTCTCGGACATCCTCGAGGAGTCGGAACGGCTGTCCGGCCTGCTCGACGGCCTGCTCGCACTGGCTCGTTCCGACGCTGGCGAGGTGCCGCCCGCAGAACCGGTCGAGGTGGTGTCCGAGGTCCGCGCGGCGGTGCGCCGCTTGCCGTCCGGGGCACCGGACACGCGGGTGAGCAGCGCGGTGGCGCAGGCCTGGGCGTCGGCGGCGCACCAGGAGGTCGAGCTGGTGCTGGACAACCTGTTGCGCAACGCCTGCCGGTACGCGTCCGGGCAGATCGTGGTGTCCGTGCTGGCCTCGCGCTCGAAGGTGCGGGTCGTGGTGGACGACGACGGTCCCGGCATCGCGCCCGAGCACCGGAGCAAGGTGTTCGACCGGTTCTACCGGGTGTCGGACGACCGGGCGCGTTCGTCCGGCGGAACCGGCTTGGGCCTGGCGATGGTCGCCGAAACCGTGCGCCGCCGCGGCGGCAACGTACGGGTCGGCGAATCGCCGGACGGCGGCGCGCGGTTCGAGGTCACCTGGCGGGCGGGCGCGGACCGGTGAATCCGGTGGGGGAGACTGAGCGCATGGACGCGGTCATCGTCGGGGCGGCACTGGTGCGCGACGGCAAGCTTCTTGCCCAGCAACGGGCTTGGCCGCCGCATCACGCAGGCCAGTGGGAACTGCCGGGCGGACGCGTCGAGGAGGGCGAGACCGAGGCCTTCGCGCTGGCCAGGGAATGCCACGAGGAACTGGACGTGGTGGTCACCGTCGGCGACCGGGTCGGCCCGGAAATCCCGCTGCCAGGCGGAAAAGTGCTGCGCGTGTACTCCGCCGCGCTGCTGTCCCCTGGCGACGAGCCGCGCGCGGTCGAACACACCGCACTGCGCTGGGTCGGACACGACGAACTGAACGAACTGGACTGGCTCCCCGCGGACCGGGACCTGCTGCCCGCGCTGAGCGCTCTCGTGAGTGCTGGCTCTCAGTAGAACCAGCACTCACGAGGCCCTTCAAGCAGCCCCGACCATCCGCAGCGCCGCCGACACCCGGTGCGAACTGCGATCGATCGCCCGTTCTGCCCCCGCCTTGCGGACCCGCTCCAGCTCGGCGACGTCGTCCAGCAACGCGCGCGTGCCTTCCCGCACCGGACGCAACTCCTCGATCACCGCGTCCGCGACAGCGTCCTTGAGCACGCCGTACGACGGATACTTCTCGGCCAGCTCGGCCGGATCACCGCCCCCGCACGCAGCCAGGATCTCGAGCAGGTTCGAGATCCCCGGCCGATTCTCCGGGTCGTAAACCGGCACCGAATCACCGTCGGTGCGCGCTTTGCGAATCTTGCGCCGCACCTGATCCGGCTCGTCCAGCACGAACACGACCCCGGCGGAATCCTGCGCGGACTTGGACATCTTCCGCGTCGGCTCAGCGAGGTCCTTCACCCGAGCCCCGGCAGGCGGCAACGTCGCCTCCGGAATGACGAACACCTCGCCGTAGGTGGAGTTGAACCGCCGGGCAAGCGTGCGAGCCAACTCGACATGCTGCCGCTGATCCTCGCCGACCGGCACTTCGTCCGCCCCCTGCAACAGGATGTCGGCCGCCATCAGCACCGGATAAGTCAGCAAACTGAGCCGCACCCCGGCCTGCCCCTTGGATTTCTCCTTGAACTGGATCATCCGCGCCGCCTCGCCGTACGAGCAGGTGCACTCCAGCACCCACGTCAGCGCCCCGAGCTCCCGGGCAAGATCGGACTGCACGAACACCCGCTCCGGCGCGATTCCCGCAGCCACCAGCACGGCAAGCTGCTCCGTCGCCAACGACCGCAACTTCGCCGGATTGTGCGCGGTAGTCATCGCATGCAGGTCAGACACGAAATACAGATCGTCCGGCCCGCCTTCCGCAGCCCACCGCCGCAGCGCGCCGAGGTGGTTGCCGAGCTGAACGTGACCGGACGGAGTGATGCCGGACAACTGGACCATTGGATTTTCCCTCTCCCTTGGATGTTCGCCCCCGGGAGCAGGCACAAAAAAAGCCGCCCACCGGGGCGGCCTTCGCTGGTTTTTCAGCGCAGAGCTTCAGGGCCGCCAACGGGCGGCCACCACTGAGTGCTCTGGAAACGCATGCGACGAGCCTAGCACCGGACTACGGTTCGAACCATGTTCGTCGTCGTGCTCACGTACATCGTTCCGCTAGAGGAAATCGACCGCGCCCTGCCAGCGCACAACGAGTGGCTCACGAAGCAGTACGAAGACGGCCACTTCCTGGCCTCCGGAGGCCAACGCCCCCGCACCGGCGGCGTGCTGATCACCCGCCCCATGGAACGCGCCCAGCTGGACGCGATCCTGGCCACCGACCCCTTCGCGATCGGCCAGCTGGCCACCTACGAAATCATCCACTTCCAGCCCACCAGAACGGCCCCCGAACTGAACCTGGTGAACGAACTCTTGGACAAGAACTAGCGAATTCCGTGAGGGCCACCCTCACAGCCGCTGATTCCCCCACGGCCGGTCCGTGAGGGGCTCCTTCACGGACCTTGATTCCCCGAAGGAGCCCTTCACGGCTTTTTCGCGCGAGTGAGGGCCACCCTGAGGGAATCTGATTCCGTGAGGGTTCCCCTCACGACCCGCTCGCCTGCCCCGCGCCCGTCCGCTGCCTGCCCCGTGCCTGCTCGGGAAGCGCCCCAATGCCACATTGGGTGCGTCCCACGCACCGAACGCCACATTGGGTGCGTCAGATGCACCCAATGCCACATTGGGGCGCTAGCCCCACACCGCGAGAAGCCGCCGCCGGTGCAGTCAACTGTCGGTGCACCCACACCACCCCCGCACCCCGATACGAAGCTCTCCTGCGGTCTGGGGTGGCTTGTCAAGGCATCTTTCCCGCCTTGACAAGCCACCCCAGACCGTCAGCACAATCAAGCTTCGGGGTGCCCACCGCACTCCCCAAAAGCAATGTCGCCGCCAGGCGACGAGCCGAAGACCAACGGCGATCAAGCAGCCTTAGCCACCTGCTTCTTAGCCTTCTTCAACGCCAAAACCGGACACTTCTTACACCGATCCTTAGACCGGCAGCACTTCTTCTTGACCTTCCCGGCCTTCATCAACTTCCGCACCACAGCCCGAGGATCGTCCGCGCCTTTTTTCCCCACCGCGCACTCCTCAAACCGGCCGTCAAGAACACTCATAAGGTTAGGTGAGCCTAACCGATCATAGGGCGTGGCGCTCCTCACACCAACCCAACAGGTATCCTGGTTGAAGTCCGCGTGTGGCCAAAGCCGGTCAGCGAGAGCCGGTCGCTGTGTCCGGTGCCCGTCATCCCGTCGCCGCGCGGTGCCACCCGCCTTTATTCTTCGAAGTTCAGGAGTCTTCGCGTGCCCGCAGCCAGCGCCACCGCGGTCGAAACCGGCCGCGCGTCCGGCAAGACCCGGCCCGACCTGCGCAACGTCGCGATCGTCGCCCACGTCGACCACGGCAAGACGACCCTGGTCGACGCCATGCTCCGCCAGTCCGGCGCCTTCGCCGAACGCGCCGAGCTGGTCGACCGCGTGATGGACTCCGGTGAGCTCGAGCGGGAAAAGGGCATCACCATTCTCGCGAAGAACACCTCGATCCACCGCCAGACCCCCGAGGGCACGGTCACCATCAACGTGATCGACACCCCGGGCCACGCCGACTTCGGCGGCGAGGTCGAGCGCGGCCTCTCCATGGTCGACGGCGTCGTGCTGCTGGTCGACGCGAGCGAGGGCCCGCTGCCTCAGACCCGCTTCGTGCTGCGCAAGACGCTCGAGGCGAAGCTGCCGGTGATCCTGCTGGTCAACAAGGTCGACCGGCCGGACGCGCGGATCTCCGAGGTCGTCGAGGAGACCCACGACCTGCTGCTCGACCTGGCCGGCGACATCGAGGACGCCGACCTCGACGCGATCCTCGACCTCCCGGTCGTCTACGCCTCCGCGCGCGCCGGCAAGGCGTCGCTCGAGCAGCCCGAGGACGGCGGCCTCCCCGACAGCGAAAACCTCGACCCGCTGTTCGAGACCCTGCTCCAGCACGTCCCGGCCCCGGCCGCGGACCTGGACGCCCCGCTGCAGGCGCTGGTCACCAACCTCGACGCGTCGAACTTCCTCGGCCGCATCGCGCTGATCCGCATCCACGCCGGCAAGCTCCGCAAGGGCCAGACCGTGGCCTGGATGCGCGAGGACGGCACCGTGCAGAACGTCCGGATCTCCGAGCTGCTCGTCACCGAGGCGCTCACCCGCGTCCCGGCGTCCGAGGCCAGCGCCGGCGAACTGGTCGCGATCGCGGGCATCCCGGACATCACCATCGGCGACACCCTCGCCGACGCGGAGAACCCGGTCGCGCTGCCCCGGATCACCGTCGACGAGCCCGCCATCTCGATGACCATCGGCGTCAACACCTCGCCGCTCGCCGGGCGCAACGGCGGCGACAAGGTCACCGCACGGCTGGTCAAGGCCCGCCTCGACCAGGAACTGATCGGCAACGTCTCGATCCGCGTCCTGCCGACCGAGCGCCCGGACACCTGGGAGGTGCAGGGCCGCGGCGAGCTGGCGCTGGCCATCCTGGTCGAGCAGATGCGCCGCGAGGGCTTCGAGCTCACCGTCGGCAAGCCGCAGGTGGTCCTGCGCACGATCGACGGCAAGCTGCACGAGCCGTTCGAGCGCCTGTACATCGACTCGCCCGAGGAGCACCTCGGCGCGATCACGCAGCTGCTCGCGTCCCGCAAGGGCCGCATGGAGGACATGAGCGGCAACGGCACCGGCCGGATCAAGCTGGTCTACGTGCTCCCGTCGCGCGGCCTCATCGGCTTCCGCACCGACTTCCTCACCGAAACCCGCGGCACCGGCATCGCGAACCACGTGTTCGAGGGCTACTTCCCGTGGGCGGGCGAGATCCGCACCCGGCACAGCGGCTCCTTGGTCGCCGACCGGTCCGGCCCGATCACCGCGTACGCGATGATCCAGCTCGCCGACCGCGGCACGTTCTTCGTCGAGCCCGGCGCGGAGGTGTACGAGGGCATGGTCGTGGGCGAGAACCCGCGGTTCGAGGACCTCGACATCAACATCACCAAGGAAAAGAAGCTCACCAACATGCGGCAGTCCTCGGCCGACGTGATGGAGACGCTGGCCCGCCCGCGCAAGCTCAGCCTCGAAGAGGCGCTGGAGTTCTGCGCGAGCGACGAATGCGTCGAGGTCGCGCCGGAGGTCGTGCGGGTCCGCAAGGTCACGCTCGACATCAACACCCGCGCCAAGGAGCGCTCGCGGGCCAAGAGCCGCGACAACAACAGCTGAACCTCTCGCAGGTGAAAAAGGGCGCCTCCCGTTCCCGGGAGGCGCCCTTTCGCGTGAACCCCGGCAGCGGTTCGTGCGTCCACTCTTATGGCGGTATCCACTCCGGTGTCACGGAGAGGCGGCCGATGTGGGAATCTCGATGCCGGCCCCCGCCCTGGCGTGGCAGCATGTCCGCTCGGACCACGGAGCGCGGCGGGAACTTTCAGGAGGACGAGCGTGCGATTCGGACGCCGGCTTGCGCCGGTCCTGGCGCTGGCGGGAGTACTGCTCGCCGCGTGTTCGAACACCCCGCCGCCCCCGGTGGTCACGTCGGCCCCGCCGTCGAGCACGACCAGCGCGGCGTCGTTGTCGCAGATCGTGGTCGGCGTGGACGACGTGGTCGGCGGCTACAACCCGCACAGCATCGCGGACTCGTCGACGATCACCACCGCGCTGTCGCAGCTGCTGCTGCCCTCGGTGTTCCGCCAGTCCGACGACGGCACGCGCACGCTCGACAAGACGCTGATGGTCTCCGCCGAGGTCGTCTCGCAGGTGCCGTTCACGGTCAAGTACGTGATCCGCCCGGACGCCTCGTGGTCCGACGGCGCCCCGATCGCCACCGAGGACTTCATCTATCTCGCCAACGCGATGAAGACGAACCCCGGCGTGATCGACCCGGCCGGGTACCGGCTGATCTCGGACATCGAATCCCGCGACGGCGGCAAGGGCGTTGAGGTCACCTTCAGCAAGCCGTATCCGGCCTGGCAGACGCTGTTCGACAACCTGCTGCCGCAGCACCTGCTCAAGGACTCTCCCGGCGGCTGGACGAACGCCCTCGCGACGAGCTTCCCCGCGGTAGCCGGACCGTTCGCGATCAAAACGATCGACACCGCTCGCGGCGAAGCGACCCTCCAGCGCAACGACCGGTACTGGGAAAAGCCGGCCGCGGTCGACACGCTGATCCTGCGCCGCTCCGACGCGTCCGGCATCGCGACCGCACTGCGCAGCGGCAACGACCAGTTCTCCTTGACCCGCACCGATTCCACCGGCCTGCAGCTGCTGAACGACCTGGGCTCGGCGGTCAAACTGCACACGGTGCCGCGTCCGCTGACCGCGTCGGTGCTGCTGCGCCCGGTGAGCGCGACGCTGTCCGACCCCCAAGTCCGCGCGGGCATCGCCGCGCTGCTGGACCGCGGAAAGCTGATCACGACCGGCGCGAAGGGCGGCCCGTCCGCGACGCTCAAAGCGGACGCCCAGGTCCTCCCGCCTTCGGCGAAGGGATACGCCCCCACCATTCCGGCCGGCCCGCCCGCCGCGCCGGACGCGACCAAGGCCGAGCAGTACTTCACCGCCGCCGGGTACAAGAAGGAAGCCGGCGTGTGGCGCAAGGGAAACAAGACGCTGTCGATCGTGCTCGCGTCGCCCGGCGAACAGGAACCGTACGCGTCGATCGCGAAGGAACTGGCGTCGGAACTGGTCGCGGGCGGCATTGAGGTCAACCAGATCAAACCGCAGCCGCGTGATCTGTACTCGTCGCTGCTGGCAATGCCGGTGGTGAACGGGAAACAGCAGGCGAGCCCGGACTCGAACAGCACCGTCGGCGTCGACATCGCCGTCGTGGGCCAACCCGTCGGTGGCGACCCGGCGACGGTACTGGCCTCCAGCTACGGCTGCGCCCCGGAACCCGCGCCGGTGGACAAGACGAAGCCCGTGATCCCGGCGAATCCCGCGGGAATGTGCGACCAGAGCTTGCAGGCGACGATCGACTCCGCCCTGACTGGTTCGGCGACGATCGCCGACTCGCTCAAGACGCTGGAACCGCAGCTGTGGTCCCAAAACGTCGTGATCCCGCTGTTCCAGGAAGCCGAGACTTTGGCGGTGGGCAAGGGGATTTCCGGCCTGACGCCCGGTCCGCCGATGCAGGGGCCCTTCGGCTCGGCGGTGAACTGGACCCGCGGCGCGACCTGATCCGGTACGCGCTGCTTCTCCGCTCCTCCTGACGTCCGTGAAGGGCTCCTTGAGGGAATCAGATTCCCTCAAGGAGCCCTTCACGGACCTCGCCATCGCACGCCAGCCCTCAACGGCGGGCGGGGAAGCCATGCCGCGCGGCCGACGCTGCGCATCGCCCTAACGAGATCGCGCGCCACACCCCGCTCGGCCGGTCATGCAAAAGGGGCCCCGCACCGTTAAGCGCGAGGCCCCTTTTCGCATACTGCGTCAGATCAACTGCAGACTCTCCGCGAAGTGGCAAGCCACCGGGTGCGCGTGCCCCCGGTCCACCAAAGCGGGCTCCTCCGTCTTGCACTTCTCGCGTCCGGCGTCGTCCAGCTGGTTCGCGAACTTCGGGCACCGGGTGCGGAACCGGCAGCCCGACGGCGGGTTGGCCGGGCTGGGCACGTCGCCGGTGATCACGATCCGCTGCCGGGTCCGCTCCTTGCGCGGGTCCGGCACCGGGATCGCCGAGATCAGCGCCTGCGTGTACGGGTGCGCCGGGGTCTGGAACAGCTCCTCCGACGGCGCGGTCTCGACGATCTTGCCGAGGTACATCACCGCGATCCGGTCGGCCACGTGCCGCACCACCGAGAGGTCGTGGGACACGAACAGGTACGACAAGCCGAGTTCCGCCTGCAGGTCCTTCAGCAGGTTCAGCACGCCGGCCTGGATCGAGACGTCCAGTGCGGACACCGGCTCGTCCAGCACCAGCACCTTCGGCTTCAACGCGAGCGCGCGGGCGATGCCGATGCGCTGCCGCTGGCCGCCGGAGAACTCGTGCGGGAACCGGTTGCCGTGCTCCGGGCGCAGGCCGACGGTCTTCATCAGGTCACGGACCTGCTGCTTGCCGCCCTTTTCGTACAGCCCGTGGATGCGCAGCGGTTCGGCGATGATCTCGTTCACCGGCAGACGCGGGTCGACCGAGGCGTACGGGTCCTGGAACACGATCTGCATGCTGCGCCGCAGCCGCTGCAGTTCGCGCTTGCCCATCGTCGCGAGGTCTTTGCCCTCGTAGGTCACCTTGCCGCTGGTGAGCGGCTGCAGTGCCAGCGCGACCCGGGCGGTGGTCGACTTGCCGCAGCCGGATTCGCCGACCAGCGCGAGCGTCTCGTGCGGGTAGATGTCGAACGACACGTCCGACACCGCCTGCACGGCCCCCGAGACGCGGCGGATCAGGCCGCCGCCGCGGATGGGGAAGTGCTTGACCAGGTTCTGCGCGGAGAGGACGGGCGCCTGCCCCGTCGTGGCCTCGCTCATCGGTTCGTCTCCGTGTCGGTCGCGGCGGCCTCCACGGCGACCGGGACGGCTGCCGCGTCGGCCGAGGTGGCGCTGAACAGCTCGGCCGGGTCCTTCCCGACGACCTGCTCGGTGAAGTGACAGGCCGCGTGCTGGCCGTTGGGTCCCGCCACGAGCGCGGGCTCCTCCTCGTCGCAAATCGGCTGCGACAGCGGGCAGCGCGGGCTGAACGGGCAGCCCGGCGGCATGTTCTGCGTGGCGGGCGGCGAACCGGTGATCGGCGTGAGCCGGTCGGTCTTCACGTCCAGCCGCGGCAGGCTGCCGAGCAGGCCCAGCGTGTACGGCATCCGCGGGTTGTAGAAGATGTCGTCGACCGTGCCGGACTCGACGACCTTGCCCGCGTACATCACGTGCACCCGGTCCGCCTGTCCCGCGATCACGCCGAGGTCGTGCGTGATCAGCACCATCGCCGCGCCGGTTTCCTTCTGCGCGGCCTGCAGCGCCTCGAGGATCTGCGCCTGCACCGTCACGTCGAGCGCGGTGGTCGGCTCGTCCGCGATGATCACGTCCGGGTTGTTGGCCATCGCGATCGCGATCACCACGCGCTGGCGCATGCCGCCGGACAACTGGTGCGGGTACTCGTCCGCACGCTGCGCCGGGTTCGGGATGCGGACCAGGTCGAGCAGTTCGATCGCCTGCTTCTTCGCGACGTCCTTGCGCACGTCGTGGTGCGCGGTGATCGCCTCGGCGATCTGGTCGCCCACGGTGTACACCGGGTTCAGCGAGGTCATCGGGTCCTGGAAGACCATCGCGATGCCCTTGCCGCGGACCCGGTTCAGTTCCTTCTCGTTCGACTTCAGCAGGTCCTGCCCGCCGAACCGGATCGAGCCGGACACCTTCGCGGTCTTCGGCAGCAGGCCCATCACCGCGAGCGAGGTCACCGACTTGCCGGAACCCGATTCGCCGACGATGCCGAGCACCTCGCCGCGGCGAAGCTGGTAGTTCACGCCGCGCACGGCGCTGACCACGCCCTCGCTGGTCGGGAACTGCACGGTCAGGTCCTCAACGACGAGGACGGGATCGCCGCCGCGTCCTTGCGAGCCGTTCTCGGTCATGCGCGCACCTTCGTCTGCTGGGGGTCGAACGCGTCCCGCAGGCCGTCCCCGATGAAGTTGATCGTCAGCGCGATCAGGATGATGAAAATGCCCGGGAAGTAGAACAGCCACGGCCGCGTGTCGATCGCGGTCTGCGCGCTGCTCACGAGGAGCCCGAGCGAGGTGTCCGGCGGCTGCACGCCGAAGCCGAGGAACGACAGCGCCGTCTCGAGCAGGATGGCGATCGACACGAGGATCGTCAGGTTGACGATGATCGCGCCGAGCGCGTTGGGCACCAGGTGCCGGAAGATGATCCGGCTGTCGCTCGCGCCGAGCGCCTTCGAGGCCTCGACGAACTCCTTCTCTCGCAAGGAAAGCACGACACCGCGCGCCACCCGGGACACATAAGCCCAGTAGAGCCCGCCGATGACGACCGCGATCAGCCACCACGTGCCGCCGGACTGGTGGCCGAGCACCGCGGCCACCGCGAGCAGGGGCAGCGTGAGCACGAGGTCGGCGATGCGCATCAGGACCGTGTCGAGCCAGCCGCGGTAATAACCGGCGACCGCGCCCCACACCGTGCCCACGACGGTCGCGAAGATCGCGACGAGGATCGAGATCTGCAGCGAGATCTGCGTCCCGCGCATGACCTGCGCGAGGGTGTCGTGGCCGACCGCGTCGGTGCCGAACGGGTGGTCGCCCGAGGGCGGGGCCGAGTTCTGGTCGGTGATGTCGGCCGCGTTGTACTTCCAGATCGCGGCTCCGACATAGGCGAACAGGATGATCAGCACGAACACGACGAGGCTGATCATCGCGAGCCGGTGCTGCAGGAACCGCCGGAAAACCAGCTGAGCCTGGCTGCGCTCCTTGACCGTGAACTCGCGTTCCGGCGCGCCCTGCGGGGTCTGCGGGTCGTCCGGAGCGAACCGAGCGCCGCCCAGGGTGGTGGGCGGGGTGTCGAATACGTCGTTAGGCATAGCGGATCCTCGGGTCGAGCAGGCCGTAGAGCAGATCGGCGACCAAGTTGAGCAGGATGATGAACGTGGCCGCGATGAGAAGCCAGGCTTCCACCGCGTACACGTCGCTTCGCTTGATCGCGTCCAGCAGGAAAGCGCCCGCGCCTTGCCATTGGAACACGGTCTCGGTCACCACGGCACCGCCGAGGATCGAGCCGATGTCGAGAGCGGTCACCGTGGTCAGCGGGATCAGCGCGTTGCGCAGCGCGTGCTTGCGCGTCACCGTCCAGCGCGGCAGGCCCTTGGCCCGGGCGAGACGGACGTAATCGCTGTTGAGCACCTCGAGCATGGACGCGCGCTGGTAGCGGCTCCAGGCCGCGTAACTGGTCAGCGCGAGCGAGATCGTCGGCAGGATCAGGTGGCCGAGCACGTCGCCGAACTGGGACCAGAACCCGCCCGCGGCGACCACCGACGAGGAACCGATGGTGTAGAAGACCTGGTCGCCGACCGTCGTGTTGATCGAGATGCCGATCTGCTTCAGCACGAGGGCGAACCAGAACGACGGCATCGACAGGAAGAGGAAGCCGAAGAAGGTCGCGGTGTAGTCGAACTTGGAGTACTGCCGCGACGCGCTGATCACGCCGATCAGCACGGCGAGGATCAGCGCCACCACCATGGCGAGCACGATCAGCCGCAGCGTCACGCCGAACCGGCCGAACACCTCGCTGCCGATGTTCATGGTGGACTGGACCGAGGGCCCGAAATCACCGTGCAGCACGCCGGTGATCCAGTGCCAGTATCGCTCGAGAATCGGCTGGTCGAGATGCAGCCGGATGCGTTCGAGCTCGATGGTGCGAGGGGGCGGCGGCGGGTTTCTCGCGATCAGCGGGGTCAACGGGTTGGCCGAAAGCGACACCATCACGAAGACGACGAACGTCGACACGATGAGGATCGGCACCGAGACGAAAAGCCGGCGCAGTGCGAAGGCAAGCATGGAGGTCTTCCTGCTCTGGACGGTGTTCTGCCGGCGCCCGCCGCTCGTGGTGGCAGGCCTTGGCGACGTAACGGGGCAATCGTGGTGTTCGGGAACTAAAAGGGCAATTGTTCGCGGATACGGTGAAGGGCCGGCTTTGCGGCCGGCCCTTCACCGGTTGTCCTGCGGGAATCTACCGGTCGTTGATCACTTCCGGATGCCCCACTCCGCCATGTTGTACACCGGCCCGTCGAGGGTCGAGTTGTTGCGGATGTTCGCGATCTTGTCCGACGAGGCGATGAAGGTCGGCTTCTGGTACAGCGGAAGCACGTAAGCGTCCTCGGACATGATCTGGTCGGCCTGGTTGAGCAGGTCCGCCGCCTTGGTCTGGTCGGTCTCGGCGTTGGCCTGCGCCATCAGGCTGTCGACCTGCGGGCTGCTGTACTTGCCGTAGTTGTTGCCCTGCCCGGTGCCCCAGTTCTGGATCGCGCCGCCGAACGGGAACGGCGAAGCGACCCACGCGAACACGATGACGTCGTAGTCGCCGCTGGTGGTGGTCTGGCCGAGGTCGTCGGTGGACTGGACCTTCACCTTGACGCCCAGCTGAGCCGCGGTCTGCGCGAACAGCTCGCACTCGTTCTGCCGGATCTGGTTGCCGACGGTGTAGCGGATGCGCAGCTCGGGGATCGGCTTGCCGCTCGGGTCGGACAGCTGGTTGTTGGCCAGCTTGTAGCCCGCGTCGGTCAGGATCTTCTTGGCCTTCTCGATGTCACCGGAGCCCTGGCCGGTCGCGCTCACCGTGTCCTTGTAGCCGGTCTGCTGCGGCACGAAGTTGTGGTTGTTGAGCGGCTCGACCTTGTTGGTGAACTGGCCGACGGTCTTGGCGATCATGTCCTTGCGGTTGACCGCGGTGAACAGCGCCTGGCGCAGCGGCTTCTGGGCCAGCGCCGGGTTCTTCAGGTTGAAGTCGAAGTGCTCCCAGGTCAGGCCGAGGCCGATGAACGAGGAGATGTTCGGCATGTTCTTGACCTGGTTGATCAGGTCGACCTGCGGCTGCGGGTAGATGACCTGCACCTCGTTGTTCTGCAGTGCGGTCGGCTCCTGCGTCGCGTCGGTGATGACGCGGAAGATGACGCTGTTCAGCTTCGGCTTCGCGCCCCAGTACTTGTCGTTCGGGACCTCGGTGACCGACTGGTTGTTGACGAACTTCGAGATCTTCCACGGGCCGCCCGACCAGGTCGGGACAGTCGTGCCGAACCACTTGAAGGACGACGCGAGGCCGGCCGGGGTGTTGGTGTCGCCGTGCTGCTTGGCCAGGTGCGCCGGGTACATCGCGCCGCCGGAGCTCCAGAGCAGCTTCCAGTCGGTGAACGGCTTGTCGAACACGACCGTCACGGTCTTGCCGTTGTCAGAGCCGGTGACGGACTTGACCTGGTCGTAGCCCGCGGTGCTGGCCGCGGCGCAGTCGGGGCAGTCCTTGCCGTTCTGGACCTTGTAGTTGTAGATGAAGTCGTCGGCGGAGAACGGCGTGCCGTCCGACCAGACGGCCTTCGGGTTCAGCTTGTAGACGACCGTCTGCGGGCTGGTGCTGGTGACCTCGGCCGACTCGACGAAGTCCTTGTTCAGGACCGGCTTGAGGTCGGGGGTCGCGTAGAAGGTGTAGGGCAGCAGGCCCTTGGTCACCTCGCCGGTTTCGAAGACGTTGCCCTCGGCCGAGATGACGTTCCAGTTCGGGACGTTCTTCTCGATCGCGTAGGTGACGTCGCCGCCCTGCTGGAGCTGATCGGCCTGTGCCGCGTTGCAGGTGTTCGGGTTCTTGTCGCAGTCGGCGAATGCCTGCCCGGTCTGCACCGCGCTGTTGCCGCCTCCGCCACCACCGCATGCGGAGAGCAGAAGGGCCGCGCCCGCGACGAACGCGCCGAGTTTCGCGGCGCGCGACCTAGTCGTCACTAACATTCATTCTCCTTGCTCGACGCCGTCGCGGGTTTGCGAGGCGGCTCTTCCTGACGCGCAAGCACCGATCGGTATCGCGTTGCTCACCGTAGCCGTGAAACTTAGGCATTGGACAGACGGCAAACCTATCGATCCGGACACTCTCAGTGAGATCGTTGCGGAACAGATATCTCGTGCCCCCTGGTTGCACCGTGGTTTCCGCACTTGATCGACTACGGTCAGTAGTTGATCACGGAAATTCGGAACCGGTTCGAGTGGCAGTTCAGTCCAGCGGACCGATAGGCCCGGCGGACAATAACCGCCCCGTTCCGTACGCGGTACCCCAGCTAATGGAGTAGTCACGCGGCCGCGACGAACCCGAAGTGACAAGAAATTGGTCCGATCTCGTGAAGCGAAAGAACGCGCCCGTCGCCGAACGCGGACACGGCGGCCCGGACGGCGAGAGGTGCTCGGTGGGTGTTCCGAGCATCTTGCGTCCTTGCCCGCGTATTCCGAACCGCGGAACGTTCCGCGGAAGGGAACGCCCACGGTCCGGGACGCTGGTCCGACGTGGTGGGATGCGGATGCATTTTCCCGTGCACGCCGCCGATTTCCGGTCCCGAGCGCCGCGCCGGGGGTCGGCCTCCCGGGCGCGGACGCGACGGTCATTAACCTGAGGGCGTGAAGCGGAAGCTGCTGCTGGTCCACGCGCACCCGGACGACGAAAGCATCGCCACCGGCGGCGTCATCGCCCGCTACGGCGCGGAAGGCGCCGAGGTGTGCGTCGTGACCTGCACGCTCGGCGAAGAGGGCGAAATCGTCCCGCCGCGGCTGGCGCGGCTCGTCGCGGCGGAGGCCGACCAGCTCGGCGGGTACCGGTCCGGGGAAATGGCCGCCGCGGCCGCCGCGCTCGGCCTCGCCCGGCACGAGTACCTCGGCGGCATCGGCCGGTGGCGCGATTCGGGCATGGCGGGCACGCCCGCCGCCGAGCACCCGCGGGCGTTCACCGGCGGGCCGGCGGTGGAGCAGACCGCTCAGCTGCGGGAGCTCATCGACGATTTCGCCCCGCAGGTAGTCGTCACCTACGACTCCTTCGGCGGCTACGGCCATCCCGACCACATCCGCGCGCACGAGATCACCATGGCGGCGGCCCCGGACGCCCCGTCGGTCCAGCGGGTCTTCCACGTGGTCCAGTCCGAGGCCGCGCTCGCCGCCGGGCTCGCCGAACTGCGCGCCGACGGAACATCACCGTTCCGGGTGGCTGACGACGGCGAGCTTCCGTCCACTCCGGACGGCAAGATCACCACCGTGGTCGACATCTCCGCGCACCGGCAGACCAAGCTGGCGGCACTGCGCGCGCACGAAACCCAGCTGACCGTGGTCGACGGCGCGGTCAGCCACTTCGCGCTGACCAACAGCATCGCGCAGCCGATCCCGTCCGCCGAATACTTCGTGCTCGCCTACGGCGACGCGGCCGGCGCCGAGACCGATCTGTTCGGCGGGTGGTGACGGTGTCCGCCCCGCTCACTCGCGACCAGCGGCTGATGCTGGCGCTGCTCGCGTTCGACGCGGTCGTGCTGGCGCTGCTCGAACTGTTCTTCCTCCCGCTGCGGGTCGGCCCGCTCGGCGAGGTGCCGTTGCCGGTCACCGCGGTGGTCGGCGCGGTCACCACGCCGTGGCTCGTGCTGACCGCGGCGAAGCTCGTCCGCCCGGGGCTGTCGTTCGTGCCGCTGCTGGTGTGGGTACTCGTCGTGTTCGGGGTCGGCCTGTTCGGTCCGGGCGGCGACGTCGTGCTCGTCCAGGACTGGCGCGCGCTGCTGCTGCTCGGCGCGAGCGCCCTGCCCGCCGCGTTGGTCCTCGGCGGCGGGCTCGGCCGGGCCGCGGCGAAGGGAGGCGTCCGTGTCTGAGGCCATTTCGGACCGTCAGGTCGTGGCGATCCTGCGTCCGTTCGTCCGGGCCTGCGCTCCGATGATCGACGCGCTGCGCGAGGCCGACCCGTTCGGCATGCAGGCGCGCACCCGGCGCGGCGAGGGCGAATTCGTCGACGCCGGGTTGAAGAAGAAAATGCTCCGCGCCCTGACCTCGGTGAAGGTGCCGGGCACCGCGGGATGGGCGGCGATGGACATCGACCAGCGCGCGAGCTGGTGGGTCAACCGCGTCGGCAGGCTCACCTCGTTGCTGACCTCGATCCCCGGGCTCGGCGGCGCGCTCGCCGACCGGCTGCCGGTGCAGGACACCCTCGGCGCGGCGTCGCAGGGACTGGTGCTGTGCGCGATCGCGGGGGAGTACGGCGTGACCGACGTCGGCAGCCGCGTCCGGCTGATCGCCTCGGTGCTGTTCGAACGCGACATCGACGCCGACCTCGCGTCGGGTGCCAAGCACGACAAGTCCGCGAAGTCCGCTGAGGACAGTGAGACCGCGCGGCTCACCGAGGAACTCGACGAATCCCACCGCAAACACGGCAAGGTGACCGCGAAAGCCGTCGCCAGCACGCTCTGGCACCTGGGCAAGTCGCTGTGGGGGATCACCGGCGAACTCGAGAAGCGCCCGCGCGGCCGATGGTTCCACCGGGCGCTCGGGATGCTGCCGGTGGTCGGCGCGGCGGGCGACTACCTCGGCGAGCGCTCCGGACTGAAAAAGGTCTGGAAGCGTGCGCACGCGTGGCTCATGGCCCACCGGGAGTGGGCCTGAGCGGTCAGTGCCAGAAGAGGAACGCCCTCTGCCCGATGTAGGCCGCGGCCGCGTTCCCGCCGAGCGGTTCGTAGATGTGCCCGGCGATCGTCCAGAGCAGATCCGACACCGGCCGGAAAAGGAAGAACAGCGCGAAGAGCACCAGCGGCGCCCACGGCCGCACCCGCGCGCCGAACGCCCGCGCCTGCGGCGAGAGGTACGGCTCCAGCGCGCCCCAGCCGTCCAGCCCCGGCACCGGCAGGATGTTGATCAGGAAGGTCATCATCTGCAGCAGCGCGAGGTACGACATCGCGTAGAAGAGGCCGGTCGCCATCGGGATCAGCATCGTCGCCAGGCACAGCGCGGCGCCGACGGCGAGGTTGCTGAGCGGACCGGCCAGCGAGGTCCACGAGGCCGTCGCGCGATTGCGCAGCGCGCCGCGGTTGATCCACACCGCGCCGCCGGGCAGCGGGATGCCGCCGATCAGCAAGAAGATGAGCGGCAGCACGAAGGACAGGACGGGGTCGGCGTAACGCCGGACGTCCAGCGAGAGGTACCCCTTGTGAGCGATCTCGTGATCACCGCCGCGGAAGGCGACGAAGGCGTGCCCGAACTCGTGGAGCGTCAGCGACGCCATCCAGCCGCCCAAGACGAGCAGCACGACGCCCGCGATGAACATCGGGTCGCGGGAACCGAGAAGAGTCGTGGAATCACCGTATGCAGCCAGGAAACCACCGGCGACGGCGACGGCGAGGATGCCGAGGAAGATCGGGCTCGGACGCACTGCTGATCTCTGCACCCCACCAGTCTTCCGTATGCCCGGTGTGAAGTCTTCGGCGTGTCCCCTTGCGCACCCGGGCACAGAGATCCCCCGAACTCGCTACTCGGCTTGACCTGGCCGCACTACACAGGTGTAATCACAGTGATGTCATTCGCTGTCGGAGGGGGCAGCGGGTGTCGTTTCACCACCGCCAGCCTGGGGAGTGCGTAGGAGCGAGGAGGCGGACGTGCGGTTGGAAGCGGACAACAGGGAATGGGGGCACGTCGTGGGTTGGGGAGAGAACCCGGAGCAGCAGCTCGGGGATCTGACCGACCTTTTCGACGTCCCCGAGGAGCAGGACTGGCAGGAGCGCGCCCTGTGCGCGCAGACCGACCCGGAGGCGTTCTTCCCCGAGAAGGGCGGCTCGACCCGCGAGGCCAAGCGGATTTGCCTTGGCTGCGAGGTCAAGGACGACTGTCTCGAGTATGCGCTGGCGCACGACGAGCGCTTCGGCATCTGGGGCGGACTGTCCGAACGGGAACGTCGCAAGCTGAAGAAACGGGCTGTCTAAACGGGTTTCGGTTCCCCCGGTCCACGCGGACCGGGGGTGCGCCCCGCCGCGAGCGCGGCGGTGAGCGAGTGCTGCGGCCGGTGCGGCACGGCGGGATGGGAGTCCTCGCCGAGGTGGCGCCGGGCACATTCGCCGGATTCGTGCGGCCGCCTCCAGTGGCGGGCCTGAGGGCAGAAGTACCGTCACGGCGGCCGGAAAATCGGTGCTGTGCCGTGGTTCTCTTTGTGATCTTCGTCTTCCGCCGCTGAAACCCCGGTGTGCCGCGGATCTCGCGGCTGGATCGGGTGCCGGTTCCTCACGTGAGCGCGCCGGTTCGGCGTCCGCGGACTTTTTCTCGTGCTCGGTTCGTCCACGCGGTGGGAGCGGTGGGATCCGCCGGACGCGCGGCGTGGGCCGGTGCCCGCGGGTTCGCGCAGGCCGTAGGGTGACCGCACCCATCGTCCCGTCCGAGCAGGAGCCGTTCTTGCCTCGCACCGTCGTTCCGCCCGCTGTGCGGACGTTGCCCGTTCTGGCCATTGTGGTCTGTCACGACGGCGAAGAATGGCTGCCGCTGGCGCTTTCCGCGTTGCGGCGCAGCACAGTCCGTCCGCGGCACGTGCTCGCCGTGGACACCGGATCCACCGACCGTACCCCGAAACTGCTCGCCGACGCAGCGCAACCGGGCGCGGCCGCCGAGGAGCCGGTGCTGTCCGGAGTTGTCACTCTGACGAGTGAAACCGGGTTCGCGGAGGCGGTCGCCGCGGGCGTCGCGCACGCGGTGGAACGCTGGGGCGACCCGGGAACGTGGCTGTGGGTGCTGCACGACGACTGCGCCCCCGAACCCGACTGCCTCGACCAGCTCGTGCGCGCCGCGGAGGAAAACCCGTCCGCGAAAGTGCTCGGGCCGCTCGGCACCGACTGGACCGATCCGCGGCTGATCGTCGAGGCGGGGCTGTCCACCGACGCCTCCGGGCACCGCCAGCAGATGGCCGCGCCGGACGGCGAACCCAGCGAGGTCCTCGCCGTCCCGAGCGCCGGATCGTTGGTGCAGCGGGAACTCTGGGACGCGCTCGGCGGCTACGACGAGGACTTCCCGTTGCTGCGCGAGGATCTCGACTTCGGCTGGCGCGCCAACGCGGCGGGCTCGCTCGTGCTGTCGGTGCCCTCCGCGCGCGTCCGGCACGCTCGCGCCGTGTCCACCGGGCAGCGCACCCCGGACGCCGCCGGTCGTCCGCTGGCCGCGCTGAACCGTTCGCACGGCGTACGCGTCTTTCTCGTGAACTGCTCGACCCCGTCGTTCTGGTTCGGGCTCGTCCGGCTGCCGGTCCTGTTGGTGCTGCGCGCGTTCGTGTTCTTCGTGCTGCGGCGCACCACCGAAGCGGGCGCGGAACTGGCCGCGCTCGGATACTTGTGCGGGGGCAAGGGAAATCTCCGCGCAGCCCGGGCGCGGCGGCGGGAGCAGCCGCGGCCCGGCACTGTCCGCGGGCTCTTCACGAGCCGGATCGCGAGGCTGCGCAACGCGATCAGCGCCGGCGTGGTTGGACTCGTCCGGCGCGGGGTACAGAGCGATGTAGCACTCGGGACGGTGCCGGAAAGCGTCGAGCAGGAGTCGGCGTGGATTCCGCCGGAGGCGCTCGCCGCGTCCGGCGCGCGTCCGGTCGGTCCGGACGCCTTGCCCGCCGGTGCGCTGCGCGGGCTGAGCACGCGCGGCCGGGGACTGCGCCGGCCGGGCACGGTCGTCGCGGTCACGCTGCCGGAAGCGCCGGTGTCCGAAGAGGACACTGAACCGGCCGAGGAGACCGCGGCTCAGCCGTCGCCTTCGCCCCGTCCGGAACCCGCCGCGCCCGAACCGGATCTGGTGTTCGTGGAGGTCAACCGGCGACGCGTGCTCGCCGCGACCGTCTTCGCTCCGCCGGTGGTGTTGGTCGTTCTGCTCACCGCGCTGGCTTTGGTGCTCAACCGCGGCCGGCTCGGTCTCGACTTGTGGGGCGGCCAACTGCTGCCGGTCGGCGGGCTCGGCGAGATCTGGTCGACGTACCTGTCGCCGTGGCATTCGGTCGCCGGCGGCACCGGTGCGCCCGCTCCCGCGACGCTGCCGGTGCTCGGCACGATCGGCGCGATCTTCGCCCCGATCGGCGGTCCGGCCGCGCTCGTGGCGATCCTGCTCATCGGCGACATCCCGCTCGCCGCGCTGAGTGCGTACGTCGCCACTCGCAAGCTCGCCGTGCGCCGCTGGGTGCGCGCTGCCGTTGCCGCGACGTACGCGTTGCTGCCTGCCGCGACCGCGTCGGTCGCGCAGGGGCGGCTCGATGTGGTGGTGGTGCATCTCGTGCTGCCGCTTGTGGTCGCGGGGATCGTTCGGTTGCTGACTCGGCCGGGCACGCGGTGGTTGCACGTCTCGGCGCTGTCGGCCTTCGGGGTCGCGTTGCTGGGCGCGTTCTCGCCGCTCGCGCACGGGCTGGCGCTGGTGGGTCTGCTGGTCGGGTTCGTGGTGCTGCCCGCGCCGTCCGGGTTGGCTCGGCGGGTGGCGTCGGTCGGGATCGTGGTGCTGTTGCCGCTGGTTCTGCTGCTGCCTTGGCCGACTGTGCTGCTGCGGCATCCGGAACTGCTGCTGCAAGGTCTTGGCGGTCCGGCCGCGCCCGCGTCCGCTACGGATTTTGCCGGGCTTACGCCGGGTGGGCCGGGGGCGTGGCCGATCGGGGTGGTGGTGCTCGCGGCGACGCTGGTCGCGCTTGTGGTGCGGCCGCGGAAGCAGGTCGTTGGCGGGTTGGCGCTCGCGGTGCTGGGGCTGATCGGCGTCGTGCTGGTGCGGCAGGTGCAGCTGACGCCGATGCAGGGCGGGGCACCGGCGTCTGGGTACGCCGGGGTGCCGTTGCTGGTGGTCGGCGCTGGGTTGTTGTGGGCGGTGCTGGCTACTTGGCAGCGGGGTGGTGCGGCGGTGCCTGCGGTTTGGTTGCCGAAGGTGCTCGCGGTCGCCGGGGTTGTGGTGGTGGCTGCGCTGGGTGTGGGGGCGGTCGCGACCGGGTCCGAGGGGCCGTTGACGTCGGCGGCGCGTCCGCAGCTTGCGCCTGAGGTGGCGGCGGATGTCGCGGCTACGGGGCGTTCGGTGCTGGATGTCAGCGCGGGGCAGGTGCGGCAGACCGGTGGTCGGCTGGCGCTCCTCGGGGACGATGAGCTCGCGCCGGTCAAGGGGACGCCGGAGCGGCTGGCCGACTGGCGGCGGGGGCTGGGGCAGGGGGATGTCGCGGCGCTGAAGCGGGTGTTCGCGGCTGCTGCGGCTTCTGGGGTGCAGTACGTGGTGTTGCCGGTGGGAACGGATGCTCGGGCGTTCGCCGCGGCGGCCAGTGATCTTGCTGCGGTGGCTGCGCCTATGTCGGACGGGCGGCCTACGTTGCGGTTGCTGCCTAAGTCCGGGGAGGTGGCGCTGATCTCGCCGGAGTTGGCCAAGCAGGCCGTGACCGGTGGGGGTGCGCCGGGGACTAATCCGGGGATTTCGCCGGTGGCTGCTCGGTTGCCGGACGTGCGGGTTCGGGCTTCTGAAGGGCCTACTGGGCGGTTGCTCGTGCTGGCGGCTGAGCAGGAGGCTGGGTGGCAGGCGAGTGTCGACGGGAAGGCGGTGCCGATCGTGCCTGCTTGGGGGCATCAGGTTGCCGTGTCGGTGCCTGCGAAGTCTTCGGAGGTGTCGGTGACGTTCCCTGGGACTGAGCGGGGGTTGTTGCTGCTGGTGCAACTGGCGGCGGTGTTGTTTACGGCGTTGACGGCTATTCCTTCTCGGGGGCGGGACTGAGCGGCTCGTCGCCTGGCGGCGACATCGGCCGCCTTGGTTGCGTGGTGCACCCCGAAGCTTGATTGTGCTGACGGTTCGGGGGTGCTTGTCAAGGCGGGAAAGATGCCTTGACAAGCACCCCCGAACCGCAGGGAGGCTTCGTA